>CAYVLJ010000239.1:0-1501 GCA_964452375.1 uncultured bacterium | reverse complement strand
GGTTTCAACAATAAACTGAGCGTAATAAGCAGCTTGACCTTTATGCTCTCCTTTATATTGAAAATCAAAGGGGGAATATTCACTTAAACGATATTGGGAATTATCAATTCCCACAACAATAATTGGTGCTATTTCTTTTTTTGCTATCATTCTTTCTAAGGTTTCATCTACTCCCCACTCTCCGGAAAACGATGTTGAATCTGAAAAAAGATT
Organism: uncultured bacterium; assembly: GCA_964452375.1. GTDB lineage: Bacteria > Fidelibacterota > Fidelibacteria > Fidelibacterales > Fidelibacteraceae > M50B103. The sequence goes on along the minus strand of CAYVLJ010000239.1, from coordinate 1,288 downwards.
TTGTCCGTCATGCATATAAAGAACCGGATATCTTCGTTTAGAATTTTTATATCCAGGCGGCAGATATATCCAGATCCTGCGTTTCCTGTTCAACTGCGGTATGTTAAAATCATCAATAATTCTAATGTCGCCAACCATACTTTTAATTTGATCCCGACTTTTCCATTTTTCAACTTTATATGTTTTTTTTATTTCTCCGGCAATAAGCATTTCATACCGGTTGTCGATATCATAGCCGTTCGAATCCACTTCGACCTCAGACCATTTCCCCAGAGTAAATTTAAATTCAACCTTGCCCTGAGGTATTTCTAAATCAATATTATATAATCCATCACTTATGCGATTCAATTTATATTTCCCGTTCCCCGGATCCCAGCCGTTGAAGTTCCCTGCGATATGGATATTGGCGTTTTCGGGAGTATCATCGGGAACCTTTAAATTAACAACCCATCGGCTCAATTCTTCTGCTTTTAACACAAAAACGAAGCATAACGACATCAGAAGAATAATATTCATGATCTTCAGTTTTCTCGAACTTATACTTTGTATTTGCATTAATATTCCTTTGCTACTGGATAAATATATTTTTATTTTCCGTAAACAACAAGGAAACATCCATGTTCAACACATCGCGAATTAAATTTATTCTTATTGCGGTATCGCTTATTTTTGCCGGCGGTGTTCTTTTTTATTCCAATAGTATCGTTAGTGACCTTCGGGAAGAATCAGAACAATCTCTTATATTTTATACTGAACTGTATGCCCGTCTCGCCGGAGATGCCGAATTTTCAGATTATGGATTTTTCTTTGAAGAGATAATTCCGAGGATATCTTTTCCTATCATTATTACGGTACCGGGCACTAATGATATTAATGCGTGGAAAAATGTAAGAGGCATTCCCGATACTGCGGATCTTTCGCCAAAACTGAAAATGGAATTGATTCAAATCGCTAATAAAATGGATGAAAATAATAAGCCCGTTCCATTGATGATAAATGATCAGGCTGTAGGGATCATCCACTATGGCGACAGCATAACGATCAGACAATTAACCTGGTTGCCTTTTATTGAGATCATCGGTGCGTTTGTCATTATCCTTGCCGGTTTTCTTGGCTTTCAGTACATCAGGAGCAGTGAGAAAAAATTCATTTGGGTAGGTTTGGCGAAAGAGACTGCACATCAGCTTGGTACACCCATATCCTCCTTGATGGGATGGCTTGAAATGGTTCGATCAAAACTTGGCGCAGATAACGAGATCGCAAAAGAAATGGATATTGATATCAAACG
>CAYVLJ010000238.1:0-1589 GCA_964452375.1 uncultured bacterium | reverse complement strand
CCTTGTATAAGAATGAATATAATATTCGAAGTGAATTTGGCAAAGCAGTTTTTTAAAAAAGCGAAGAAGCGTATAATAATAACGCTTCTTCGCCGAATAAACTGTTGTGGCAGTTTCTATTTTTCATATTATCCTAAAAAAGGCCTTTTTCATCTAAAAGGGACCAGCCTTCAAGCCAGTTTTCTGTTCCGAAAGCGCCTTTGAATGTAACGGTTTCAAAAAAATCGTCAGCGATAACCGCATCTATATTTTGAAACGCAGGTCCGTCGGCTGTGGGAAGCAAGGTCATGGTGCTGTCGCTGTCTTCACGACCAACTACAATATAACCGGGATCTTCATTAATGGCTGTCCAACCGTAATCTGCTTTAAACTGATCGGTTTTACAGTTGTAAATAATATTGTTGCCGGAAAAGTAGAGATAGTTTTCATCTGCTCCGGGTGTAGTAACAATAATATCCAGGGTTGGCTGGTCAGTTACGCGAACACCGTATTCTTTACCGTCAACAATGATCATATTACGGAAATCACCACCGGTCCCTTCGCGAAGGCGAAGAACCTGATCATTGTCGGCAACAACTGAAGTATCGCCTGAACCAATGATGGTGACATTTGAAAATTTTGGTTGTGATCGAGGTGATTTATCCATATCTGAACCATCATTGTCCATTTCAAAACCGCGGTTTCCATCGTTTTCACCGATCATAGCAAAAAGATACTGACCACGGCCCTGATAACCGAGATCCGTATCGAAAGCATCATCGCCAACGAAAAGAACTGAACAATATTTTAAGTCGACGGTACCGCCGAACATTTCAAATCCGTCATCAAGGTTATAGGCAACTTCGCAATGTTCCACAGTGGTTCCGTTACCGACACCCGCCAATGTGATACCGTTGATCTCATTATCCTGACCGATGGAACGACCGCCGTACCATACGCGAACGTACTTAAGTATACCGCTGTTATCGGCAGCATCCAACCCGCCGTAAGGAACACCAACCAAACCTTCAACGAAAGCTTCGCCACCCGATTTGTTGATAGGGGCTTTTCCCAGAATGATCAAACCACCCCATGAACCGCGTCCTTTCATGTCTTCCGGAAGTGATGAGGTAAATGTGATGGGAGCCGCTTCAGTTCCCTGAGCAATGATAATCCCACCGCGTTTGATGACCAAACAAGGCGCTAAACCTTCCCGATCATCTGCAAGAGCTCCGATCGTGGCACCGGCTTCAATGGTAAGAGTTACACCTGAGTCAACGAATGTCTGTCCGGCAAGAAGTATTTTATCACTTGCATTCAGGGTCAGATCTTCATTGATGGCACCTTTGAGGGCAACATCATAACCTGGGTACTCTATAATACCCGGATTAATTGGGCCTGTGGGGTCGAAACAGCCGGTTAATGACAACAGCATCACCATTAATGCTGCAATAACGAAGTATGTCTTTTTCATTTGCTCTCCTTTTTTGCTTTGAGTTTTTCTCTATTAGAATACATACTGTATATTGATACTGTAGCCAAGACCCGGATTGTATGCCCGGCTGGCGTAGAAATTTCCTTCAGCATCATAGATCCCGAATTGAACCTTT
>CAYVLJ010000237.1:455-1638 GCA_964452375.1 uncultured bacterium | reverse complement strand
AGAACCAAAAGCTTGTGGATGAGACAGAAGCATCTTTCTTTGAAGTGACCACCGCATTGGGCTTTGCATATTTCAGAGATCAAAACGTCGATGCGGCGGTGATCGAAACCGGTTTGGGTGGTCGTTTGGACGCGACATCAGTCATAACGCCAGAGGTATCGGTGATTACCCGAATAGGATATGACCATACCAATATTTTGGGTGATACCCTTCCCGAGATCGCTCGCGAAAAGGCCGGGATAATCAAAGAGAGGGTGCCGGTTTTAACGGCATTGCAGGAACCCAATGTGATCGATGAATTGCTGGAGCATACTCAAGATCTTCATATTGTAGATCCCGAAACCATGTTTACCAATGTAAAACTACACTCGGACGGTATGAGTTTTTACATCAGATCTTATGAAAAAGAACTGTATATTCCGATCGTTGGCCGACATCAATTGGGAAATATTGCATTGGCCATTAGGGCGGTTGAAACATTATTAAACCGGACACTGAGCAATGATGAAATTCAACGCGGATTTGATCTTGTCAAGTGGAAAGGACGTTTCGAACGCATATCAACAGAGCCGGATATTATTTATGATGTAGCGCACAATTTTGATAGTATTCATACTTTTCGCAAAGCGGTAGAAGAAGTTTATCCCGATAAAGAATTTTATGTGGTTCTTGGATTACTTCAGGATAAAGACCCCGAAAAAGTCATGATAGAATTAGAGATACTGGCAGACAAGATCTGGATCGCGCCCGTTAATTCCCACCGAAGTTTATCGAAGGATGAATTAAACGATCTGGCCGGTAGATTTCCACGAGTTAAAAAAGCAGATAATATAAAAGAGGCGTGCCGGCATGCATATAAGAATTTACCGTCAAACGCAGTATTATGCATTGTCGGATCGCACTATATTGCCGAAGAAGTTTATTTCTGGAGAGATGATATGATAGCAAAATTTAGATCATAATCATGAGGGATTTATCATCGCAAATGTACGGGAGGCTCTGGAGCCTCCCTGTTCCTTGAGGGCGACTCGAGAGTCGCCTGTACATTCACAAAACAATAAAGTTTTGATCAATATCAAATATGAGGTAATTATGACTACTTGAATCTTTTGCAAGATCGCCAAAAACGAGATCCCGTCCACGGCCGTATATGAAGATGATCACTTGCTTGCATTTCGTGATA
>CAYVLJ010000237.1:0-362 GCA_964452375.1 uncultured bacterium | reverse complement strand
TTGCTTGCATTTCGTGATCTTAATCCGCAAGCGCCCGAACATATACTGATCATCCCCAAAAAACATATCGCACGAATTGAAAATTTAAACGCCGGTGATACAGAGCTCATGGGACGCATGGTTGTGGCTGCCAAAAAGATAGCAGATGATCTTGGAATTAGGAAGGGGTACCGTCTTGTTTTTAACAATGGTCCGGACGGAGGACAGGAGGTCGAACATATTCACCTGCACTTGATGGGCGGACGGAAGTTTAACTGGCCGGCAGGGTAACAATTGACAATTATAAGACGAAACAGTGCGTCATCCTGAAAAAGTTTCGCAGGAAATTTATTCAGCCCGAAGGGTCGCGTAGCGCTGTGTCC
>CAYVLJ010000236.1:0-1679 GCA_964452375.1 uncultured bacterium | reverse complement strand
GCCAATATCATCGGCGTTTCCGATCAGTGGATATTGCAGCCTGAGGATCCTTGGGAGATAAATGGTTATGTACCCAATGTTGTCTTTACCTGCGGCGCTGTTCCTGAAGACGACGGTACGGTAAAAATATACTGGGGCGGCGCGGATACGGTCATGTGCGCCGGTACGGCCATTATCGATGATCTGATATCGGTTTGCCTTTCGGTTTCCCGTCCGCCGCTGTAGAAGATCGCAGACCGGAAAATCAACTTCGAGGATAGGCTGGAAATGAAAATTTGTTCTGATGAACAGACTTTCGATGCAGAACATAAAATTTCAATCGGCATTGAGGACACAATGATATGCAAGCAACAAAGCATCAACGGCTGAAAATTGAAAGAAAAGAAAATAAGATCATAGGGGATACATCACGGGTCATCACCCTCCTTCATCTTCCAGATGGCAGGTATCGCATATCTAAAATAATTCAGCGAATAATGCACTTGTCTGAAACAGCGGCCAAAAATTTAATTACTCAAATAATGATTGACTTTTCCAGGCGACATGAAGACATCGGACACATTTTTGAACGGCATCTAAATGAGGTGAAAAATTATATTCCCCCGGATGCAATGCTCAGCGATGTTCAAAGGGCCCTCATCGGAGCTTACTTTACAAAAGAATACGCCGTTGAATCGGCCGCCCTTTTCAACCCTTCCATCGTCCCCCATCCTGATCAAAGCCATCTGAACGAAGGCAGCTTGCGCTTTGTCATGAGCCTGCGGGCAACGGGTGAAGGCCATGTTTCGTCAATTGTCTTTCGCAGCGGCGTCCTTGACCGGCACAATAGGTTTATCTTCGATCCGACCAGCGATTTTGCGGAAACGCCGGATCTCCAATTAGACCCTGTTTACAAACGCGATCTTTTCCAGCGTAAGCTTAACGAGATGGGAGCCAGCGATAAGATAACCGTTTATATTCTTAACCAGATGCCGGAAGATTTCACTTATAATGAATTAATAGAAAAAATTTGGATCCTTCGCGAAAAACCACAATTTTCTGAAACGACCCAAAACAGAACCTTCGAGATCATACGCTGGCTTGCAGATTCCAATTATGAGGTGGAGTTCCACGCCGACCACCGCATATCCGAACGGGTGATCTTTCCCGTTTCGAAAAACGAAATCAGAGGCATTGAAGATGCCCGTTTCGTTCAATTTTTCAATGACAACGGTGAGGTCGTCTATTTCGCGACCTATACAGCCTATAACGGCATTACAATCTTACCGCAGTTGATTGAAACAAAGGATTTCATCAAATTCAAAATTTTAACGCTCAACGGTAAAGCAGTGCAAAACAAAGGTATGGCACTTTTCCCGCGAAAAATTGGCGGCCGCTATACCATGCTGTCGCGCCAGGACGGTGAAAACAATCATATCATGTTTTCAGACAATATCCATTTCTGGCAGACATCACAGGTAATACAGGCGCCGGAATTCCCCTGGGAATTCATCCAGGTCGGCAACTGTGGTTCTCCCATAGAGACCGATAAGGGCTGGCTCGTCCTTACACACGGGGTGGGGCCCATGCGCCAATATTGTATCGGCGCCATGCTGCTGGATCTGAAAGATCCGACCCGTATCATAGCCCGTTTGGATGAACCGCTTCTGACCCCCAATGAGAAAGAACGGGAGGGGTAT
>CAYVLJ010000235.1:924-1682 GCA_964452375.1 uncultured bacterium | reverse complement strand
TTACCGTAAATATACCGTAATCCAAATAATGGAATCCCCGCTTGATACTATCGGCAATGACCTCTTTGAACAGGACATTCACACCGCGATATTCCTGATATGCTTCATTGTGTGATATATAGAAAGCCAGTGTCACCAGTTCATTTGCATCGAACATTACGATCCCGGCGATCATCGTATTTTCAAGATAAGCACCGTATAGCCTGATGTGTTCGGGATAGCGTTTTTTAAGTTCCAGAAGTTCTTCGATAGTATGCGTAGGTTTTACGTTGTGCCTGATCTTTAGGTTGTTCTTTAAAATGTCATAAAAGGCTTTATAGTCGTTTGTCTCTCTAATTTTAACACCCATTTTTTCACCGCGACGATACGCGGTACGATGTGTACTTTTAAATTTTGCCAAATTCTTATCAATATCATCCTCAAGTTTCAGAACAGATGATATTTCCCGTTTCATATAAGTATAACCTGAGCGAAAACAGGCAAATTCAAGATAATTGTTCAATTGGTGATTGTAGATATCGGGAGGAAGGGTCATGATGATAGAATCAAATCCTTGTTCTTTGGCATAGTCTCCAAGTGCCTTGACGATCTTAACGTTTTTTTCCACACCTTGATTTAAAGGCTGGACGATCCCACCGTAGGAGCTTCCCCGATGTGAATACAAAATTCGCTGATCTGCATCTTTGAATTCAACGGCAGGAAACAGGGCAATGGGTTTGCCTTTTTCCATAAAGACCAATGAATGATCTTTGAATCTG
>CAYVLJ010000235.1:0-914 GCA_964452375.1 uncultured bacterium | reverse complement strand
CTCTTCGAGGAGGAACTTCATCGCCCATAAGCATGGAGAATACCCGATCAGCTTCGGCTCCGTTGTCTATCGTAAAGCGACGTAAAGTCCTGAAATTAGGATCCATGGTTGTATCCCAAAGGTGCTGGGCATTCATTTCACCCAAACCCTTATATCGCTGAATATGGATGCCTGTATCTTTTCCTTTGGATGATAATTCAAGAATTTTCGTTCGTGAAATATCGTTCCATTATTCGCCTGACGAACGAAGTCGTCCCAAAATCCATGTTCTTTTTCATTGTAAACACGTACGTCGATCATGTACTATTCCTTTGGATTTTTCAAGATCAGTGCAGAAGTATATCCTACAACGGAATCATGGTCATTCATCACTTCACCGGAGTGAGAATAACCAAAAACTCTGATGTGTTCCTTATCAATATCAAGACCCCTTAAGATAGCTATAATTGGACCGCCTCCACAAGCTTCAAGATCATCTGATCGTAATTTTTTATACATGTTTTGTGTGTCAGCTTTTTCAAGCAAAGAAATGAATTCACTATCTATATTTTTGGCCGTATGACTATCATGAAAATGAGAAAGATCCGAACTGGCAATGAAAAGGATATCTTTTCCATAGACATCAAAAAATTGTCTAACACATGCTGCCGCTTCTTGAATACTTTCTTCGCTCTGATCTCCCATCACTATCGGCAAGATCGGTATATTACCGAGGAAATATTGTACAAAGGGCAACTGGACTTCCAAAGCATGTTCTGCATGATGTCCTTCCATAGAGGAAATCATACCTTTACTTTCAAGCGCCAGTCCTCTGGCTTTTTCATCTACCGGACAGATACCCAAAGGTGTTTTATATCCCGATCCGGGATATACCGAATTAGCGGGAAAATACTCCCGGTGACCCGGCGAAATAA
>CAYVLJ010000234.1:0-1720 GCA_964452375.1 uncultured bacterium | reverse complement strand
TCAATAGATGAGATCCCGGATAAACATGCCACCGGCATGTTTTCCGGGATGACATGGTAGGTGTTTTTGTTTTTTTTCGGGAGGCGTGTTTATTTTTCCAAATGATGTTTCAGGATGATAATATTTATTTTTTTACCGGATGATATTTTATTTCCAATTGAAGATGTTTTCACTGAATTTCATATGAAAAGTCAGGAAGAAATTCTTGAAATTATAGTTTTGAGATGAAAAATCGGGATCTTCAAAAGTATTGAACGCATAGCCGATGCCGACCTGCAGATTATTTGCAAGCAAGTAACCGGTCTCGATAGAACTGTTCAGCTTTGTTTCGTTTGCCGGCAGCAAGCGAAGATATCTCAGGTCAACGGCAGCATACCATTTATGGGTCAGATCATATTCAAGTCTTAATCCCAAATAGTCAGTTATAACATTATCTTTAAAGAGTCCGATCTCCTCATCAACGACAATGCGGCGGGCATAACGAAGTCCGATTTCCAATCGTGTGAAGGGCTGCCAGTAATGATGTGTTGATAGGATAAAGCGTTGCCTGTTAACTCCGGGATCCACATGAGTATTCTTATCAACGACGTAAGCCGCTTTTAGAAGGGCGTTATAGCGATCGCTTCTTTCGGGACGAAGTGCAAGACCAAGCTGATTGTCCGATTTAACAACATAATTACCCGGCTGAAGTCTGTAATCCACCTTTGAATATACGGTTTTGGCGATCATTGCCAAACCGTGTGCGATCTTAAAATCGACATTGAACATGAAATTATTTTGTTTCGTCTCTCTCTTGATATTGAATTCATATTTACCGGTCGTTTTAAAGGGTATTTCCGGCAGGAATTCATAGGAAACCGACAAGGCCTGATGTTCAATGGTCGGTGTCTCGAAATGATCGGATGTCGATACATTCTCATAGGCAAAATTCAAGGTCAGGCTTTTTGTAACAGCCCATTTGTTCTTTAATCCGATGGTTGCACGATTTCTGTTATTGCCGGTTGCTCCACCGATCTCGTATTTACCGCTTAAGTCTGTGCTGTTCCCTATTTTCGAGTCTATCCCAAAAACAAGTTGATTGCCCGGGGTATCACCCTCGATACGTTTGTATTTCACCAGGAGACCGATCTTTTCCGTGATCGAATAGGTGACCCCGATCCCGGTATAGGTCGGTTTGGATTCATCCCCTTTCATCAAATTCTGGTCTCTCTCTATAAATCCGGTCACTTTCTTGAAAAGCTTATAATTGATCTTTGCGCGCAGAATATTGGATCTGCGTTCCGTGACGGAATCCTGCAATGCGCTCTTGTTCCTGCGGGCATCCTCATAAGCCAGCATAAGATCGGATTTTTCACCCAGCTTGCGTTTATAGGTCGTATTGAATACTTCAGCGGAATTCTCATTCACCGTTCCGATCTTATTTAATTGCATGTAATATTCGGAACTCAGAACGCCGGTGACCTCATTACCCAGCAAGCCTTTGATACCGTATTTCGTTGCTCCGGTTTCATTGGATTTGCCGGTTTGCGAGGTGTTGACAAAAGCGCTGTCCACACTTCGGTAGTAGGCTTTTAAATTGAAAATATCCGATGCTTTGATCTGGAGTTCAGCCTTATATGCCTCGCCTTGAAGCTCGTTCCCGCTCATTTGAGGTGTGCTGGATGTGGCATATTCCCCTTTCATTGAAAGCCATTTTAAAAGCGGCAGAGTCAGGTCAGCG
>CAYVLJ010000233.1:0-1726 GCA_964452375.1 uncultured bacterium | reverse complement strand
ATAATGTATAAATGATAAATATATGAAATACTCTTCAAAATAAATATTTTCACTATTCACAGACCCCAAACAACAAATTTAACCTCAAAATAAATTGTATTATCTCGCATTATTGAGTATTTTTACCTGACCTCAGGCCTTCGTCGGCGGCGTATCCGCCGAACCCCGTCAGGTCCGGAAGGAAGCAGCGGTAAGCGTTTATTCTGAGCGACAAGCAACCTGGGGTCATTTTTACTTCATAAGCAGGGAAATATTTATCATGAGTCACCAGGTTATAAGTTTAAAGTACCGGCCTCAGCGTTTTGAAGACGTTATCGGCCAGGAACATATTACTATTACATTAAAGAATGCAATAGAAAAGAACAGACTGGGCCATGCTTATATTTTTTCGGGACCTCGGGGGACGGGGAAGACGACCACGGCACGCTTGCTGGCAAAAGTGGTGAATTGCGAAAATCCTATAGATGGGAATCCCTGTAATGAATGTACGACCTGCCGCGAGATCACCGAAGGTCGCAGTATGGACGTACTTGAGATCGATGGTGCATCGAACCGTGGTATCGATAGTATTCGTGACCTTCGCGAACAAGTTAAATATCCTCCGACCCATGGGAAATACAAAGTCTATATTATCGATGAATTTCACCAGATCACAAAAGATGCTTTTAATGCACTCTTAAAAACACTTGAAGAACCACCAAAACATATTCTTTTCATTTTTGCGACCACTGAACTTCATAAAGTTCTGCCAACTATTTTAAGCCGCTGCCAGCGCTTTGAGTTCAAACGTATTCCTTTATTACAGGTCATGGATCTTTTGCGCAATATTGCTAAACAGGAAGGAATTGCCATTGATGATGATTCCTTGTTGCTTATCGCTAAGAAGGGAGATGGCAGTATTCGCGACAGTGAAAGTATTTTGGAACAGGTTATTGCATTCTCAAATAAAGATATCTCTTATGAATCCATTTTAAGTATTTTGGGCGTTATCCGTGAAGAAGTCTTTTTTACAATGTATCAAGCTCTGATCGAAGGTAAAGCCGATAAAGCAATTGAGCTTGTTGATGATATGCTCATGCATGGTTATGATCTTGTGGAGTTTGTGACCATGTTTTCGATATTTTTACGTGACCTGTATATGGTCAAAGCGCATGGGTCTGCAGATATCTTGAATACAACGGAAAATCTCAAAAAAGACTACAATGAATTAGTTAAAACCCAGGATGCCCATACTCTGATAAGAATGCTGTCCATTGTCAATGATGAATTAGCCAAGATATCCCGCTCATCAAATACGAAGATACTGGTTGAAACTTTATTTATTAAATTGTCGAATTTGCAAGACCTGAGACAGTTGGATGAACTTATCGGTCAAATGCAATCGGCATCGCCCAGTGTAACAAGAGTTGTCCCTTCAGCTGCTCCCCGGGTAGCACCGGCGGTCAAAAATGTGCCGATTACCAAAGAAGCGGCCCCCAAGACCTACACAAGTCCGATCTTAAATGGCAATATTAAAGAAGCTTCACCGGCTTCGGAGAACATTGTTGTTCCGGCTTCAAAAGAAGAACCAAAAGAGGAACTAAAAGAAGAAATGCCGTCAATTCCAGCCACCCCGGTTGACGCAAAGGCCGTTGGTATTGATGAAGTCAAGGCGCAATGGCAGGGTGTAGTTGATTGTGTACAGCTTCAAAAACCTGCGGTGGCAAGCTTACTGTGTAATGTTGGG
>CAYVLJ010000232.1:0-1743 GCA_964452375.1 uncultured bacterium | reverse complement strand
ATGCTTATCAGCGAAAGCAGACACCATCGTACCATCGCCCGAAGTTTATCATGCTTTGCAATGAAGTCAGCTATGGACGGTGAATAGGTATAGTAAAGCTTCACGAAAGCCTTGCCCAAAGAATCGGAAAACGGAATGTTATTGCGGAATTTACACCGTATCTTGCCAGGGGATTCCATCAGCGATCCATATGAAGCAGCGGAAATGAAGCACCCGCCACCACCACCGCTGCTACCATCAACGCTAACACCACTTACAACGGCACTTCCATCTGTATCCGTATAATCGTCAGGGGTAGAAACCCCAAGGCCTGAAGGATCCACAATCACCCCATTTTTTGTTCCGTCCGCATCACCGAAGCCTCCATCCTGCAACTCCAGGATAACTGATTTTCTATCGGCGCTGAAAGTCGCGTGATTGGAATAATCCTGCCAGCCATCTATCAAGTCATATTTATACCATTTGGCATCGCTCGGCGCAGGTTCGGAAAAATATACAATGACCTCAGCATTTTCATCGGGATTATCGACCTGTACCTTGAAATTGATAAGGCACAGAGGGAGTTCTTCCGGTTTGTCTTCGGTTACTGAAATCGTTTCCGGATCAATCGCCTTGACAGATAAGATGGAAATGACATTTGTGGAAATCTTGACACCGACCGGTGTTTCTCCATTCTCTGTCGTTATATTTACACACTTGATCGTTTCTTGATATATATCAAAATTTCCGTCATTATCCAGATCCACGGTATTATCAACTTCCTGGTTATCAGGTATGCCGTTTAAATCCGGGTCATCCGATGACGCACTGGGCGTAGTGAACGAATGGATATCTGACCATTCTGATTCCTCATAAAAATTATCGTGAAATCTTACTCTCCAATAATAGGTGACTTCTTCATCTAACACACATTCCGGTATCGTTAATGATGTGAGATAAAAACTACTCATAATGTCAAGGACATATGAAGAATCATCGAAGTTAGGATCTGTACTGATCTGCCATACGGTCTCAGCATGTGTAGCGCTACTGTCTGGATCCGAAAAATCGCTTACCTCTAATTCAGGTGCCAATGAACCCGTTATTTCAGTATTTACCGGCGAAATAAGAACAGGCTTTTCGGGCTTATGATTAGGTTCGGCAGGGTCTGATCCGGAATTGTATTCATCTAAATTGGAGATCCCATCGCCATCAGGATCACCCGACGCAGCAGTTACCAAGGGATTCAACCCGTTATTTGTTTCCCAATTGTCCGGCATTCCATCGTCATCATCATCTGCATCCGCATTATTGCCCGTACCATCTCCATCCGTGTCCACCCATTCATCGGGATTATCCGGAAAAGCATCCTGACTGTTAGGCACGCCATCACCGTCACCATCAATGATGTTTGGATTGTAACACACCTCGTTAGAACTTTCGCTCTCGCCGTAATCATTATAAGCCCTTACGACAACATAACATACGGTCTTAGCATTCAGGCCCTCTACCGTACCGGTCGTATCACTTCCTGTCCATACAGGAGGGTCATCATAATTTTGCCCTTCCTGCCGAGAATAAATACGGTAACCGGTAACGCTTCCTGTACTGGCATCCCATGCCAGCGTCAAATCAGCCGCATAGGCTGACTCGTGATAAAAAAATGTGAGTGTGAGAATTAGAAGTAAAAAATACCCGACAAAAGAAAAACAAAAATGTAATCTTGTATTTTTTCGTTTCGCATGTGCCTGCAATGCTATCGTT
>CAYVLJ010000231.1:0-1743 GCA_964452375.1 uncultured bacterium | reverse complement strand
AACTGGAATCTGTGAAATCCCAGGACAGGCTGGCCGGATTTGAAACCCCCAGCAGTATGTCAAAAAGGAAAAACGGTGAGAACCATTTCAGTGTTTGTGCCATTAACGGCGATTTCTATAATACTTCAAACGGAGTTCCGATAAGTACCCATGTTGTAAATGGTCAATATTTACATTATCCCGGCGGGATCAGAAAAGGAATTGCTTACAGCGACGAGGGCAAAGCGGATATTTTCGTACCTTCCTTTTCCGGAGTTGTTGTTGCAGAAGATGACACCTCATTCCATAATCTTAGAGCTGTAAATTCTGGCCGTCTCACCAACTATCTTTGCATATACAATCATTATTACGGATCATCAACCGGAACAAATCAGTACGGTTTCGAATGTTTGGTAAACCCAATCTCAGACTGGACGATCAATGATACGGTTTATGGAGTGATCGAATCGAGGGAAGACGGTATCGGCAATATGAGTATAGAAGCCGGCAAGATCGTTCTGTCCGGTCATGGAACAGCCGATGATTTCTTAAATACAAACTGTCAGATAGGTGATACCGTCCGTATCGTGCAGCGCATGAATGCATCCGAACTTAGTGATATTACCCAATTTGTCGGAGGCGGACCTCTGATGTTGAGCAATGGTGTCGATGTGACCGCTTCCAATACTGAGGGCATTTCTTCGAGTTTTTATGCTGTTCGACATCCTCGTACGGCGGTGGGATTCAATGCCGATTCCACGCTTGTCTATTTTGTCGTTGTAGACGGCCGAAGGACCACAAGTATTGGCATGACCCTGCATGAATTGGCCGCTTTTATGAAAAGTATTGGTGCAGAGCATGCCGTAAACCTTGATGGCGGCGGATCTTCTTCTTTTGTTGTCAGAAATAATGTAATGAATGTGCCGTCTGACGGCAGCGAACGATCTGTAGCGAATGCTATGTTGTGCGTTTCCAGCGCTCCAAGCGGGACGATGACGTATATACAATGTAAAAAAGACAGCATAGCCATCTATAAAAATAAAACCGTCAATACGGAATTCTCGGGTTGGGATGAATACTATAATCCCAAGGATATAGACGATTGGGGTTCAATAAGCGTTAATTACAATACGTCTATGGGTGTTTTCAATGAAAACATCTTTACGGCGAACGAATCAGTTGGCAATACTTATATCACAGCTGAATATAACGAAAGTATTGATTCGGTTTTGGTTCATATCATTGAACTTTACGATCTTGACATATATCCCGATACGGTTGTAACCGACTCGGTCAGAACGATCGATTTTACAACACGTGCCAGAGATGAAAACGATATTACGACAACGAGGGATAATGACATTTTCGAATACAGTGTTTTGGAACCCACTATCGGTGAGATCAATGCGGACGGTGAATTCACAGGAAAGAGCAATGGTCTGGCACATGTGGTGGTCCGTTATGGCACAGAAAGCGACACCGCTTTAGTGCGGGTAGAGATCGGCAGCGGTGAGATCGTGTTTGATCCCTCCAAGCCGGACGGCACCATGCGCAAGCTGACCGACCCCTCCAAACTGAATGCCCTGGGATGGAGACATCAGATCGGGATCGAGGAGGGGGTGAGGCGGTTGGACGCCTGGTATGGGGAATAGCACACAGCTTTATAGTTCGAAGATTTACGATGGCACCGTCAAAGAATTGGGTGGCTGCTAAAGAAACATAAAAAAATAGTCTGCGTGGTGCAGATTATTTTTTTTACCTTAT
>CAYVLJ010000230.1:0-1764 GCA_964452375.1 uncultured bacterium | reverse complement strand
ATTTTACAAAACGGGATACAAAACCCATACGGAGATCATTCAGGTTGAAGGACCCGTCCAAAAAGAGATCATTCTGGAGAAAGGGGCGTCTGACTTCAGAGCCGGTCTTCCCGGCATTGTGATGATAGGATCCAAACCGACGGGTGCCGACATCTATTTGAATGATAAGTATATCGGCATCACTCCCTATCAGGGTGAATTGTCCGAAGGTGAATACGAACTGACGCTGAGAAAACAATATTATTATGATGATATCTTGCGTTTCAGCGTTGAACCCGGAAAAAGCAAACAATTACCCACCATTACTTTAAAACCCAATTTTGCATTATTAAGCGTTACTTCCGATCCCCGTGCCGATGTGTACGTAAATGATCAGTTTATTGGAAAAACACCGTTAAGAGAACATAGGATACTATCAGGGACTTACCGATTAAGTGTAAAAAAAGAACTATATTTGGATCATAATGAAGAGATTGAGATCGAAGACAACCAAGATTTAAAGTTTAATAATATAAAATTAAAGAAAAATTTCGGATCATTGCATGTCGATTGTAAAAATGTTGAAGATGTAAATGTCTTTTTGAATGGTAAATCAGTTGGTCTAACGCCCCTGGATATCGATACCCTGGAATGCGGGGAGTATGACCTTAAACTTGAAAAAGAGTTATACAAGGATTTTGAAGATAAGGTTGAGGTCCTTGCCGGAGAAAATAAAAGAAGTATTATACTATTGCAGAATTTCGGTATGTTAAAGGTCAATGCTCCCGATTGCGATATCTATCTTGATGATAAGATCATAGGCAAAGATGCTGTCAGTAAAGCATTGTTACCCGGTGGATACAAGGTTAAGGCGATACAGGATGATATTCATTACCCCACCGAAGAGCAGGTTTATATTGGAATAGGAGAGACAAAGCATCTGGATATGAAACCCGAATGCATTCAAGGTTCGGTGTCTATTATCAGTGATCCCGCAGAAACAGCAGGTGCCGATATTTATGTTAATAATATACGTCAGCAAGAAAAATCACCTGCGATCCTGACTCTGCCTGTCGGAGTTTACACTATTCGCTTGAAGCATCCCGATTATCTTGAACAAACCCACTTCAATGTAGAGATCAAAGAAAATGAGCACATTCAAGAGCATTTTGAGTTAAAAACCTACAAGGGATCCTTGAAGGAGAAAGAAGATTTCTGGAAAACCCAGAAGTGGGTCGCTCTGGGCGGTACGGTGGTGGTAGCCGGGGTCGGTGGCGGCGGGGGACATTACATGGGCTGGGAAAAATATAACGATTATATACAAGCCGAATCAACGGATGATGCCCTTAGATTGAGAGATCAATCAGAAGCTTATTTTCTGGCGAGGGATATATCGTACGGTGTTTCCGTTTCTTCTTTACTGTATGCCGGTTTTGCATGGGTGCAGGAGATGAGATTCAAAGAATATCAGAAAAACGGAATTGGTTTTTTGGAAAAAATATTCGGGAGTTATCAGGTAAAATGAATAAACATCTAATAATAATGATGATGTTTTTACTGGTCTTATTTTCCTGCGATCGTCCCGCATCGCCTTTAAACCCTTTTGATCCGCAAAATGACCTCGAAACTGATGAATGGTGTCCGGACAGTTTAACGGCAGAATGCATCTCAGATTCCAAATTATTGCTTCGCTGGAGACAACAAGAACTTAATATTGACGGTTTTGATATATCACGGCGCGAAGGAGATAGTACTTATCATTTCCTTGCGCGAGCCGATACGCTG
>CAYVLJ010000229.1:0-1765 GCA_964452375.1 uncultured bacterium | reverse complement strand
CAGCGGCTCCCAAGCGCGCCATGTCTACCGGAGCTTTAATGCAAGAAACGAATGATGAACAAAAGATCATTCGGTCGGCGACTCTTCGTTATGAAGTCATTGATATGAATTTATCTTTATCGGAACTTAATAGCATGTTAAGTGAGTATCATGGCGAAATACAAAATGAGCGGCAATATAGTCAAAGCGATCGTTTATATACCTATTTGATCATTCGTGTGCCGGCAAAGGATTTTGAGGATTTTATCTCTGCTTTGCTTGTTGGAGATAATATCCGGCGCCTGGAAGAAAAGAACATATCAGCCCGTGACGTAACTGAACAGTTCATCGATATTGAAGCTCGTTTATCTACAAAACGACAAGCGTTGACGCGTTATCGGGAGCTTTTGCAAAAAGCGGAAACTGTAACTGATATGATAACAGTAGAAGATAATATCCGGCGTTTGCAGGAAGAGATCGAATCACAGGAAGCCAGATTGAAATATCTCAGCGCTCAGGTTGAAATGAGCGAGATCAGTATCTCCATGTATGAAACCGTTTCCACCTCTTTCGTACCGGACAGATCAAATGCTTTCGGACCGCAGATCCTCAAATCCATGCATAACGGTTGGAAAGGCGTCGTAGATGTCTTCTTTTGGTTTATCGGATTCTGGCCGATCTGGTCATTGATCATTGTTTTGCTTATATTTGCTTCAATCAAAAAACGACATAAGGACTAATTATGAGAATTCTAGTTTTATGCACCGGAAATTCCTGCCGTTCACAAATGGCACATGGTTTTTTAAAACATTTTAACAGCAAAATGGAAGTCTATTCTGCCGGGGTTCATCCCGCTTATCGCGTTATGCCCGAAAGTGTTGAAGTTATGAAAGAAAAAGGTATAGATATTAGCGATCATAAGCCCGAACACGTATATGATTATGTTAAAGAAGAATTCGATTATGTTATCACGGTCTGTGATCATGCAAATGAAACCTGCCCGATCTTTGAAGGAAAGGTCAAGCATCGCCTGCATATGCCGTTCCCTGATCCTATTCATGCAAAAGGCGGGTTTAACAAAAGGTTAAAAGTATATCGTGAGGTACGAGATACTATAGAAAAAAAATTCTACAAACTTTATAAAGAAGAAATCGAGCCCGAACTATGAGATTAATTGATCTGGTCAAAACACGACAAAGTGATCGAAAATATTTAGATAAACCCGTTGAGCGTGAAAAAATAGAGCGTTGCCTTGAAGCTGCAAGATTGGCCCCATCTGCATCGAATTCCCAACCTTGGGAATTTATTGTCGTTGAAGAACCCGAAATGCGCAATAAGGTGGCGCATGCAACATATTCTGATCTGATCAAATTCAATCGTTTCGTACCGACTGCACCTGTTTTGGTAGTCTTGAATTCCTGGCGACCCGGATTACATATGGCCCTTGGCGGGATTTTAAAAAATCGTCAATTCAACCTAATTGATGCGGGAATTGCCGCTGAACACTTCTGCCTACAGGCAACAGAAGAGGGACTTGGAACTTGTATGTTGGGGTGGTTTCAAACACGCAAGATCATGAAGCTTTTGAGTATCAAACCACCCAAAAAGCCCACATTGATCATTACACTTGGTTATTCGGGTCATACCACGATCCGTGATAAAAAGCGAAAGAGTATGGATGAAATGAGGAAATATATTTAGCAACCGGTAACTAGTGACTAGTGACTAGTGACTAGTGACTAGTGACTAGTGACTGGTGAATAAAGTTCTTTCACATACAAACCAA
>CAYVLJ010000228.1:0-1778 GCA_964452375.1 uncultured bacterium | reverse complement strand
AGCCCTTATCATATTTCTTCCGAAGAGATATTCAGAACTTCCCGTAACTTTTCTGCAAGGTCTATCGTTGAAAAAGGCTTCTGAATAAATGCGAGTTCTTCATCCAGAAATCCTTTTTGGGCAATGACGTTGGCGGTGTATCCGGACATAAATAAAAGCTGGATGTTCGGATACAACGTGGTGATATGTTCTGCTAAATCACGGCCATTCATTTCCGGCATAACCACATCGGTCATAAGCAGATCAATGGCGTTTGAATAATTTTTTGCCTTTTTTACGGCCTCTGCGGGGGTCGCTGCGGACAGCACGGTATATCCTTTTCTTTCCAGCATCATCCGGGTCATTTTTAGAATTGCAGGTTCATCTTCCACCAGTAAAATGGTTTCAGATCCCCCAGCAGTTACTTTTTTTTCAGGAATAGTCTTGTCGGTCTTTTCATCGGCAAGGAATCGGGGCAGATAAATTTTGAAGGTGGAACCGCGGCCGGGTTCACTGTATGCATTGATGAAACCATTATTTTGTTTGACAATGCCATACACGGTAGCAAGCCCTAAGCCGGTGCCTTTGCCCATATCCTTTGTCGTGTAAAAAGGTTCAAAGAGATTATTTAAGGTGTTTTTGTCCATGCCGCAGCCATTATCACTGACCGTCAGCATCACAAAATCACCGGGGATAAAGCCCGGGTGCCCGTTGCAGTATTCTTGATCAAAAATTTGCCTGCCGGTTTCTATGATGAGACTGCCCACCCCGTTAATAGCATCACGGGCATTAACGGTAAGATTGACCAATATCTGATCAATTTGTCCCGGATCGATTTTAACGAACCAGATATCCGCCGCTGGTTTCCATGACAGATCAATATTCTCGCCGAGAAGCCGACGCAGCATCTTGAGCATTTCTTCCACTGTTTTGTTAAGATCCAAAACTTTTGGCGCAATGGTCTGCTTTCGGGCAAAGGCTAGAAGTTGCCGGACCACATCGGTGGAACGAACGGCGGCGTTTTGGATCTCCTCGAGATTATCATAAAACGGTTGCGTTGTTTCCAACTCTTCAAGTATTATTTCAGTGTTGCCCAAAATTACACTGAGCATGTTGTTGAAATCATGTGCCACACCTCCCGCCAAGCGGCCCACTGATTCCATCTTCTGAGCTTGATTGAGTTGAAGCTGGAGTTTTTCACGTTCTGCTTCCGCAAGTTTGTCATCGGTAATATCTCTAAATTCAACAGCTCTTACATGTTTCCCTTTGTAAGGAATATTTCTTGCTTCTAAACGTATGGGAAATTCATCACCATTCTTACGTAAAGCAACTGCTTCGTAAGGTTTTTCGTAGCCGGTAGCAATCTTATGCATTACCGCATCTCTTAACTTTTCGGAAATTAGCAGCAGACCATCCATTCCAACAAGTTCCTTAATGGAATATCCGGTCATTTTTGACAAACCCAGGTTACATTCTAAAATAACACCTTTATCATGAATTGCTATGCCGCCAAAAGAAGCATTATGAAGAGCTTTGAAACGAATTTCGCTCTCTTTCAATGCCTTTTCCGGCTCTATGTGTAGATCGATCTCATTTTTAAGCTGTTTGTTTTTATCTTGAAGGGCTTTCGTCCGCGAAGCTACTTTTTTTTCAAGCAAGCTGTAAAACCGACCCAATTCACCGACTAACAAATTAAACCCTTTGGCCATTTGGCTAATCTCATCTTTGCCTTCAATTTTAATCGGTTCAATATGAATATAATCTTTTTGGGATATTATTTTTTCAAAATGACCGGCGAC
>CAYVLJ010000227.1:0-1779 GCA_964452375.1 uncultured bacterium | reverse complement strand
ACATGTCTCAGATCGAATCTCTTAAGAACATAAATAAACAATACAAGGCTATCCGAAATGAGGTGGCAAAGGTGATCATCGGTCAGGATGATACGCTCGAAGCCTTACTGATCGCCTTTTTCTCAAAAGGTCATGCTCAACTGGTCGGTGTGCCGGGATTGGCAAAAACCATGATGATCCAGACACTGGCTGACGTTATGGACCTGACATTTAAACGCATTCAGTTCACACCCGACCTGATGCCCTCGGATATTACCGGAACGGAAGTGATAGAAGAAGACAGGACAACGGGAAAGCGGGAATTCCGCTTTATCAAAGGTCCCGTATTCGGAAATATTATTCTTGCAGACGAGATCAATCGTACACCCCCCAAAACTCAATCGGCATTATTGGAGGCCATGCAGGAACACCAAGTGACGGCATCCGGTAATACGTATACGCTTGAAGAACCTTTTTTCGTCCTTGCTACGCAAAATCCTATCGAACAGGAAGGTACTTATCCCTTGCCCGAAGCGCAGCTTGACAGATTTATGTTCCAACTGAATGTGGGCTATCCGAACGAAGAAGAAGAAAGAGAGATCGTCACAAGAACGACCGCTCCCGAAACAGTGGAATTGAAAAAGATCATTAGCCGGGAAGAATTGTTAATGATACAGAAATTGGTCCAGAGTCTGCCTGTTGCGGAGCATGTAGTGGATTATGCGGTCAAGCTTGCCAGAGCAACAAGGCCTGCGAATTCATCTATTAAAATGATCAAGGATTATGTTAGATGGGGTGCAGGACCCAGAGCGTCCCAGTATTTGATCATCGGCGCTAAAACCCGGGCGGCTCTTCATGGCAAGATGACACCGGATGAAGAAGATATAAATGCTGTAGCCCCTGAGGTTCTCCGGCACAGGATTCTTCGCAATTTCAAGGCGGAAGCCGATGGGATATCTTTGGAAGATCTTATACACGAATTGACAAAAGGTAAACATGAGTGAACCGGATTATAAACCGGGAACGATCATTCGTCTTGGCAATCTGAGATTTCAGGCAAAAACCATTGTTGAAGGCCTTTTGCTTGGACTTCACGATTCCCCTTACCATGGTTTTTCAGTTGAATTTTCTCAGCATCGTCAATATATGCCGGGTGATGATATTCGACATATAGATTGGCAGATATATGGTAAAACCGACCGATACTATATTAAGCAATATGAAGAAGAAACAAATCTTAATGCCTATATTCTGGTTGACAATAGTGCATCAATGGATTTTTCTTCCGGCAGTTCCGTCAGTAAATATGAATATGCCCAACTTGTTTCAGCTGCGCTTGCCTGGCTGTTGATCGATCAAAATGATGCTGTAGGTCTGGCAATATTCAATGAAAAAATCGAGAAACTCTACCCGCCAAAATCTATTAATTCTTATTTGAATGAACTGCTTGCCGCTCTTCAGAATACGGCGTGCTCAAAAAAAACTCACATCGGGGACATACTTCATCAAATTACCGAAAAACTAACCAGAAAAGGATTGGTGATCCTGATCTCGGACCTTCTGGATGAAAAGGATAAATTGATGAACGGACTTAAGCATTTGCGTTACCTGGGACATGATGTGATGGTCATTCAATTGCTGGATCCGGGCGAATGGGACCTGAAGTTATCCCGAAAACATCGTTTCAGAGATGTCGAAAGCGGGGAAGATCTGAAACTGGACGTTCGTCAGATCAAAGACGAATACCATAAAAAGATCCGTGAATACTGTGATAATATCAATCGTGAATGCGGTGAGAAT
>CAYVLJ010000226.1:1405-1784 GCA_964452375.1 uncultured bacterium | reverse complement strand
GATGCCTATGTGAATGATGCCTTCGGCACCTCGCACCGCGCACACGCCTCGACAGTGGGTGTAGCGAAGCATTTTAAGACTGTTGTGTCAGGTCTTTTACTTGAAAAAGAGCTGATTTACCTTAAAGACAAACTTGAAGACCCCGTCCGCCCAAACTGATATTGGGCAGTTCCCTTTGAACAAGTTTATGAAGTTCTTCCGCAGACGGATGCCAGTCTTTCCGGTCAAGAACTTCCACCAGAATTTGTCGTTGTTTCGTAACGCGATCAAGCGGAAACGATGATTTCAAAGTAATATACTCCTTACTTCATGAGTACATTGACCAGATTTACAGCAACCGTCCGCATGGATGAATATCATTCCTGAACAGTAACAGATT
>CAYVLJ010000226.1:1065-1395 GCA_964452375.1 uncultured bacterium | reverse complement strand
ATCCTGGAAGCCGTTAAAGATTCCAAGGTCAATTTTCTCCTTCCCGTCGATGTCGTAACTGCCGGTGAATTCAAAAATGATGCTTTATCTACTATTGTCGATGTTGATGAGATCCCCGCTGATCAGATCGGACTGGATATCGGTCCGAGAACAATTAAGCAATTCTCAGAGATCATTGACAACAGTAAAACCGTTCTATGGAACGGTCCAATGGGCGTTTTTGAAATGCCGAGCTTCGCAAAAGGAACTGAAGCCATTTGCGCTGCCGTTGCCGACGCAACCGATAAGGGTACTGTCAGTCTGGTCGGAGGTGGCGATTCTGCCGCTGCG
>CAYVLJ010000226.1:0-1054 GCA_964452375.1 uncultured bacterium | reverse complement strand
TTGGATTTTCAGAACGCATCTCACACGTTTCAACCGGTGGTGGTGCTTCTCTGGAATTGATCTCCGGCTTGACCTTACCGGCAGTTGCAGAGATCAGTGAAAAACCCTGTTGCCCGAATTGCGACTGTAAATAAAAGTTATTTAAGGAAGAATATGCGAAAATTACTTATTGCCGGAAATTGGAAGATGAATCAAACTGCCAGTCAAACTGAAGCGTTTTGTATGGAATTCAAAGCCAAGGGATTGGAAGGCCACAAGGTTGATATTCTCTTGAGCCCATCTTTCACATCCATTCCCGCTATGGTATCAGTTCTGGGCGATACACCCGTTCACATTGCGGCTCAGGATATGTGCTATATGGATAAAGGTGCATTTACGGCAGCCGTTTCAGCGGAAATGCTCGTAGATGCAAAATGTTCTCACGTTTTATTGGGACACTCTGAACGTCGTCAATATTTTCATGAAACTGACGAAGGTGTCAATTTAAAAACAAAACAAGCTTTAAAATATGGCTTAACTCCGGTCATCTGTATCGGTGAGACCAAAGAACAGCGAGAATCAGGTATCATGGAGGAAGTGGTGAAAACACAGCTCTTGGGTGCGCTTGCTGATCTTAGCAATGAAGAAATTCTGACAACCGTTATCGCTTACGAACCAGTATGGGCGATCGGAACCGGCTTAACAGCTACTCCGGAACAAGCTCAGGATGTTCATCGTTTCATTCGTACGATCCTTGCAGAACGAACGAATAAGAACACGGCGGATCAATTGCGTATTCTCTACGGCGGAAGCGCAAAACCGGCTAATGCCGAGACGCTCTTGTCTGAGAACGATATTGACGGACTGCTTATAGGCGGTGCCAGTCTAAACGTAAACGATTTCTTTCAGATGATCGAAACCGGTGATAAACTCAATTCATAAAGGGACATAAAATGTATACGTTTTTAGTCATTATACTCATCATTACATCAATTTTGCTGATCTTATCCGTCTTAATGCAATCCTACAAAGGTGACGGAATGTCAGCCATGACGGGTGGTTCTTCCGTTTGAGG
>CAYVLJ010000225.1:0-1854 GCA_964452375.1 uncultured bacterium | reverse complement strand
ATCAATATCGCGCCCATTCTGGCCAGCGCAGGTATCATCGGTCTGGCGATCGGGTTCGGTGCCCAGGAACTGGTCCGGGATTTCATTTCCGGATTTTTCATGATCCTTGAGAACCAGATCCGCACCGGAGACGTTGCTATCATCAACGGGACTGGTGGACTGGTGGAAAAGATCGAGCTGCGGACGGTCACCCTGAGAGATTTCTCTGGCGTTGTTCATATTTTTCAGAATGGGAAGATCAGCAGTATTTCCAATATGACCAAGGACTGGTCCGCGATGGTCTTCGATATCGGTGTGGCCTACAAGGAAAACACCCAATTGGTCATGGACGTCATGAAAGAGATTGGCGACAGTTTGTACAATGACCCCGATTTCAAGGACAACATTCTTGAACCCATCGAGATCTTCGGTCTGGACAAATTCGCGGACAGTGCCATTGTGATCAAAGCGCGGCTCAAGACCAAGCCCATCATGCAGTGGTCGATCGGACGCGAATACCGCAAACGGCTGAAAGAGGCCTTTGACGCACGTAATATTGAGATCCCCTTCCCTCATACCACGGTATACTGGGGCGAAAAGATCGATGCGCTCAAACTGGAGATGAGCGACGACCTGGTCCGTTCGTTGGAGAAATAACCGGCCTGTGTTTTTCCGGCGTGTCGGGAAAAGCGGAGTAAAAGCGCTCATTTGAAAAAGACATTTTTTTCGGAAATGCATCGTGCGCATTTTCTGGATCAATGACAATCTCTGAGGTCAGCATATGAAAAAAAACCTTTTCATCTTTGTTTTTCTGGCGGTTTTTTCCCTTCTTCATGCTTTGCCTTTAGAAAAAGTCCCGGATTTCGGTGAAAATCCCGGAAAATTGCGCATGTTCACCTATATTCCCGAAATGGTCAACAAAAAAGAGAATGTCCCTCTGGTACTCATTCTTCACGGAAGCGGTCAAACCGCCAAAGTACTTGCTGCGGCATCCGGGTTCAATAAACTGGCTGATTCTCTTGGATTTATCGCGCTGTACCCCGATCAGCCTTTTTATAACAATCTGCTGACTTCATTCTCATTTTATATGCCGGGCAAGATGAAGAAAGGGCGTGGCGAAACTGCATCGATCAGGAATATGATCACCTATATGTGCGAACATTATCCAGTTGACCGCGACAGGATATATATCACAGGCATGTCCGCAGGCGCCGCCATGTCCAATGTGATGCTCAATGCTTATCCGGAGCTGTTCGCAGCCGGGGCTTTGTTCGCGGCTCCTTCGAACCTGTATGAAGAAATTAATCCCGACCGTCGTCATAAGCCCGTGATCGCGGTCATACATGGCGACAGGGACCTGACCGTTCTACCCAAGCATGCCGACAAGGTCATTATACAATGGCTGGACTTCTTTGATTTGGATCCCGATGACCGTAAGACCAGCGAAAACTATCTCGGTCATTCTTTTCTGCGCCTGAGCAGCTGGCCGGCAGAAGGCGAACCGCAATTGTTACGCTTGGATCTGTTGAAAACGGGACATATCCTGCTGGTGGATATCGGGAATGGTATCAAACAGGGCGGGCAGTATTCTTTATTTACCCAGGACAAGGATTTTCATCTGCCCTATTGGATCTGCGAGTTTTTTGGACTGATCTGACATCATTACACTTCATAGAATATTGAAGAACTTTTATCGGAACCGTTAAATATGTTTAAATGATCAAACTGAAAGTGAAAGCAACATGAAAAAGCCTCATGAAAATTCCCTTAAAAAGCTGTGGCGATACGGACAATCTGTCTGGCTGGACGATATCCGAAGAGATCTGATCCATAACGGCCAAGTGCAGCGAATGATAGACGAGGACGGGATCAGCG
>CAYVLJ010000224.1:0-1871 GCA_964452375.1 uncultured bacterium | reverse complement strand
ATATCTTACTTTCCGCACCCCGAAGCTGCAATTCGATACAAATTTATTATTCTTTTAATTCAGCTGGTTATAATATTATAAATATTATTTAGTATATAAATTAAATTTAGACTAGATTTTTTTACTTCTAGGTGATATCGATTTTTCAGCAAAGAGCAATCGACACTTAGGAGGCAAAATGAAGGTCAAAGATTTCAACAATCTGACGATAACCGATGTACAGTTTCTGCCTATAGTCAAAGAATATGCCCGCCGGATCAATCTGGTGGATACGATCAATCATCTGGTTGGCACAGAAATGGACCTGCAACCGGGGCCGGTGGTTCTGGGTATGGTTTTAGACACGTTGTCCGGTCGGTCTCCCCTTTACCGGTTGATGGATTTCCTTGAAGAAAAAGACATTGAGCTTCTGCTTGGCAAGGCCGTCTCTGTAGATCAGTTCACTGATCACAATATCGGACGGGCGCTTGATAAAATTTTTAAAACAGGAACACAAAAGATATTCGGCCAATTGAGTCAAAATGCTGTCAACGGTTTTCAAATTAAGCCCACCGGGGCTCACTATGATACAACATCTGTCAGCGTCTATGGTGATTATGACATGACGGACGAACCTTTTGAAATCACCTACGGTCACAGCAAAGATAAACGACCGGATCTAAAGCAGTTTCTTATTGAAATGTTGTGTGTTGACAGGAATATCCCCCTGTTTGGAGCTACTCGTGATGGCAATGCATCCGATAAAACCTTGAATAATGAACTATTGAGCACTATTTCCAAGCATATGGCCAATCATGGGCTTGAAGAAAATGCTTTTGTCTATGTGGCTGATTCAGCATTCGTTACAAAAGATAATCTCGAAAAAGCCGGAACAAAAACAAAATTCATCAGCCGTTTACCGGCAACTTACAATGAATGCAGCAGGGCTATTCGGGATGCAGTCCGGACTGATGAATGGATTGATATTGGGGTTGTTGCCGAGACTGAAGATACGAAAAAGCGACCGGCAGCTCATTGCAAAGCATTCGACACCACCGTGACATTATATGAGACCACCTATCGGGCTATTGTCATACACTCCAGCGCTCACGACAAACGCAGGCATAAAAAAATAGACCGCCTGCTCAAAAAAAATAAAGAAGAACTTAAACAGTTGGTCAAAAAGATAATAACAGAACCCTATTATTGCGAAGCCGATGCACAGGCAGCGGTTGAAAAATTATCCCGGTTACCCAAAAAAACAGATCTTTTCCAGATATCCACATCTGTTGAGAAGGTTGTCAAATACCGGAAGGGACGTCCTAAAAAAGGAGAGATGCGTGTTCCGGAAGGATACGAATATTACCTTGAACTTTTTTTTGAAGAGAATGAAGCAAAGGTTCACACCCTCCGGGAAGAAGCCGGGTGTTTTGTTCTTCTTTCCAACCTGATTTGCCCTGCAGAAAAGGCGGAGTGGGACGCTGAAGGTCTTTTACGGTTATACAAGAATCAAAGCGGCATTGAACAGAATTTTGGATTTCTGAAGGATCCGATTATCATTAACAGTGTTTTCCTGAAAAAGAATTCCAGAATTGAAGTCCTTGGAATGGTTTTATTGATTTCATTGCTGATATGGCGCCTTATCGAAAGATCTATGCGTATTTATGTTGAAGAAAATCAAACTACAATAACAGGCTGGGTAAGGCGAAGAACCAAACGGCCGACCTCATTTATGATGTCTACAAAATTTCACACAGTCATTGTTATTAAAATCGGCGATCAGCGCCAACTTGCTAAACCCCTCAAGCCTGTCCACCTAGAATATCTCAAAGCGCTTGATGTTAAACCTGAGGTTTTCGTCACGCCGTGACAGCGGTGACCAAAAAATTACT
>CAYVLJ010000223.1:0-1891 GCA_964452375.1 uncultured bacterium | reverse complement strand
ATATAGACAGTTAAGTGCATAGAGATCCCAGTAATTCGTTTATGTGATCAAGTTGGTTAATGGGGATTTTTTCTTGTGCAATACGCTGATCGTTATTGAAATGAACATCTTTCAGATCAAGATCGTCTTGTGCGCAATAGCCGAAGAGACCTTCTTTTTCGTATAACTCAGCCAAATATTCCTGTTCGGTTTGTCCCGGCGTGGGGACAAAAAGGGCCGATTTTTTCAATGCCAGCAATTCCATAACCGTTGAATAACCCGATCGGCACACAATATGCTTTGCCCGTTGCATCATGCTGTTCATTTCTTTTCGGTTTAAATGGGCGTACACCGTGACATTATCCGTTTTTTGAATAATATTATTTTTAATTGCAGGTTTACCCAGGGTAATAACACACTTGCCGGAAATTTTATCCAATTGACCTAGAACCTTCTCCTCAAATTGTGTCCGCTGTGGTTCCGGACCTGAAATACTGATCAGAAGATCAATATCCTTTTCGGGAGGGTTCTCATCAGGCACAATGCTGGACAGACAACCGATATATCTTACTTTGGGATGCCGTGAAATACGACTGTTATGGGAAAGATCACCTGAGAGGTTCGGCTCTCCCTCGGCATCAGGGACAAAAATATAGTTATAATGCTTAAACACGATACGGTTGAACCATTCGCCAAAGATCCCGGCCCATGCCAGGCCCGGAGGTAAATGAAAGCGAAGCTGGTGTGTGATCAAAACGGAAGGTGTATGTTTGGACCAGAAGCCCAATCGCATTTCGGTCATGATCAGATCCGGATGAAATTCTTTTTCCAAAGCCTTTATCTGCTGACGCTCATGACGCCAACCGAATAACATTTTAGGTACTTGAGATACCATCATAAAAACGAACATCCATCCGAATTTAGGATACACGATCTGTGCATCTTTCACATCTCTATGAATGCAGTCGGGAAATTCTTCTCTCAGCATGGAGAGCGCTTTACCGTGAGAGACTAAAATGACCTTATTGTCATCGTTGATCAATTTCCGAATGATCGGAGTGGAGCGGGTTACATGCCCCAAGCCCCAGTCAATAATGGCATAAATAACGGTTTTATTTTTCATTCGACTTATCTTGGCGCTTGAAGATCACGCAGGACAGTGGCGGAATACCGATCATGATAGATTGTTTTCTCCCGTTCCATTCTATTTTTTCGGTTTTTTGTAATGTGTTTTTGATCACACCACTACCGTTGAATTCTTTGTCATCCGAATTGAACACCTCATCATAACTCCCCGCTTCAGGTACGCCCAAACGATAGTCGAAATAGGTCTCAGGTGTGAAGTTACATACCACGACCAGATCTTCTTTCAGATCTTTACCACGTCGGAAAAAAGAGGCAATGGATTGTTCCATATTCCCCCCGTCGATCCATGAAAAACCAGCGGGTTCCTGATCCATTTCCCAGAGAGCGGGAGATGAGGTATAGAATTTGTTCAAGGCAGTCA
Organism: uncultured bacterium; assembly: GCA_964452375.1. Classification (GTDB taxonomy): domain Bacteria; phylum Fidelibacterota; class Fidelibacteria; order Fidelibacterales; family Fidelibacteraceae; genus M50B103. The sequence goes on along the minus strand of CAYVLJ010000223.1, from coordinate 405 downwards.
TATATTTTGCCGCAGTCCGATGAGGTTCAAATTGTTCCAGTTCCCATTCGATCCCGCGTTCTTCGTTCCATTCCCCCCAGGGTGCCAGTTCGGATCCCATGAAAAGCAATTTCTTGCCCGGATGACAGAACATAAATGCCAATAAAAGCTTATAATTTGCAAATTTCTGCCAGTCGTCACCCGGCATCTTGTTCATTAGGGATCCTTTACCGTGAACCACCTCGTCATGAGAGAGTGAAAGAATGAAATTTTCGGAATATTGATACAACATGGAAAATGTCATATCGCTATGATGAAATTTACGGTGTATGGGGTCTTTTTTCATATAACGGAGAAAATCGTTCATCCAACCCATGTTCCATTTAAAATCAAATCCCAAACCACCCGTATGGACGGGATGACTCA
>CAYVLJ010000222.1:0-1892 GCA_964452375.1 uncultured bacterium | reverse complement strand
ACAAATTTTTCCGGAACGATTAAGATCTGTTCATTCGATGGAGATGTTACAAGTGATAATGAGTATAGTGCCGGTATTACGGGTTTGAATTATTCTTCAGGTGTGATCGACAGCTCATATAGTCTTGGAACGATCAACGGTGCCGGGTACGTAGGTGGAATAGTTGGCTTCAATTATAGTTCACAGGTGAACCATTCATTTTCTCATTCACTTATCAGCGGTAACGATCATGTGGGAGGACTTGTTGGCTGTAATGATACGATTTGCGTTATTTCAAATTGTTATGCAAGCGGTTCGGTCAGCGGCAGCAGTTATCTTGGCGGTTTAACGGGATATAACCACCCAACGGCAGAGATCGAATACAGTTATTCAACCGGGCAAGTGAGCAATGGCTATCTTGTCGGAGGTCTTGTCGGTGACGATGACGATGATCCGGGAGTTATAACGGCTTCATTCTGGGATACGGAACTTTCCGGACAAAGCTCCTCTGATGGCGGAACGGGTAAAACAACAACCCAAATGCAGACGCAAAGCACTTACACCGGACAAAGCTGGGATTTTACTGATATTTGGGCCATGAGTACCGGGACCAATAATAAAATGCCCTATTTGCAATGGCAAACTTTTGCTCCCGAGCCTTCCTGTGCCACATACAAAGTTGAAGATACGACTTCCACAACAGCTGTAATACATTGCAGTATTGTGAATCTTGGATCAACCAATCCCACACAACACGGTGTATGCTGGTCGGAGAGCAGCGGTCCCACTACCGGTGATTCCAAGACCATGAAAGGCGGAGCAAGCTCGGCGGGTACTTTCGAAAGCAGGGTCAGCGGTCTGAGCGCCAATACAACTTACTATGTCCGTGCCTATGCGGAAAACGGTTCGGGCACTTCTTATGGTAATGAGATCAGTTTTACCAGTTTGGATCCGACCACCGTTAGTTTTACCAACGGCAGCGGTTATTCCGCCTCTCCTTCAACGGATGCCGGTGACCAGGCCTTGGGAAGGTTCTATTTGACAACCGATGTGCCGGGTGCCGCATTGCAGGGAGTAAGCATTAAATTGAACGGCACGCGAACGGGACTAAGCAATTTTAAATTATGGGAAAGCGAAAATAATGCGTTCCATAGTGATGTCGATCTGCAGTTGGGCACAACTGTCGTAGTTGATCCCGGAGATGGATCTTCTGTGTCATTTTCAAGTTTTAATTGTGAATTGCCTGAGATCGGAAGTTATTTTTTCCTAACGGCAGATGTGGCTTCCGATGCGACCGGGGGAGTACAGGGAGTTATCGTTCAAAACAGTTCTATAACCATCAATGGCGGTGATCTGGATGGAAGCATTTCAAATGCACCATTGTCAGGCAGCGAAGTTCCGCTCCCGGTTGTTTTATCGTCTTTTACGGCAAATATGATAAACGGTACAGTTGAACTGGCCTGGACCACCGAATCCGAGACGGAGAACTCGCATTTCCTCGTTTATCGCGACGGCGAGGTCATTGCCACGGTCGAAGGCAATGGTACAACAACGGAACAACATAGCTATACTTACCTGGACACACGGGTCCAGGGCGGCGTTCATAGCTACGCTATTTCTGATGTAAGCTATGGCGGAGTAGAAGAAATGCATGATGCCGTAACGGTAGAGGTTGAGGGTGGAGCGTCGAGTGTTGAGGATTTTGTCTTGAATAAAGCGTATCCGAATCCATTCAATCCCAGCGTTACGATCAACTATCAACTATCAACTATCAACACGGTCAGTGCTTCCATATACAATACAAATGGCGACATGATCAAAAGCATACTGAATGAAGAAATGAATGCCGGCTCACATACCCTGACATGGAATGCCGAAGGCATGCCCAGCGGCATTTATATCCTGAAGATGGT
>CAYVLJ010000221.1:0-1922 GCA_964452375.1 uncultured bacterium | reverse complement strand
GTCCGAACAATTTTCCTTCCGCCTGCTGCATTGTGAACACAGGGATAAAACTAACAATAGTCGTCGAAACCGCTGTTAAAATCGCCGAAGCTACTTCCGTGGAACCTTTAAAAACGCTGTCGCGGACACTTTGACCGGGTGGTGCCTCATCCATGTGCTTGATAATATTTTCGGACATAATGATCCCAAGATCCACCATTGTCCCGATCGCGATCGCAATACCGGAAAGTGCCACCACATTCGCATCCACACCCGCATATCGCATGGCAATAAACACCATCAAAACAGCGATCGGCAAAAGTCCGGATATCAGGATGGACGCCCGTAAATTAAACACCATAATGATCACAACAAGAATGGTGATCAGTATTTCAAGAGACAGGGCATCTTCCAGAGTACCCAGCGTCTCGTGAATGAGGACCGAGCGATCATAAAAAGGAACAATGGTCAATTGACTAACGCTTCCATCCGCTAATTTTTTACTGGGCAAGCCGGGAGATATCTCTTTGATCTTTTCTTTAACGTTATTGATGACCTCAAGGGGATTTGCACCGAAACGAGCGACGACCACGCCCCCTACAACCTCAGCGCCGTCCTTGTCCAGAGCGCCTCGTCGTCCGGCCGGTCCAAGCGTTACCCTGGCAATATCGGAAATACGGATCGGGATATTTTCACGAACGCTTACCACAGCCTGTTCAATATCTTGAATATTCTTGATATACCCCAATCCACGCACCAGATATTCCGCCTGATTGATCTCAATGGTCTTGGCACCGATATCTTTATTGGATTGTCGTACGGCAGTCATCACATGGTGTAAGGGAATATCGTAAACATTCAAAGCTGCCGGATCAACATCGATCTGATATTCTTGGACATAACCGCCCACCGAAGCCACTTCCGAAACGCCTTCAGCGGCATTTAATCCGTATTTAACGTAGAAATCCTGAACTGCGCGGATCTCATGCAGATCCCAACCCCCGCTCGGGTTACCCTCTTCGTCACGTCCCTCGATCGTATACCAGAATACCTGACCCAAGGCCGTTGCATCGGGTCCCAAAGTAGGCGTCACACCATCAGGGAGCAATCCGGAAGGAAGTGAATTAAGTTTTTCAAGAATACGTGAGCGAGACCAGTAAAATTCCACGTCATCCGAAAAAATGATATAAATGCTTGAAAATCCAAAAATGGAATTCGAACGAATGGACTTAACGCCCGAGATGCCCAATAAATAGCTTGTCAGGGGATAAGATATCTGATCGTCAATATCCTGTGGTGAACGTCCGGGCCATTCAACGAATACGATCTGTTGATTTTCACCTATATCCGGGATGGCATCCACCGGAACTGGGTCCGAAGGTAAAAAGGTTTTCCAACCGAAGGGAGCTGTGATGATCCCGACAGTCACCAGCAGGGTCAACATAATGACCGTAACCAGCTTGTTGTCTAAAAAAAACTTAATGATCTTATTTAACATACGATACTTCTTTTTTTATGCATAATGAAAACTGTACTGTCAATAATTGACAGCAGGGTGCAACCATCTCAATAGATGGTGAAGAATCGTTGATCTATATCAGAAATGTTTGAAAAAGTATTTGACGGTCTTGATCTAACCCGGGTGGTGAATTATTGGCAAGCTGTGGTATATTCGCTTCAGGATCGGTATTGATACTAAGCGGCTCTTGAAAGAGCGGTAATTCAATGAATATTGATTCACCGGAATATAAAATTGCCGTTAGAATATCCTTGTTGGCCTCTACCGTACGAACATGATTAGCGCAACAGGGTTCGCGCTTTACCAAGGGCCCGTCATGATCCGACGTATTCATTTCACATGCCTGCATCATATTCATTCCGCAATCCGGCAGACGCTTACCGAGCACAAGACCCGTTTTGACCGCTTGACCACCGCAATAATG
>CAYVLJ010000220.1:282-1923 GCA_964452375.1 uncultured bacterium | reverse complement strand
CCGAATCCGAACGGGCAGCTATCACCTCTTCAACTTATAAACAAACATATCCTGATTATAAATACCTTGAAGAAAATCGTAAGAATCTTTGGGTTTTCAACCTGAGGGTCAGCAAATCTCTTGGGAAAGCTTCAGAGTTCTCGTTCTATGTAAACAATATTTTTAATTCAAGACCTCTTTATAAACGAAAACGGGTTTCCACGGATTCCTATACCATGGAAAATCCCGAGTTGTATTTCGGTATTGAGGTTAGCTCTAAACTTGATCAACTTTTCCGAATACGAAAAGATAGATGAGGATTAAAATGAAAAACAAATATAAAATATCTAATGTGGTTGTCTGTGGTATTCTGTTATTATTTGTATTGAGTTGTTCCATGAAAATCAATCCACCGACCTCAATGCGTTTTTCAGCAGAAATAACCATTTTGGATACGACCATGAGTACCCGAGACAGTTTGGTATCCGGCGCACAGGTCACTATGCAGTCCATTACTTATGAACAACGTTATATATCTGAAACAGGGGCCGATGGAATCGCTTTCTTTAATAATTTGATTCCTGACAGATATAATATCATAGCTTCGGGGAAACGGGTAAACGCATCAGGGGTCGTTATTATCAATGGACAATTGCAAAACACCTCTTTGTATATTGAAAATAATGATACGCTAAAACTGGATATTATCGCCCAAACATCTTCTACCCAGGCGTTGGTAATTTCTGAAATATATTATTCGGGTGCGAAATCGATCATTCCAACTTATTACCATGATCAGTTCGTTGAGCTTTACAATCAATCGAACGAAACTGTGTATTTGGACAGTATCATCATCGCAAATGTGGAAGATATTAATACCGATACTGCTTATTTCGAATCGGGACATGTCAGAATGTTCCCCGGCAGTGGCAATGATTACCCTGTTGAACCGGGACAATTTATTGTGAGTGCACAGGATGCGATTGACCATTCGCCTTATCCGGTCAAGAGCGTCGATCTTTCACATGCAGATTTTGAACATTATTGCACTGATATCGGAGATGTCGATAATGATGAAGTAACCAATACAATTGAAATTCATAAAAGAAATCCCGGTGCCGATGTGCTTTATTCCACTTTGAATGATGCTATCGTTCTTTTAAAAATAAAAAATCCATATCAGTGGGGTTATACCGATTCTGATGTTCCCTATATTTATTTACCGAAAAGTGCGATTTTTGAAGGTGTGGATTACAGAGAAAACACCACAGAATATGACAGAAAACACCTGAGCGAAACGGTTGATGGGGGTATTACAGGAGGAATCCCACGCTACTCTTCTAAATCAGTGGAAAGATACATTGATCATATTGATGATAATGGCAAAATTATTTTTATGGATAATAATAATAGCAGCCTGGACTTTCATGTACTAAGATCTCCCACTCCCGGCTACACTGAGGAGGCGTCCGAATGAAAAAAGTATTGATATTACTTATCCTGACAAGCATGATATTCGCCCAAGCACCCACTGCGGAATATCTTTACCTTGATATTCTGTCCAATCTGACTGAAAATCTTCCAAACCGGAATCCGGCTGCTTTATCAGCGGATAATATTCCATACAATTATTCATTTCAGCATCGCTATGTCAATAATGGC
>CAYVLJ010000220.1:0-272 GCA_964452375.1 uncultured bacterium | reverse complement strand
TAATTCAATCGAACCTCAGGTTTGTGGTATCAGGTGCAAAACATTACCAGAATCTTGAAGTTGCAGCATATAAAACAATGAACAATGGGTTGGTTTTTGTCGGCCGTTTTGCTTATCGTTATGAACAGCGAATGAACAAACTCTGGCTTCATAACGCGGAAACAAACATCGATATTCCTTTTTATTTCGCCGACAGCACCAGTGGTGATTTTGAACTCAACGGAATCGATTGGAATATTGTTTTTTCTTACCCTCTTACTAAAAATATTCGT
>CAYVLJ010000219.1:0-1930 GCA_964452375.1 uncultured bacterium | reverse complement strand
GGTGCGAAGGATTCTGCAGAAGCCGTCAGAGCAAAAGCAATTAATAACAATGTAATAATTATTTTTTTCATTTTTAACTCCTGCCTTATCGAATGATCACAAATTTATCGACAAAGTTGCCGATATCGCTGCTGACTTTATACAAATATACACCGGGTGCCGCTTCCTGATCATTTCGCGTGATCAGATCCCAGATCGCGGTTCCTTCACGTTTGTCAGGTAATGTTTCGTTTGGACCGCTTACCCTTGCATCGGATTCCTTGACCTGCGCCACGAAATCACCATCCAGCGTATAGATATCGATAATGGCGTTATCTGGTAAGTTAATGAACATTAGCTGATGTTTCCATGGCGATGTGCTGGAACTTGGTATCGGGTTGTTCCATGAAGCGGATCCAACGTAAGGATTCGGAACGACCTTAATGTCATCAAGTGTCATGGCGGGTTCAGAAGTAGGTGTTACCGACTGATAAAGAACCTCTGAAGAATACATGGTTCCATATCCCGGTACTCCGGTTGATATTGTCTGAACACAATAGTAGTAATCAAAACCATATAATTTCGCGGTCGTATCAGTGAACATATAATAACTGTCGCCTCCCAGATCTAAGGGAGGAGGCCAATTCACGGTACCGTCTTCAAAGCGAACCAACTCGTCCCAAATGAACGTACCGTTTGGCTGCTTTGTATTACAGCGTATGATCCGGTAGCCATTGAACTTGGCATGTACTTCAGCGTCATTTTCCCAGGCTATTTCAACATTTCCGTCCTCTATCACTTCTTCGAGGCTGAAAACAGGAGCAGGCGCTACCAGTTCGTCCAAATCGATATTGTAATCATGATCGACAATATACTGGGCCATTAACATGATCTTATTTAATTCGATGAGAGAGTAGATACCGCCGTTCATCTGATCGCCACCCACGCCATAAGCCATGGTAACAACTACTGAATCACCTGCTTTAAGTGTATCAAGCGAACCGTAAGAAGTTAGTGTCCGGTAATCTTCGGGATAAAAATACCCGTTCTGCCATTGAGAATAGATCGGATTTACCGCTTCTTTGATATTATGAAAATCGTCGATATTTATATAATTGTTCCAGCGTTTGTTATCCGTATCGGGATCATCGTGGATGGTACAGGTCACATATGATTTAGGCTTTAATTCCGGGACTGTCTTTAACATTCTCCAGCCAAGAAATCCGGCTGAATTAAAAGAACCGTCGATGTCAGGATTACCGAAATCATCGTCTATATAGCGATAATCGAAATCCAAAGGAAGCAGGGACTCTTCAAGGCCCCAGTCCTCAGCGTCAACGTTCAAATTGTCACCATCCCACTTGACGGTCAACATGGAATCAAGCGGATAGGTTTTCAGCGAATCCAACATAAACGGTTCCGCTTCGGCTTGACGTTTCATGTAAGGTACCAAGGTTACCCAGTCCCACCCCGTATAGGTACCGTTAAGATCCGAATTATTGGCATCATCAATGATAAAGGTGGCGTCCGCATTGCTTAAAGCATGGTCATCTTGATTGACTCGTTGGTCTTCAACATCCCAGTCCGCCCTTTTTGCAACATCACCGTCAAGTCTGATGGTAAACGTGAAATCATAAAGATCCCTGAATAAATCGGGTTCATAATCATTATTACTGTCCAAACCGACATTTTTGATCGTGTATTCAACGATGATAAAATCATCTGCGATCGGATTACTCCACGCATAGGTCCGTTCTTTGATCACTAAACCCAATGGATCAGGTTCAGCTGTTGAGGTTCCGTTCACATCCCAGAAACTTGTATAGGTTTCCTGTTCCGCCCGGACTCCGGGATTTATAACATGAATGGAATCCAGAGCAGCATATTCATTGTCTCGTTCATTGAGAACACTGTATCTCATCGATGATCCATTCTTATATCCTGCTGAGAG
>CAYVLJ010000218.1:0-1976 GCA_964452375.1 uncultured bacterium | reverse complement strand
CGAAGCCGCTGTTACAAACGCATTGGAAAATTCCGGGCAGGAAAAGATCAATGGTGTAACGGTTGGTATTGCAGGAGATCATATTCGCAGTATGGATACCGAACATGCCATTTCGATCAATAGGCCCGACAACACCAAGAAAGTAAATATCATCGACGAAAAGGACATGGTAAGGCTAGAAGATTCCATCAAAAATATCAACATCGGCATTGACAGGGAGATCATACATGTTATCCCCCAGGAATATATCATCAATGACCAGATGATCGTTAAAAATCCATTGGGTATGTCCGGTAATAAGCTCACGCTAAAGGCTCACGTGATCACAGCTGCGATCAACAACGCCCGCGATCTCGTGAACTGCGTACAGAAAACCGGTCTGAATGTCAATGACATCGTCCTCGAGCCGCTCGCGTCAGCTGAAGCAGTCCTGACTTATGATCAGAAAGACCTGGGCGTCTGTTTGATCGATATCGGCGGAGGAACCACTGATATCACCATTTTCCAGAACGGACATCTCGTCAGCACCCATATAGTTGGTTTTGGCGGAGAGATCATTACACGTGATATCGCTTCTTTGTCCACGACTTCATTTGTGGAAGCTGAGCGGATCAAAAAACAATACGGTTTTGCCACGGCGAAACTTGCAAAAGCTCAGGGCATCAAGGAATTTTATATAAAACCGGTGAATGGAAAAGTCGATATGGCTTTGAATTCGGGACTTTTATCGGAATTTATCGAAGCCAGGATCCGCGAGATCTTTACCATGGCACGTGAAAATATCAAAGGCATGCAATTGAATGCCGGGATCGTGCTGACAGGCGGAGGTTCATTGCTTCGCGGCATAGAACATCTTGGAGAAGAGATCTTTAACATGAATTGTGTGGTCGGTTATCCCATACATATGAATGGTTTGGAAAAGGAAGAATATACTCCCGATTTCTCGACTGCCATTGGATTGTTGAATTCGGCAAATAAAAAGAACTTAAAACCTAAATTCCCATCCGGACAATCTAAAGGCACTTTGTGGAACAAGTTAAAAGAAAGATTATCGGAATTTTTCTAGAAAATAAAAAAAATATAATAAAGAAACGGAGGATCCTATGTTGATCGAATATGACGGATTGAAAGAACAGAAAGCCAAGATCAAGGTCATTGGTGTCGGCGGTGCCGGGGGAAACGCCATACAACGAATGATCAGTGAAGATCTTGAGGGAGTCGAATTTATCGCAGTGAATACGGATGCACAAGCTCTGCACGAGAACAAAGCCGAGATCAAGATCCAGATCGGAGCCAGCAGGACACGCGGACTGGGCGCCGGCGCTGACCCAAGTATCGGGTATCATGCAGCAGTTGAAAGCAAAGAAAGGCTTGAAGATATTGTTAAAGACACCGATATGATCTTCATCACAGCCGGTATGGGCGGCGGAACGGGAACGGGCGCTGCGCCCGTGATCGCCGAGATCGCCAAGAATACCGGTGCACTGACCGTCGGATTTGTCACAAAACCTTTCCACTTCGAAGGCAAACTTCGCATGAAGCGAGCCATGGAAGGCATCGACCGTCTCCGTGAACACGTTGATACACTTATCGTAGTTCCAAATGAAAAACTATTCGAAATTACGGATGAAGACACCGATTTCGCCGAAGCTTTCAGCATTGCGGATTCCATTCTTAACCAGGGAACCGCCGGGATCTCCGATCTGATCACCAAACACGGACTGATCAACCTGGATTTTGCCGATGTCAAGACCATCATCAACAGGAAGGGCCCGGCTGTCATCGGCGTCAGTACCTGCAGCGGACCCGATCGCGCGATGAAAGCCGTGGAAAATGCAATCCATTGTCCCCTGCTAGAAAGCAATTCCATTAAAGGTGCCCGCGGTCTTTTGATCAATTTTACAGGCGGGGAAGATATGAAACTCAATGAAGTGCGTAAAGCAGCTTCTATGATCTCTGATGAAGCCGGTGAAAGC
>CAYVLJ010000217.1:0-1993 GCA_964452375.1 uncultured bacterium | reverse complement strand
ATATCGAGGCGACCGTTCATATGGAGCCGATGTCGGTTGATGGTTGATGGTTGATAGTTGATGGTTGATAGTTGATGGTTGATAAAATGCGAATCAATCTGTCATCTCGAGCGAAGTCGAGAGATCTATTCATAAGATAAAGTAGATGAAACGCTTAACGTTTAGGGGTTTAGCAGTTTAATGTCTATAGCTTAATCGTTATCTTCTGGCTTGTTTACATCTGACTAAACTTCTCATCTTCTTATCCTCTCATCTTCTGCGCACTGCGTGATCGTTGAAGAGTTGATGGTTGATGGTTGAAAATCAATAGGATCAATATGAAAGTTAAGTTTGATATGATCGGACTTTTTGTTTCCGATCTTAAGCTGATGGTGGAATTTTATCGTGATGTGGTCGGTATTGATATCGACTGGGATGGTAATGGCCCTTACGCCGAATTCAAACATGAAGGCATTCGTTTTGCCATGTATGAGCGGAAAGAACTCCCGAAATTGCTTGGGAAAGAACCTTCCTATCCCGACGGAATTAATGGAAGTTTCGAACTGGCTTTGAATGTGGGCGTACCCGAAAATGTAGATAAAACATTTAAGCAAATGATATCTGCAGGGGCTGAATCCGTTTATGCTCCGCGTAACGAACCCTGGCACATGCGTTCCGCCATGGTCGCTGATCCCGAAGGGAACATGATCGAGATCGCTTCGGATTTTTGGGAGTGATGAGCAATATCAATTACATGACTCGCCATTAATTTATCACTCCCTTTTTATAATTATTTCATTAAGACCATCTTCTTTGTATCAACAAAATCCCCGATGATCAATCGATAAAAATAGATCCCCGAGCTAAATTCGGACGCATCCCAGTTTACGGTATGATGACCGGCAAATTGAAGATCGTTTACCAGGGTTTTTATCTTCTTACCTGTAATATCATAGATCAAGAGTTCAACATCGCTGTTTTCCGGCAATCGGTAATTGATCGCCGTAATTGGATTGAAAGGATTGGGGTAATTTTGGTCCAGCGAAATGAATTCCGGTATACGGTCGCCAATGCCGCTTGACACCGGCACGGGTAGCTCGGGATACATATAACTCAACACCGGATATCCGTCATTTACGCTTTGATTGATATTCCAAATACCTTCATCTTCATCGGTTTTCATAACCCAGCTTGCGTCGGTATAGGTTGACAGGTCTTTCATTTCAGCGGTTGTTTTTCCGCTTCCGCCCACTGACGTCGATTGACCGGTTGTCTGTTTATCCCAAAAAGAGTTGTTAACATTACAATCGCTATATTTATATCCTACCAAACCACCAATCCGGCCGAGTCCGCTTACGCTGCCGTTACAATAACCGGAGGATATTGATGACTGAGATAAATTTGCGACCAGCCCACCAACATACACCCTTCCGCTTACGGAGCCCGTGGCATAACTGTTACTCACTACAGACCCCCCTGCAGAACCTATCAGTCCGCCACACCTGTCTTCGGCATCAATCGAAGAGGTACTGAAACATTTGTTTATTGAAGATCTGCTAATGACACCTATAAGTCCCCCGGTAAAATCCTGACCGGCGATAGTGCCGTTCGATGAACTCCTTGTAAGTGTTGCATCGATAATATAGCCTGCCAGTCCGCCGACATGGTCCAGCCCATTTATTGTTCCTGAGACATGACAACTGTCAATAGTCGATTCTACCATATATCCTGCCAGGCATCCAACTTTATTTGCGCCTGAAACATCCGCATTTGTCATGCATATTTTCTTAAGTTCGGCATTAAGAACATATCCAAACAATCCCGTATTATCGGTATCACGGTCAAGATGCAATGCGTTGATGGTATTACCCTGTCCGTTAAACGAACCGGTGAATGGGTGGCTTAAATATGCGCCGTGATCATAGCCGATGGGTGACCAACCTTCAGTTCCAAAAGAATTTGATATCTCGTAAGCATCAATATCTGCTGTTTGGATATAATGTTTATTCCAATA
>CAYVLJ010000216.1:0-2096 GCA_964452375.1 uncultured bacterium | reverse complement strand
TTCTTTTCTTTGCTTGATCAAAGAAAAGAAGCAAAAGAAAATCAAGCGCTTCGGTGCTTTGGCTAAAAATCCTCCTCTTTCACTAAAGTTTCCGAGCGTCTTCGTCCCGACGTTTCGGGACTCATCCCGGAAACTTTTTAACCCTCATTCGTCGGATTTTCTTACGCCTGCCCTACCGAAGCTCAGACAACTCGGAGCGAAGGAGGGCGTCGCACCGGATGCGCCCTTAAATATCTTGTAATATGAAGATATTGTACTTTTTTCCTTTAATTTGAGAGGATTATTATTAATAATATTCTAATTTTTTTTCTATTAAACACATGTCTTTTAGCTATTGTAAAAATTATTTGGGACAGTAGTGATTCAACAAGCAAAATTGAAAAAAGAATATTGCAAATACCCCATTTATTTTGTAATTATTATCAGTAAATAAATAATTAAAGCTCGAATGGAGATAAAAATGGCTGAATTCTTCCAATCCTTTACAATTTCGGAAGCAATGTTAAAAAAACTGCTTTTTTCCGCCGCCATATTGATAATTCTGACCCTTTTTAAATTGCTGGCTCATCTGATCGTTAAAAAACGTCTTAAAGAAGACGAGAATGTCAAACTCTATCGCTGGAACAGAGCCATCACTTACACTTACTCCGTTTTACTGATCATCCTTATCGGTTCCGTCTGGTTCAAGGGAATGAAATCCATTACCACTTTTCTGGGACTTGCCAGTGCGGGTATCGCCATTGCGCTTCACGATACCATTGCCAATCTTGCCGGCTGGGTATTTATCATGTCCAGAAAGCCCTTTAAAACCGGTGACCGCATAGAAGTGGACGGGATCATCGGTGATGTCATCGATATCCGCGTTCTGCAATTCAGTGTGGTGGAGTGCGGTAACTGGGTGGATGCCGACCAGAGCACCGGGCGCATCATACATATTCCCAACAGCAAAGCCATGACCTCTCCGCTGGCCAATTACGAGATCGGTTTTAAGTTCATCTGGAACGAGATCGGAGTTCTGATCACTTTCGAAAGCGACTGGAAAAAAGCCAAGGAGCTCATAGAAAAAGTCGCCGAGGAAAACGCCCTGCATCTATCAGAAGGCGCGCAGCATCAAATACGCAAAGCCGCTCAGAAGTACATGATATTTTATGGAAAGCTGACCCCTATCGTCTATACCACCACCGAAGAAAGCGGCGTAAAACTGACGCTGAGATATATTGTAAATCCCCGACAGCGCCGCACCAGCGAACACCGTATCTGGGAAGCTATTCTGGACTCATTTTCGCAGGAAAAAGATATCGATCTCGCCTACCCCACGCAGCGTTTCTATACGCGAGAAAATGAGAAAAAAACTTCTTGATGAGATATGAGATACGAGATATAAGATATGAGAGACGCTTGCTGAGATCATTACTCATATCAAAGCTGAAAAGTCAATTTGAAGTCTGAGTTATAAGCTTCCGCTGAGATCGGGTAAATTCCATTGTTTTATCAGATAGATATATGATCGTTTTGTCAATTGGACTAAAACGGGGTGTTTCGCCTTGTCCAGCCAATATACGATCTCTTTCATATTTTGCGGGGACATTGCCGTGCAGCCTGCCGTTTTTTCATTCGAATGCGCCCAATTGTGCAAAAAAATGCAAGATCCGGCCCCTTTCTTGATGGGATCGGTGTTGTGATCGACAACAACACCCGATTCATAATAGATACCGGCCCTGCTCATTTTTTCCGATGACTGCCAATCCACATGCCCCGTCTGTTCAATTTTATCCCTGGAAACAAATTGATTGTAATATGTCGACGAAGCGTCATCGATGCATTCCGTCGTCTCGGTTAAATGAATATAGGGCATTTTTACATTCGCCATTTGATCGGGATGCTTGTAGCCGAATACTGCACTCAGGTTAAAAACCCCGGCGGGACTTCTCCCGTCACCTTCTTTCTTTAAAGGAAGATCGACCATATTCTTGTCGCCGTGCAATCCTCTTCCCCATCCCAATCCATTTCTTCCAATGGCAACAGGTATCATGTCATGGGATAATGTCCATGTGGGATCAGCATTTTCTCGCTCAAAATAGTACAGTGTTCCAAGC
>CAYVLJ010000215.1:0-2107 GCA_964452375.1 uncultured bacterium | reverse complement strand
GGTTCACCTGTAAAATTTATCAAAGAAATATCACCACTTGATCGTGAAGAAAGAATGGAAAAAATAGATAATATGATCAATGAGTATATGAAAATTGCCAAATATCATGATCTGGAGCCTAATATAAAAATTGATTATCCGTATATTAGGATTGAGAATTTTAAGATCAATGTGGAAACATTTGAATACGAGGGTAAAGAAGATATTATAACGGACGATTTCAGAGATTATATCAGAAAGTGGGGAATAAGGATATATACCTCTCGAGGATTTAAGAGTCATTTCTCTATAGATTAGAAAAGGAAATAAAATGAAACAAGTCGTAAGAAATGTAAAAATAATTGGGACCGGCTCCTATGTACCGGAAAAAATATTTACTAATCAATATTTGGAAACCATTGTCGAAACAAATTCTGATTGGATTGAAAAAAACCTTGGAATTAAGGAAAGACATATAGCATCCGACAATGAAGCGACTAGTGATCTGGCGACTGAGGCGGCGCAAAGAGCTATAGAACATGCCGGACTTACTCATAATGATATTGACCTTATCATTGTTGCCACATCAACACCAGACAGGCTGGCACCTTCGACAGCCAGCTTTGTCCAACATAAATTAAAAGCATATAATGCTGTTGCCTTTGATATTGCAGCAGTGTGTTCAGGGTTTTTATATGGTATGTCGGTAGCATCGCAGTATATAGCAAGCGGAGTTTACAATCACGTATTGGTTATAGGTGCTGATACTTTTTCAAAGATAACGGATTGGACAAGACGCGACTGTGTCTTTTTTGGCGATGGTGCGGGTGCTGCAGTGTTAACACATTGTGATGATAATGAAGGATTTTTGGCCACCAGACTATATACGGATGGAAGAGGACGGTATCACTTCACTATCCCGGCCGGTGGTTCCGAAATGCCGGCATAGGAAAAGACTGTCAAAGAACATTTGCATACATTCCAAATGAATGGAGGAGAAGTCTATAAAACAGCAACTGAAGTATTGCCCGCAGCGATCAATCAAGTGTTAGAAGATACAACAATGACGATAGATGATATAGATTATTTGATTCCTCACCAACCAAGTATTGGAATTCTCAAAAAAACAGCTGAGATTATCGGATTACCCTTTGAAAAAGTCAGAACATCAATGGATAAATATGCAAATACATCCGGTGGAACCATCCCGATTATGCTGGATGAAACGAATAGGGACGGTTTGCTGAAGCCTGGCATGAACATCTTGTTTGCCGCTGTTGGCGCCGGATGGACATATGGTGCATCAATTATAAAATGGGCAAAGTAATATGATATTAATAACAGGTGCTTCAAAAGGAATAGGTAAATACCTTTTTGAGAAATATTCCAAAACACACGAAGTATTCGGTACTTTTACCAATACTCAACCACCCGTTAAATTCTCTGATAAATATCAAAAAGTTGATGTTAGAGACACTGGATCTATTCGGGAGTGGATCAATTCTTTAGAAAATAAAAATAAATTAATATTAATTAATTGTGTTGGAGTTAATTATAATAGTTTTGGCCATAAAGCTGATATTGAAAAGTGGAAAAATGTCATAGATGTGAACTTAACCGGTGTATTTAATGTTATTCATGAAATCCTTCCTTTTATGAGACTTGAACAATACGGCCGGATAATTAATATGTCGTCCGTTGTTTCTCAAATGGGTGTTTTAGGAACATCTGCCTATGCTGCTTCAAAATCCGGATTAAATGGAATGATAAGAAGTCTGGCTAAAGAAAACGGTAATAAAGGAATCACTATAAATAACTTAAATTTGGGTTATTTTGATCTTGGAATCATCAGAGAAGTACCTGATCAGATGAAAGAATCAATTAAAAATGATATACCCAATCACCAATTTGGAGATCCGGAGGATATTTACAATATTATTGAATCAATCATTAAGACACCATATATCAATGGAACCAGTATTGATGTCAATGGCGGATTATATTAAAGAAGACTAGAGGTTAAGAAATTAAGAAGTTAAGAAGATCAGAAGTTAAGAAGATCAGTTAAATCTAATACATTGAACTAAGCTTCTTAGGTTCTTAACTTCTCAACTTCAACTAGAATCTA
>CAYVLJ010000214.1:0-2115 GCA_964452375.1 uncultured bacterium | reverse complement strand
GGCTAATTAGAAAATTAATGATCTCTTATTCCAGCTTCTGGCTTCTGAAATATTCTTCCGCAAGAATACTCATCAGCCAAAAATCATAGTATTTATTGTTTTTATACATGGCTTGCCGCAAAGTGCCTTCATGTTTGAAACCAATCTTTTTATAAACAGCTTTTGCCGGTTCATTTTCGGCATTGACATGAAGCTGGATCCGATTAAGGTTCAGCATGTTAAACCCATAATCTACAACCAGGCGCGTCGCCTCGGTACCCAACCCCTTGCCCCAAACGCTTTTATCCAGCAAAACGATATAAAATGTCATCATGCGGCTGACCCAATCGGGTCTGACCAGTGCCGTATGCCCGATGGGCTGCTGCGTTTCTTTATCAATGATGATAAAGTTGATCGCTTTTTCTTCTTTGACCATTGCTTCTATCTTGTTTTGGGTATCCTGTTCGGTCAGGGGAAAGTACATGAACATGGCGTCGCGAACATCCGGGTCATTATAACCTTTTTGCAGTATTTTCATATCCTCAGGCGAGACGGGGCGCAGATCGATTTTTTCCCCGCATAAAAAAGGGCAGTTCATAGCAACTCCTAATATCGATTATTTTAAAAGCAGTATTTTCTTTACAGCCTTCACATCATTCATTGTAAGGCGGCAAACATATAATCCTGACGGCATGTTTGAAGCCCTGTATTCCAATTCATACGAACCTGCCTGCTGAGGGCCTTGGTACAATACATCCACGAGTCTGCCCTTTATGTCGTAAACACTGATATTCAGTTCACCGCTTTCCGGAATAGTATAATTCAAGATCGTATTCGGATTAAAAGGATTGGGATAATTATCCAGAACAACATAATGTTCCGGAGTGCTCAAAGATGTTTGAATTACAACGATCGATGTATCGGCGGGTATCAGGTTATTACCCGTAACACAGCAAGCCAGAGTATCTCCGATATTCACGGGTTCATCCAGATCAATCTGAACATAACCGCTGGCATTGGTGCGCGCAAATCCGATCATCACACCATCTTCGTTTATTACTGATAAACCGGCACCTTCAACGGAACCTGATATTTTGCTGATAGTTGCTTTCAGCACCCGGCTTTCCAGTTCACTGACATCATAACTCACATTTGGAGAAACCGGAATCTCCGAAAAGATCTGCATTGCCGGATCGCCCAAAATATTCTGATCATAAAAATTCCATCGAAGGGCATTCTGTTCATGCTGATTGGCGGCCGTTACCCAGGGAGCGGTCAATATCTTTGAGATCGTTAAAACCCACCCGAATTCCTGAAAACCCAATCCGTAAATGGCATTTGTAAATTCCCGATGAAGATGAATGGATGGACCTTCCGTTTGGCCTTCATTGAACCAGCCGTAGCGAGAATTAAAAACACCGCCAACGGACATGTAGGGACTTGCTACGATGCGTGAAGCAATACAGGCCGGATGATCGAATCCCCCGCAATTACACCCATGGCTGTAAAAGACCGGTAACGCATGATCGATTCCGTTCACGGTCGTAAAATCGGAATCATTGATCTGAGATGTAGAAAATCTCATCATGTAGGTATAATTTGAATGCCCGTCATGATGAATAAACGATGTTCCGTTTGCCAATTCTTGCTTTACAGTTGAAAAATCCCACAGACCCAGGCTGTCCCGATCATACCATTTGTTAATAACTGCCGTTGAAGGTAATCCTTGTGTCTCATAACCGTTTTCAGTTTGATAGCCAATTAACAATTCCAGATAATCGGCACCCCAGGATTCGGGATCCGGATATAGTTTTTCCCCGAAAAATGTATGCGTATTCATTTCTTCGTAAACCGGAGAGGTTTGGTAGAGAATACTTTTATTTATCATATTCTGCAGTTCCGTAATATTATTTGCGGGCATCCGTCCGACTGCAAGATCAGGGAGGAGATCAGCTTCATCATAATTGGTATCATAAAGATATTCTCCATAGATGCCATTAAGATCATCATTGCCTTGATGATAGGTCACACCGTGAAGAGAAGAGTTAAAAAAGCCGGATACCTTTAGGTTCCGGCTTTTATTATTCCTTCTCCAGCTTCTCCCTGTCTATTCTTTCCTGTTCTGCCCGTTCCTGT
>CAYVLJ010000213.1:0-2121 GCA_964452375.1 uncultured bacterium | reverse complement strand
GGCAAACTCCCTGGAAAGCGCATCGATTTGTGTTCTATATTTGGGTACAATTTCATCACGCATTTCCAGCCAGCCGCCAATCTTGCCGCCCTGTATTCGATCGGTAATATTTGTGCTGGCCCCATAAGATCCTTCCCAGCACACCTGTCCACCCACTATTTCAAGATCGTAGTTGTCAACACGATTAACAAGGACAAAGCCATTTGCGGTCGTAACCGTCAATGCGCCATCGGACTGTTCAAATGACTGGATATCGATGATTTCCGACAGTTTTGTAACCAAAGCATTGCGTTGATCTCTTTGATCATTGGCGCTTCTGTTGACTTCAAGTCCGACAATATCATTATTGATTGTTGCGATCTGTTTTGTGAGGCTGTTAATTTCTGATATTGAGGATTCAATTTCACGCGACATTTGAACTTCAAGCTGCATGGTTTCAGATTTTAAGAGATCGAACTGTTCCGCAAGCCCGATGCCTTTGTCATAGACTGCGATCCTTTCAGAAGAACCGGCAGGATTGTTGGATAAATCCTGCCAGGAATTCCAAAACTCAGACATTAAGGTGCTGAGGCTGGCTTCAGAGTTTTCATTGAAAAAACTTTCCATAATATTCATGTATGCAGCGGTCTCTTCATAGGCGGACAAATCGCATTTTTGCTGCATCAGACGGTTTTCCAGTAATTGATCGGAAGATCTTTGCACCTGCTCAACATCTACCCCGGTTCCCAAAAGCACTCCGCCATAAAGAATCGGCATTTTTGAACTATGCAATACACTCTGCCGCGAATAACTCGGCGTATTGACATTGGCGATATTATGACCGGTAACATTTAAACCATACTGCTGGGCAGCCAGCGCACCTTTAGCAGTATTGAGAGTCATTCCTATACCTGACATTGTTAAACCTCTTTGTGCAGGAACAAATTCGTTTTTTCATGTACCTGATTGGGGCTATTCCCGTACACCGGCTTGTATTTTCCTTCGTTTGCGATGACTCCGATTAAATCATTTATTACTCCCAAATATCCTTCAACAAATCGCTTACTTTCTTTTGCAAGCTGATAGATTTCTTCTTTTATGCCAACCAGTGTTACGTGAACCTTCTTTGAGTTTTGAGCAACGGTATCCGGAAGGATTTTTAATATCTTTGATACCCGAAATGCGGCAACATTCATGTCATGATTGATCGAAGCATCCGTCAACGTATTTAATATCCTGCGACGAACATCCTCTATTTTTGCTGCAAGGGCATTTTTTTGACTGGAAATATCCCATAACAAATTCACATCCGGCTCCATGAGAATTTTTTTCTCCTGCCTGAGGCATTCGAGTAGTTCACGATACAAGATAATCTTTTCATTAAATAAATTCTGTATATCCGAAGCCGTTGTCGCCATGGGAACTCTCCTTTATTTTTTACTTATATCTTCTTTTGCAGTTGACGATAAAGTGCATCCCCGATACCAAGCCCTTTGCCTTTGGCAATGTGTTTTGATACTTCCTGATAATACATGGATTCGTATAAATCTTTTTGATCGCTATTGCCCAAAATACTGTCCCCCGCCAATGTCTTGCGCATCGATTGAAACATATAATCCAATAATACTGCCTCAAAATCTTTACAGGCTTCTTTAAGTTTCCGATCTTTTGGGTTTGCATCCATTGTTCCGGATGCAGTGCTTTGATTGACAGGTTCAATAGTCATTATGAATTCCTTAAGTTTTCGTTTTTTATTTACATTTTTCAACAAACCGATAAGGATCGCGGTAAGAAATAATTACACATTTTGCTCTATTTCAATCATAATCTTAACTATATAATTTCCAGTTCAGCCTGCAAAGCCCCCGCAGCTTTGATGCTCTGAAAGATACTGATCAGCTCCCGCGGGGTAACACCCACCGCATTTAGAGCCCTTACCAGTTCACCGATCGTTGAACCGCCCGGGACGATCATCAGCTTATTCTCTTCTTCTCTGATCTCAATGTCACTTTGTGGCGTAATAACGGTTTCACCTTTTGAAAAAGGCGCCGGTTGAGAGACTTGTGATGATTCTTTTATGGATATACTTAAGTTTCCATGCGAAACGGCCACAGTTGAGATTCTTACATTCTGCCCAATGAC
>CAYVLJ010000212.1:0-2124 GCA_964452375.1 uncultured bacterium | reverse complement strand
TTTGTTGGCTGTTGTACTGGCTGTTTTCGCATTTGCAGGTCCCTATACATGGGATGAGGCAATTATTTGCGGAAATAAGATCGGTACTAATGATACCAACTTTGTAAATGCCCCCGGATTCTCGCACCCCTATGGTGTTGCGGTTTCAGGGACCGGCCGTGTATTCACACAGTCTTATTTCAGTACAGACCGTTATGACAAAGCTGTAATGGTTTATGACCCTGAATTTGCTATTGTTGATACGATCGGCCCGGAAATTACCGATCCGGATGGAGTTCCGGATACACTTGGTAGCGGTCGAGGACTTGCAACATTAGCTAATGGCAATATTGCAATCGGTGACTGGACCAATGATAGAATCCGCGTTTTTGATGCAGATTTCTATGATTGTGTTGCACAAAGCCCCGGTCCCGATGATCCTGTTTTCCCGAATGTCGGTGGCGGTATGGCTGCATTCGAATATGATGGCGAACAGTATTACCTCTCACAACAGATCGTTGGAAGCACAGTTGTCCTTTGGGATGAAACCTTTGCCGTTGTCGATACGTTGACAGGCGGACCCGGTGGAAGAAACGTAGCTTGTACTGAAGACGGTTCTGTCATCCTAAGTCCCACACTTGGTGGACAGTATCTGATCGAATGGTCAGGAAATCCCGATGACGGTTATGTTTCCGATACACTTTGGTTAGCTGATTACGATATTGAGATCGGCAATGTAATGTATGTATCGTTAGGCCCGAACGGTTATTTCTGGCTCTTCAGCCGTGATGCCGCCAATGATGGTGTTTTAGTCGTTGATCCTACGGATGATATGGCTTTGAGACTTTATACGAACACTGATGTTGATAGCGTACGTACGCCTGATCAAGTACTTCCTTTAGGTATGGAAGTCGACAATATGGGTGCACAATGGTTAGCAAGAGGCTTGATCGATACCATTGATTGGATAACGCCTCTTGGTTATAATCAAGCTGAATGGCTACGCGCACCATGCCAGGTAGCCGGAGGTGTTGATGATGGCACTTATGAATATATTTATCTTGCAGATTACTACGGATACACATTGAAAAGCTATAAACGACTCATTGAAACTTCAACATGGGAACATACCGGTTATATCGGCGAGAATGGCTTCAATCTGAATATTGCTTATCCGAATCCGTTCAACCCCTCAATAACCATTCCTTATGATCTGTCAGCAGACGGTCATGTTGCCATCGATGTATTTGACCTTGCAGGTAAGAAAGTTGCCTCAGTTGTCAATGAATACAAATTCGCGGGTAACTACGATGTTGTTTTCAATGCAGGCGATCTTGCATCAGGAAACTACATGGTCAAGATGACTTTCAACAATAAGTCAGTCTCACAGAAGATCTCTCTGGTTAAATAAACCGGATAGTTATATGAGAATAAAAAAGCCTGTCAGTGACAGGCTTTTTTTATTGTAAGGCAAAAACAGGAAGGCAAAATACAGAAGTCAGAAGCCTGGAGCCGGAAGCCGGAAGCCGGAAGCCGGAATAGTGTAAAATACAACTTGTATCCATGAATAGTATTTTTGAAATTCTTCTTTTTTCTATCTTCTATCTTCTATCTTCTGTATTCCTGCTCCTAAAACATTTGTTCATAAAGTAAAAAGATAGTATCTTTCTCAAGAAATACGTATCATTCGGTGACATGATGAGTCTGAATATTCAAAAAAACGACAAACACAAAAGAATGTGCGCTTTTGCTGCTTTGCTATTATGCGCTTCCCTGGCTTCAGCCAGGATCCCCGGCTTTTATTTTGCCGATCTTATCTTTAATTTCGGTGGTGATGATTCGGCACTGGTGAACAGTTTGGATTATTTTGGCCGTGATGACGGAAATCAGTCGGAGCCCCATGCAGCCGTGATCGATCCTGAAGGGAAATATTGGATCGGTTTTGCTGAAGGTTACAGTAATGAGATCGTGAAAGCTCCCGGAGATACGATAAAGTTGACCGGGATTCGCTGTTTTTTACCTGATGGCACCGAGGCTTCTTTTTCACCTTTGGAACTGATCGAGTTCCCGGGGGGAGATAACGATACATTGTATGAAAGAAATCCTTATAACGGCAATTGCAGCGGCATGTCCCTGGCTGAAGAC
>CAYVLJ010000211.1:0-2149 GCA_964452375.1 uncultured bacterium | reverse complement strand
GTAGAAACCTTGGTCGATGAATTTCATCTGGCCGGAGCATATACCGTAAAATGGAATGCTTCCAAATACAGTTCAGGGATTTATATTTATACCTTGAAATACGGAGATAAGCACATTTCCAGGAAGATGTTGTTGATCAAATGATAACGTTTTACATGATTTGATACTGAAAACAGAGGTGCTTTAAATATGATAAGAGCAAAATCCCTTAAATTATTCATCGGCTGCATGTTGATCTTTGGCTTTATGTTCGCTCAGTATCCTTATGAATTTTCACAGATGGCCCGCAATGCCGAGATGGGCAGCGCCCAGGATGTTCAGGTCGGACCGGATGGAACGGTCTTTGCCGGATACAGTTTCGGTGGTCTGAAGGCATATATTTTCGACGGGAATTCGTTCCAATTGACTGCTGAGGAAGTTTCGGCAAGTGTATATGCCATGGCGCTTGACTCCAAAGGCACGATCTTTACATCGGGCAGCAATTTGGCTGCTTATGACTTTAATGATGAAGAGTTTCATTTGCTGGCAACAGAAGAAATCGGGTCACTGCGGGATGTTGCCGTTATGAATGACAGTATTGTTTTTACTTGTTCGCGCTCTACTTTGTATGCCTTTAAATTTGAAGAAAATTCATTTTCGCTAATAATCTCGGAAGTATTGGATCCCTATTACTATCATCAGGATGGGAGAAGCATTTATCTGAGTGACAGCAATATGGTGTTTTGGTCGTGTGGCGAAGACGGCCTTCTGGCCTATCATTTTGATGGCGAGTCTTTTACACTGAAGGGCGAGGTGAATGAGGGAGAAAAAGCTTACAGTGTGACTCAAAATGACGATGGATTGCTCTTCCTTGCAGATTTTTATGGCATCAGAGTCTACGATTTTGACGGATCGGATTTTAACCTTGTGGCTTACCGGAATGACGGAAGTTTCGCGCATGAGATCGCGATCGGGTATGACGGAAAGGCCTATCTTGCATGCGGAGGATATTTCTATGT
Organism: uncultured bacterium; assembly: GCA_964452375.1. GTDB lineage: Bacteria > Fidelibacterota > Fidelibacteria > Fidelibacterales > Fidelibacteraceae > M50B103. Next base: position 1,151 of record CAYVLJ010000211.1, on the reverse strand, counting down.
ATATACTTTAGTTGATTCAAGTCTTGAACTGGAAGCATCTGTTTTAGATTGGGGCTTGATGACAGATGTATGCATTAACTCTGACGGCACATTGTTCCTTGCCGATTCGCATAAAGGGATTGCTGCCTATACCTTGAATGATACCGGGCTATGCAAGATCGCGATCGCCAATGGCGGCGGAAGGGCAAAAAAAATTGCGGAATCACCAAACGGGACCATCTTCCTGGCTAACGGATACGGAGGCCTTTGGGCATATGACTACGATGGGAACTCATTTAATAAATTGGCCCATCAATTTGAAGATGTAAGCGGATATGAAGGCAGATCTTTTGCGGCCGGTGTTTTTGCCTTGAACGACAGCACCGTTTTTCTTGCCAATGGTGAAGACGGCATCAGAGTCTATCGTTTTAAAGATTCCGTTTTTACGCAGATTGCTCACATTAACCAGGGTGGATATGCCAGGGATATTACGGTAACAAAGGACAGCACCGTCTATCTTGCGGATGAAGATCACGGGTTGAGGGCTTATCGCTTTACGGGGGATTCGCTATTGCCCATAGCGAGATTTTATTCAAACCGTGGCGACGCCTATGAGGTTGAGGTTTCCGATGACGGCATCATATATTTAGCGTATGGATATTACGGTTTATATGCACTGGCTTTGGAAGATTCATCCTTTTGTGAATTAGCCCACATAGATAATGGTGAGGTAAAAGGGATATGTCTCTATCACAACAGCACGGTATATCAAGCTACCGGCACTAATGGAATTGCAGTGAACACCTATTCCGATTCAGCTTTTACAGAAACGGTCAATTATCCAATAATGGCACGAAGCTATGATATTTATGTCGAAAACGACAGCACGATATTTGTTGCAGCGATTATGAACATGTTGTGTTGTGAATTGAAAGATTCAACTGGCGAAATAATGGCTGAATATAGAGAAGGTGGAGAAGCTTATGATGTTATGTTGAACAAAGATGGCGCCGTTATGCTTGCTAATAACCATTATGGGCTTCAATCCTTCTTTTATTCGGGTTATGTAAGTGTTCAGCATGAAGACGATGTAATTGTTCAGGATTTTAAGTTAAAGCAAAACTACCCCAACCCCTTCAACCCGGTCACAACCATCGGCTACGATGTTTATG
>CAYVLJ010000210.1:0-2191 GCA_964452375.1 uncultured bacterium | reverse complement strand
GACAGTCTGAAAGCATGGAATTTCAATGCCGTGATGTTCCAGGTTCGTCCTGCCTGCGACGCATTTTACCAATCATCCATCGAACCCTGGTCCAATTGGCTGACCGGTACCGAAGGCACAGCTCCATCTCCATTATATGACCCTTTGCAATTTCTGATAGATGAAGCTGCAGAACGTGGACTTGAAGTTCACGCCTGGTTCAATCCTTACCGTGCAAAGACCGGTAATGCCGGAACATCCCCGGCACATGTATACAATACACATCCCGAATGGGTGCTCACCGTTGGCAGCAGCTCTGCTCCTTCATTTAGCAAAGCACGAAATATAGAAGAAAAAATACCCCTGCCGGCCAGCGAGGCCACCCAATCCACGACCTATATCCTGGATCCCGGCATGCAAGTCGTGCGTGATTATATTCTAAGCGTTGTTGTGGACGTCGCCTCCCGCTATGATATCGATGGCGTACATCTTGACGATTACTTTTATCCCTATTCCGGCATGAGCGGTGAAGATGCCGCCACCTTTGCCAGCGAAAGCCGGGGATTTTCCGATATCGCCGACTGGCGTCGCGATAATATTCATCTGCTGATCGAAGCCATCCATGATACGCTTCAAATCATCGATCCCCGCATCAAATTCGGGGTCAGTCCTTTTGGCATTTGGAAAAGCGGCGTGCCGACCGGGATCATCGGCACCAGCGCCTATGACGCGATCTATTGCGACGCGCTGACCTGGATACAAGGACAATGGGTAGACTATATTGCCCCGCAACTTTACTGGCCCTTCGGCGGGGGACAGGATTACGAAAAATTAATGCCCTGGTGGGCATTACAGACTGAAAATGAAGATCGGCATTTATATGTGGGGCACGGTGCCTATAAGATCGTGGATTGGCCCTATGACGAGATCCCAAACCAGATCAGCTTGAATAGACAAACAAACTCATCTTTGGGTAGTATCTATTTTTCATACAGTGATATTGCCGCCAACACTAAAGGATCTTTAGATTCACTGAAAGATAGCTACTATAAATATTATGCTGTCACACCGCAAATGCTCTGGAAAGATTCCCTTGCAGCTCCGGCCCCAAAAAATGTCACAAGTACGCCTTCGGGCGACGACCTGGTCATCAGCTGGGAACACGGTGATATGACGGTGGCGCATGATGATTCCACCCGTCGTTTTCTTGTTTACAAATGGCCGTCTTCGGGCTCCTTTAATGCCGATGACGCCTCCCAGATAGCGGCTGTCATTCCCGCAAGCGAAACATTAAGCTACAGCAATGATGATCACAGCGCTTATAATTTTGGCGTGTCTGCCCAGGATCAGCTTAGTAATGAAAGCGCCATGGTTACAGTTTCCGCTACCCAAGGGGATCATGACCTTGACCTGAGTTTTGAGGATGACGGTGATGTCAGTAACTGGGGTTCTCATAACGAAGGTAGTGTAGGGACGTCTTGCACCTGGAATTCCACCGGCGGCGTATCGAACAGCGGCGCACTGAACTTTACAGATCCAGGGTGGACATTTTTGATCAAGCGGCCGGTTACCGCGGACAGTCAAAGCTCTTATACCCTGACTTTTTATGTTAAAACCGAATCCTGGACCCACACCACGAATACTCTGAATGTATATGTCACGGGTCTGAGCTCATCCGAACCTCAGGCAACAGTGTCAACGTACAGCACCTATACTCAGGTCAGTTTATCGGGCACGGCAGATGCCGGTACATCGGGTTATATCCGTTTTCATGGCTTGAGCAACGGAAATCCCTCTTCACTTTGGATCGATGATCTGATTTTTTCAGTGGAGTCTGATACTCCGCTTCCGATTGCTTTAACATCTTTGACCGCAAAAGCCATGAACGGCACAGTGAAACTGGCCTGGAAAACAGCCTCCGAGACCAACAACGCCCGCTTTGTGATCTATCGCAACGGCGAAGCCATCGGCTCGGTCGAAGGCGCGGGCACCACAACGGAACCGCAGAATTATACTTTTGTTGACGATGCGGTCGTTCCGGGCGTGACTTACACCTACGTACTCGCCGATGTCGATTATGCCAACACGGAAACCAAATACGAAGATGAAGCTGTGACCGTAACACTTGGCAACGATGTTTTAGAAGCTGATTTTGTTGTCGGAGCGGCTTATCCGAATCCGTTCAATCCCAGAACAGTAATTAGTATGGAGT
>CAYVLJ010000209.1:0-2227 GCA_964452375.1 uncultured bacterium | reverse complement strand
GGTTGACCTGAATGGACGTGTTTCCGCTGGATACGGGGACTTGCAGAGGGTCACCGGCATACAGGACCCATTCAATAGCTCCCGGATATCCCGCAGATAATGAGAAGATGAAATCGACGTCTCTTGCCGTCTGAATATCATGCATAATCGGGATGTTAGTGATCGGGGTGCCTTTTGAGTCGATCGAAAAGTTCGCTTTGAAGCTTTTCGTGATACCTTTGATAATGGCTTCGTTACCAGGACGGTATCCAAGGTTCACATAATCGACACCGTATTCCAATCTGAATTCCTGACGAGCCACAAGGTCCAGAGCTTCATTTGCCATGAACAGGCCGTCGGGCCATAAGCACATAACGATCACTTTATTGCCTTTTGAAAAAAGGTGACGTAAGACCGAGATGGCCATGGGATGGATCTCCGGCTTGGTTGACGGTCCGTATTCGAATGACAGCAGTACTTTAGCGTTTACCGGCAGATCATCGAGAGCATAGAATGCATCTTCCGTCAACTGGGTTGTTTCAATGGGAAGTCCCAGAGGAACCAGAAGCGGGAAGAGGACGACCAATCCAATGATAAGGAAGATGATCCGGCGGTCGAGACTGTCTAATTTCCCTAGAAAATCAACAAATCTCTCAGTGAATTTAGATCTTGTTTTAGCCATATTAATCACCTCCCATAAATGATTTTTCAATACCGAGGATCACACGCAGGGATGTGCCGACGATACCGAGTCCGATACCTATCATAATGGCACGGGCGCCTGCGGCATTGGGGTATTGATATAACCATTCCTGAATAGTTGGCAAGTGGAGCCAGGATAACCAGGAAATATTCTGTGTCCAGGCTGTCAAATAAGCACCTAGAGGAACTCGTCCAAGCATGATCAGGATACCTGAAACCAACAAGACGGTCGCTTCAGCATTACGGATCTTGAAAGCTCGGTAGGATGCCGATGCCACAAAGAATGCAAGCAATGCGAACATCGTGGCTGACAAGGGTGTAAAGAAGGAGTAAAAAACCCATCGGTAATAGGTCCCTGTTCCTTGTACGTGAGAACCCCAGTTCAACTCACCGAGCGTTGCGGTTGCACCAAGTTCTTCAAGTTCATCAACTATCTTTTGAGCAGCTTTCTTAGATACAACAGCTTTATGAAGATTGATCTTTTCACCAGAGGGTCCCGGATTACCATAAAGCATACGGGCTTCTCCCATATCGAAAGGAGTCACTTCACCATCTTCATCGATCACTTCCGCGATCTTGAAATAAACGGCTTCAGCATTATCGCCGACATCGATCAAGTTGGGATAGTAACCGCCCTTAATGAAAAAACCGAATGTTAATGTCATAAAGAAGGCAATAACTGCCGCAAGGCTGTAAGGCCACCCCTTTTGACGTTTTACAACTTTGGTACCTTGAAGTTTTAATAAGTTTAAGGCACCCAGTATCATCGCAAAACTGGCGATGATGTCGTACCACTGTGTCGCATGGATCTCAAGATTCCCGAATGGAGCATGAGGAATGAACCATGACAGGAGCATAATAACACCCACTGCGGCAACAATGATAGATGGAATTGTTCTTTTCCAAAACATATATGTTTACCTCTTGTTTATGATCCTACGAACAATCGTTTAAAGAAATGTAAATTGAATGTTTCAAGTATCACACCCAATCCTAAAGCAGCCATTAAAATACCCTTTACAATATCCTGGCCTTTGATGGATCCGAGAAGTTTCGGATCATCGCCAAGATATGCTGATGCGGCAAAGAATTCTTCTCCGATCAGTGTATAATCACAGGCTGTGACAAAAAACGGTATCTGAGAGGGAGAACCCGTACCGGCGATCTGGATCGCACCGATTGAGTTTCCGGTTTCAGCCATGATCAGTGATTCTGCATAGAATTTACCCTGCAGGAAAACTGCGGCGGGTTTCTTACGTAACATCTGGCCGTCTACAGCTGCGGCAAAAGCGAACTGATCATCTGTGTAATAATGAACCATATCAGCAGAAAATAGATCAGGACGTCCTTCGGAAATGTAGGATGCCTGAACAGTTTCACGTCCTGATTCCATCACCAATGAACGGGATACGGGAACTTCGAGTTCGGCTTCATATCTGGCTGTCATTTTGGCAACATGACCAAGAATGATAAGACCCGATATCGTTTCAACCTGATCAAGGTCCATAAGGCAGCCGGCCGGAGAGGGAGAAAGTATACCGAAGAA
>CAYVLJ010000208.1:0-2267 GCA_964452375.1 uncultured bacterium | reverse complement strand
AAAAATCGATTAGTATTCTGATGTTGTTATTTGTTGTAGGTTTGGCGTGGGGACAGGTATCGGTCGCCCCTTCCTCCGGGGATGGTTCTCCCGAAAATCCTTATCAAATAGCAAGTCTGGGGAATTTATACTGGATTTACGTTGACGATCTCAAATGGAGCATGCATTTCATTCAAGTCGCGGATATCGATGCCTCTTCAACTGCCGCCTGGAACAGTAATTCAGGATGGATGCCGATCGGGAATGGGACAACGAAATTTGCCGGCACCTATGACGGGAATGGGCATACGATCGACGGACTGACCATCAATCGCCAAGCCATCGAGCAAGGTTTTTTCGGCTATATCGACTATGATGCACAGGTAAACAATTTAGGCTTAACTAATATAAATATTAATGTAGGAACCGGGACTTACAGTACTTATGCCGGCGGGCTTGCGGGGCGACATAACGGAACCGTCAACAACTGCTATACCACGGGCAGCGTAACGGGAAGGACGAATATCGGTGGTATTTGCGGTTATTCTTACTACGGTGAGATCCTTAACAGCTACAGTACCGTTGAGGTTAACGGTCAATATGGCGTGGGAGGACTTGCCGGCTATCATACCTACAGTAATTTTACAAACTGTCACTTTTCAGGTTCCGTCACGGGCATCAATCAAGTGGGAGGACTGGTCGGCGAGAACAGATCAATCACTTCTAGTCTTCAAGCCAGGATAGAACAATGTTACAATACGGGAAATGTGAACGGAACGGGCACCAATATCGGTGGTTTAGTTGGAAAAAATGATGGCATCGCAGCTCTTATATATCTTTGCTACAGCACCGGCAATGTTACCGGTGTTTCCAGTGTCGGAGGGGTTGTCGGCTATCAAATAAATTCTGCTAACACCAGTAATTCATACAGTAAGGGGAACGTTACACGGAGCTCCGGCACGGATCTGAATGTGGGTGGCTTTGTCGGCTATAATACCGGAACGATAAGACGTTGTTATTCCACCGGCAAGGTTTATCAATCAGCGGGGGTTATCTGGAATGTCTCAGACAGCAAAAACAAAGGATTTGTGGGAAGCAGCAATACTAATTTATATGATTGTTTTTGGGATATGGGAACGTCACTTCAAACCGCATCCTCAGGCATTGCGACCGGTTTGACCACGAATCAAATGACGCAGCAAAGCAGTTTTACCAATTTTTCTTTTCCGAGCCAATGGAAAATCATCAACGGACTCCTGTATCCTTATCTATCATGGCAGGATGACAGCGAAACGATTGACGAATTGATCCCGATCAGAAAGATGCAATATGATTCGGGCGTTTATACAAGTACCATTGATCTAGATAATGATGAAACGCCGGATGTAACAATATCCTTTGTGCCGCCACCTGAGTCGGAAGAAATTGAACTTGATTATATTTATTCGGATACCTCATGTATTTCTTCGGTTCAGCTTTTTCCTCACCCGGAAAACCTGAGCGCATATTACAGTTTTACTTTTGAGGATGATAATATTTTGATCAACGGGCAATCTTTTGAACTGGAATTCCCCGATGAACCCAACAATATCTGGTACCGCCAACCGGAAGGTGACTGGCAGGCGGTCCCTTCCTATGCTCCTGCAGGCATAGAGAAAAAATCCGCGGCTGCAAGTTCCGGTTATGCTTATACCATCGACGCAACGGCATTGACGTATGATGAAAGCGGGTCCGGGGAAATTGAATTTGCGGCTGACAAGGGAGGTGATCTGGCACTTCCAATTTCGCTGAATAATTTCACCGGTCAATACAGCAACGGTGCCGTCCTCCTTTCCTGGCGCACCGCCTCCGAGAGCGAGAACGCGGCCTTTCGCATTTACCGCAATGAGGAGCTGATCGCCGAGATCGAAGGCGCAGGCACCACGACGGAGCCGCACAGCTACAGTTACACCGACCGCTTTGTGATCCCGGGCAAGACCTATTCCTACGTTCTGGCGGATGTGAATTTACAGGGAGAAGAAACGAAACATCCGGAGATTGAGGTTGAGATAAAGATTGAGCTGAACGGCAAGGACTTTAACATCGGCCCGGCATATCCCAATCCGTTTAACCCGACGACGATCGTGCCGCTGAATCTGGTAACGGATGCCGGGGTCACGACGACGCTTTATGACATTCGCGGGCATGCGGTGAAAGAACTGATGAACAATGATCTGAGCGCCGGCTCACACGCCCTGACGATCGAGGGTGCGGGGCTGAGCACGGGGATCTATGTCGTGCAGGTGAAT
>CAYVLJ010000207.1:1006-2268 GCA_964452375.1 uncultured bacterium | reverse complement strand
GCCGTTTTGATCGCAGTTTATTACCATGGGACAGCCGGTCAAGCAGCGGCCGAACTCCTGGGTAACCGTTCCATGATCGCTTCCGATATTCTGAATACTATTCCTGAAATATTAAAAAAAGATGAGGTTCTTGCTTGAGTGACAGACGATCTTTCATTTACTTCGTACTGACCGGTATATATGCCATTTTACTGCTTATTGCTCTTTTGCTGCCAAGCGATACGCTGCCCGTACATAAAGTATTTTCACCTGATAAGCTCTGGCATATATTCACTTACTTTCTTCTGGCCCTGGGATTGATCTTTTCATTTCGCGAAGGTCATTTTCAAATATGGTTCAACAGGCGTTGGACCCTTATTATTTCGCTCACTCACGCCGGTATTTCAGAAATCCTTCAAAGTTTCGCTTCAGGCAGAGCTTCTGATCTTGCCGATTGGATCGCCAATTGTATCGGTATTGGTTTGGCATTATTGCTATTAAACATTTTTCCGAAATTTTTCGAAAAACAACACAGATAAAATAATGGTTAAAAATAATTGAGACGCAGCATGCTGTGTCTCAATCAATTATCTATTTAAAAATTATTATTCTTTTTTGCCAATTACTTCAGAAGCCGGTGTTTCCAAACATGCCGGATCGGCCAGATATTTTCGAACGGATGTTGCCAAAATGCCCCCTTGCGATCCGTCGAATATCCTGTGATCCAAAGTTGCGGCTGCCGGCATGATCTTGCGGATCACGATCTCACCGTCGCGTACGACCGGTTTTTCTTCTATCTTGCCCAACGCAATGATAAGTGGAACATTGGCAATAGGCAATAATGCGGGAAAACCGAATTGCAGATCGTGATGCCCGATATTAGTGACCATTGCCGAACCGAAACTGTCATTGTGAATATTGAAAACGCTCATTTCTTTCCCGAGCTTGATATGCCACCAGCGTACAAAATTGAAGATGATATTTCGCAAAGGCCAACCCAAGGACGCAAGGATGTTTTTCGATTTGGCGGCTCCTTCTTCATGATCGGCACGTTTTGACTTTGCTACTCTTTTATCCATTTCTTTCGTTATATCAAAAATACTCTTGTCTTCGATATTTCTGAGGACAAAACCACCCATTTCACACGATCGCCGATCCGGAAACCGAGCGACCGGATGGATCCGTGCTGCTGGGCGAACGGCGTGACGGCGACGTTTCCCGCCCGCGTCTCGACCTGAAACGGCGCCAGCGGCTCAGGGATGATCCGCGCATCCAAAATCGGT
>CAYVLJ010000207.1:0-996 GCA_964452375.1 uncultured bacterium | reverse complement strand
CTGAGGACAAAACCACCCATTTCAGAACTCCCGGCTTTCATGACAGCCGTATAGACGCCCACATTGTTACGCGGGACAATATTGCCGCGTTTCACATAAACGTTAACATCCGGAATATCAAGAGCAATAGCGCGACCGATAGCTGCCATGGCGATCTGAGTAATCGTTATGCGCGTTCCTTTTTCTTTGTTTTTTTTGATATAGTCAAGAACAGGGTCCATTTCAACCTCAAAGGTTCCATAAATCCTTCCGTCAATCGCTTTCTTGTATATGGCTGTTGCGGTTTTCCGCCAGGGTGTGTTGAATTTATTATTTTTTTTTCTCATGTTTCCTCCGGTGTTGCAGATAATTTAGGGGAAACACAGATAGAAAAAAAGGAATTTATATAGGCTTAATAATAGGAATTATTATGTTAAGGAGAGCGGAGTTGAGTTTTGAGCTCGGGGTTCGGAGATCGGAGTGAAGTATGGGGGTTATGAGTATTGGAGTGTGATGTGCATCACAGTTGAGAATAAATAGTTTTTCATTTTTTAGAAATGATTCAATTTGTACAATGTGGACAAAAAACTTATCCAAGATCATTTATTTCCAAGATCAATGAAAGTAAAGCTGAAAAACAAAAACTCATAATTGTTTTAATTATTCACATTATTGCGGTTATTTGGATGAAAAAACGAAAGATAAACTCTATTAAACATATGATGAAATATTTGAAATGTTGGTCAAAATGCCTTTATCGGCAGATAAATGGATGCTCAAATAACTCCAATAATCGAAAACCCCATAACCCCCACACCATACACTAACACGCCGAACTCCGAACTTTAAAACCTCTTTTATTAACGCTCAAAGCATTTTATATTGCAATGTACACAGGCAATTATGGTCACCAATCACAGGAGGAAACCATGACCCCTTGGAATTTTGCAATCGATTTAAAAGAATTTGTACTGGATTTTACTTATCTGAGTCTCTTTCTTGTTGTGGGCACTTTAC
>CAYVLJ010000206.1:0-2316 GCA_964452375.1 uncultured bacterium | reverse complement strand
TCATGAAAGATATCAATAAGAATTCTTATTATATCAAACCCAGCCAGGACAAACGGATCCGTAAAGCGAAAGCTGAACGCAGACTCAAACGACTTGCCCGTATTGCCAACAGATAATATCTGCTGACAAATGTGTATGAAATTCCCGGTCGATGATCGGGTTTTTTAAATATTTTAGAAATTATGATCATAAAAATAGTACGGAACGGTTTCAAACCGTTCCGTACAATATTTTACCATTTAAATAATTTCTATTTATTCACTTCTTTAATTTCCACCGCTAATTTGATTTCTTTCTCTTCTCTCGGCTCCAGGATAACTTTCCAAAAGTAATTCAAAACAACATTCTGAAAAATATTTTCAATTCCATCAGGTTGAAGTACGGGAATTATGTTCGGATAGGTCATAACACGCGCCGCTTCTTTATTCGTTATCCTTATCTGATAATTTTCATCCGTATTTTTGATGACAAGCTTTTTGACCTTATCTGTATCGGAGACAAATTCCATCGTCTGATCTTTTAATTCAATGGGATCGGCATAAAAGCGTTTCTCCCATTCCCCGCTATTGACAGAGAAATTGAATTCGGGTCCAAAAAGAAAATCTATGGGAGCAATGCCATTATTTTTTATGCGGTAAGTAACCTCAAAACCATTTTCATTAAATTTGATGGATTTGCACAAATGGGCACGTTGCCAATTGATCCATCCGTTACGAGAAAAAGTAACACAACATGATTTAACGGTATTTTTAACCTCAACCGCTTCATTTAAGAAATCACTGGCATCATCCAAATGCTGCTCTCTTACCATATCAACGGTGATATCTTTATCGTAATAACGCTCGATCAGCGAATATCGCGGATGATTGTCATAAACCGGCTTATTATCCATATCTTCATGGAAAAGCTCGGGATGGCATGAAATATTGTTGCATAAATTGACGTGGGCGGGTTTAAAATCAAGTTCTTCCATACCGCCCATAATACGGGAATCGAAGACCGCCCGTAGATTTTTTGTTATGATCGTCACGTCATTATATCCGTCACGGTTGATGTCGGTCATTTCCTGATACACTTGATCGGAAAGATTATAAAGATGTTTATCTATCAGCGCCTCGGCTTTGATCAGGTTTGACCATGTTGCGTTTCTTAAATGGGGCAAATAGATTCCTCCGTGAATACCATGCCAATAGGCATCGTGTGAGGTCCCCGACCAAAATTGCTTTCTGATGTTCCGGATGCTCTTTTTTGCCTTTCCCGTACACTCTAATGTTTCGATCTTTCTCGATATCTGGCACATGCGTTTGTGCATCCAGTTAGCTTCAGGGTATTTCGTTAAAAAACTACGCCAGCCTTTGCCGAAACCGTTCATGGAACTTGTCCATTTATCCATTTCCGGATAACCACCTTCGGTCGGGTAGGTCAATCCAAGAGGCATGTAATGTTCCCAATATTCCTTGAATGTGGTCGTTTCGATCCTGTCTTTATTCTTTTTCAATAACTTAAAAAAGGCATGAAGCCATGCAACATGAGATTCGGAATCAGGATATATGCCGAATTTTTCTCCGTTTTCCATAAAAACCAGGACATCCTGATTATTATCGCTTGCCTGAGCTAAAATGTAATCAATGACATTTTGAGGATCTACATTGGGTATCATTTCACGGAGTTTTTCTGAAATGGCGAATACTCCGATTGTCCGCCCTTCTGATTCGGAATTATAATAACCTTTGATGGGACGGTCATTACTGACGTGATGTTCGTCAATTATGGTATACTTTAATCCGCTTTCACAAATGCTGTAAGGCAGATCAAGTGACCACACCCGTTCCGGTAACCACATGCCCTGAGGTGCATAACCGAAAACATCGCGAAGCAATGAATTTTGCAATTTGATCTGACCAATGCGATCAGCTTCAGGAATAAGCGTCAACATAGGTTCATAATAGGCACTTGATAACAATTCAATCTGACCCTGATCAGTTAGAAAATGAATATTTTCCAAAAATTCAGGCTTATGGTCGATCAGCCATTCGAGCAAGGGTCCGCTATAATGAAGGGATACCGATAATTCCGGATAAGTCTTTAATAATTCGATAAAAGGTTTATAGGACTTTTCATAGGCACGTTCAAATACATCATCGAAATTCCCAACTGGTTGATGATTATGAAGTGCGAATATGAATTTTATCTTTGACATATTTGATTAAAAGCAAAGACTGCTCCTGCGAGCAGTCTTTGCCGTATTTATGACAATTTACTTAGCCATTTTTTCAACAAGGTCAACAACGCGGACCGAATAGCCCCATTCGTTGT
>CAYVLJ010000205.1:0-2344 GCA_964452375.1 uncultured bacterium | reverse complement strand
GCTACTGGTCCCTGAGCGCCGCAGACGCCTTGAGCGGCGGCACCTATGACCTGGATATAACCGCCGAAGGCTTCGGCGGTATTGCCGATTACAGCGCATTGCATCTTGTAAAACGTGCGGACAGCGAAAGCGCCTGGACGCTGAACGGCTCCCATCTGGCCGGAACGGGCAGCAACGCAACCCCGGTTCTGCACCGCAGCGGACTGAGCGGTTTTTCCGAATTCGCGGTGGGCAGCAACAGCGGCGACAATGCTTTGCCCATAACCATGACAGCTTTCACAGCTACGGCAATAAATGGTGTTGTGCTCCTGAATTGGGAAACCGCCTCTGAAACTGATAATTCACATTTCCTGATCTATCGCAACGATGAAGTTCTCGCCAGTATTGACGGTGCCGGAACCACAAGTGAACCCCAAAGCTATGAATACATTGACGATCAAATCATTCCCGGCAATGCATACACATATGTTCCGGCTGATGTCAGCTACGCAAACGAAGAAACCAAACACTCTGATAAAGCCATCACGATAAACATTTCTGAAAATGATATTCCAACAGAATTTGCATTAGGTGCAAACTATCCAAACCCCTTCAACCCAACGACAACTATCAGCTATTCCATTTTCACCGAGGCTTCGATGGACAGGCAGCTTTCAGTTGATCTATCCATTTTCAATATGAATGGTGAAAAAGTTGTAACGCTTGTTAATGAAGTACGATCTGCCGGCTATCATGAAGTGAACTGGAATGCTACAGGCTTCTCTTCCGGTATCTATTTCTATCGATTGACGGCAGGGGATAATATTGAAACTAAGAAAATGGTGTTGATGAAGTAGTTATTAAATAATATTCAGAGGCAGAAAATGAAAAAGACTTTCGTATTTATTGTTTTATTGTGTTGTTTTATTCAGCCCGTATCAGCAGATGGAACTCAGCCAAGCGGTTCCGGAACTTCAGGAGAACCCTACATTATATCGACATTGGATCACTTGCTGTGGATCAGTACAAACTCAACATCATGGGACAAGTATTTTTCACAGACCGCTGATATTGATGCTTCAGCAACCGCGACCTGGAACAGCGGAGCGGGATGGTCTCCGATCGGAAGCGATTGGGACCATGCCTTTTATGGTCAATACAATGGCGGGGGATACTCGATCAGCGGTCTGACCATTTCAAGAAGCAGTGGATATCAAGGATTCATCGGCGTTGCTCGTGATGGTGTGGTATTGCAAAACATTAATCTTACAAACGTTGATATAGAAATGGTTGGAGATGCTCAAAACAGAGTGGGTGCATTAGTCGGCGAATTCCAGGGAAGTACGGTCACAAATTGCCACGTAACAGGTACTGTAAAAGGGGATGGCGCCCGGATTGGAGGTTTGATTGGCCAAAATACCAGCACTATATCCAATTGCTCCTTCATCGGTACTGTGACCGATGATTTGGATGGGAGCAATTATTTGGGCGGATTAATCGGCTATAATAGCGGATCGATCGAGAATTCGTATACTTCCGTTAGTATTACGGGAAATTATTATGCTGGCGGTTTGATCGGTTATAATACGGGTGCTACAGTGAACAGTTGTTATTCGACAACACCAGAAAGTAATGTGGTTTTTGGAAGTAATTATGTGGGAGGGCTAGTGGGTTACAACACAGCTTCTTCAATCACAACCGAATCATTCAGTACAGCCGAAGTTGTCGGATATATCAATTATGCAGGTGGCTTGGTGGGTGGTAACAATAATTCAACTATTACAAATTCTTACAGCAGGGGATCGGTTACCCGCAGTCAGGATACCAACGGCGATTTCGGCAGCTTCATCGGTAAAAATGAGAATACAAGCGTTATTGAATACTGTTACTGTACCGGGGCGGTCATTTATGACAATGCTGAAAATCCCACGGACAAAGGATTTATCGGCAATTACAATACAACCGGATGTTCAGATAACTTTTTCGATACTCAAGCCTCTTTACAATCGGGAGGTGCGGGAGCAACGGCAAAAACGACATCCGAGATGAACGATTATTCGACATTTGAAAGCGTCGGCTGGGATTTTAAGGGCGAATCGGGTAACGGTTCGGATGATATCTGGAATATCGGGAATGCCCGAAACGACGGATATCCTTATTTTGACTGGATGTATCCGGGGGACGAGGTTCCAACGCCAATTACACTGGTCTCATTTGACGTTGAAGAAATAAACGGCATAGTTAGATTGAGTTGGCAAACCGCCTCCGAGACCGAGAATGCCGCCTTCCGTATTTATCGCGATGAGGTGTTGATCGCGGAGATCGAAGGCGCGGGCACAACGACGGAGCCGCACAGCTATGCTTT
>CAYVLJ010000204.1:0-2438 GCA_964452375.1 uncultured bacterium | reverse complement strand
GGGAGATGAAGCTTCGTTGATCGAAGATGAGTTTCAACTATATTTGAAATTCGGCGGATTACCCGGTATTCATGACCTTCCCTTAAATGATGAGATAATTTTTCAATATATTGATTCAATATATAATACCATCATGTTAAAAGATATTGTTGCCCGTTATGCGATCCGCGATGTAAATCTATTTGAACGGATCAGTTCGTATGTTTTTGATAATATTGCCAATATTACTTCGGCAAAAAGAATTTCCGATTTTATCAAATCTCAAAATATCAAGGTTAGTGTTGATACGGTTCAAAATTATATCAGCTATTTAAATCATGCTTTTATGATGCATAAGGCCCAACGTTATGATATTAAAGGGAAAAAACATTTAGAAATTTATGAAAAATATTATGCAGCTGATCCCGGAATAAGACATAGTGTATTGGGGTATAGGTATGATGACATTTCTGTCTTGCTTGAAAATATTGTTTATCTTGAACTCTTAAGGAGAGGTTATCAAGTTTCTATTGGTAAATTTGACACGTATGAAGTAGATTTTATAGCTCAGAAAAACAATCAGAAACTTTATTTTCAAGTTACATATTTGCTTTCAGGAAAAGATACGATTGAAAGAGAGTTTAGACCCCTACTAAAGATCAATGATAATTATCCGAAAATTGTTTTATCTATGGACAAAATCTTGGGAGAAGATAAAGAAGGTATAAAGAGAATGAACATCATTGATTTTTTGCTGAATCCACTGAACGAAAGCTGAAGTTAAGAAATTCGTTTCTGCCTGCTGAGGCTTGAACATCAATATCAACGCTTAATAAATGATTCAATAGGATAAATAATCGACGGATGATGAGTCCGTTTGCATTACAACTTACCGATTTTTAAATTCTGACTACTGACTTTCGGTTTCTGACTTCTGGTTCTCAGCTTCCGCTTGCCCTTCGTAGTCTTGACGAAGAAGGGCTTCTGAATTTTGTTTCCTTGTTCCCCCAAAGCTGTAATGCAAACAGTTCGCCGAACATGCATCAATACATGATCCGCACAAAATACATTCATCATGAAGTATAAATCCATCCTGACACATGGCGTGAACATCCAGGTTCATGGGGCAGGCACGGTTGCAGAGTTTGCAATGAACACATTTTTCGGGTTCGCTTTTCAGATGCAGATTCGGAATATGCAGCAAATGTCCCAGTTTTTTTCCGCTGATCATAAAAGGTGCGATCCAGCAGAGATGCCGGCAGAAGGAGCGGTTGCCTATCAGATAGGCCATCAATACAACGATCACAAGCACGGCGTAGTAAATGATGAATTTCCAGGGTTCGTCTATGGATATCACCAGAGGCATTTCGAAAAAGAAATTGAATACGGGCGGTCGTTTAACCATGATGAACATAACGATCAGTCCCAGTATCCACGGGATCCAGAAAAGGAATTTTATCCAGCCTTTTGCTGGATCGGTGGGCTTTTTTCGAATGCCGGCCATAACGTCCTGCACACCTGAGAGAGGACATATCCAGCCGCAGAATGCACGGCCTAAAGTAAAAGATAGCAGGAATAAACTAAGATAGATGATCGTGGCGCCTGCCAGCACGGCTTCTGCAGCCGCCTGAAAGGGCAGGAAAGGAGAGAATAAAAAGATCGTTAGAGGGAATAAAAGGAAAGAGATCAGTAACAGGGTTTTACGTGTTTTCTGACGCATACGGCCTCCTGATAAAAAACTGAACACGCTTTTAAATAATGCTATTAATTAAATTAACGATAAATTTGCTAAAATTGGCATGTTTTATGTTTTTTTTGTTTGGTGGAATGGAATGCATCAGTAACCCCGGGTTTAAACCCGGGGTTACTGATATTAAATAAAAAAGACGCACACAAAATTGTCATCCCGAAAAGATTGCCGGCGGCAATCTTATTCGGGATCTCATCTATAAATCACTCCATTATATTGCATGCAAAAATTTAGGTCCCGGATAAGCACATCTGTGATTCGCTTTTCGGGATGACATCATTATTAATTTTTCAAATTCTTAATTATTAATTGTCAATTCTCAATTATTGAACTTCTTTCGCCTGTTCTCCCGGTGCACGGCATTCGCTTCACTGTGGTCTTTTTCCGCCCGGTAGCGGTTGAAGAAATCCTTGTAGAAAGCTGGGAAACGACCTTAATTAAACGGAGTTGTTTCCAGTCAATTTATTGCAGTTATTTGTCCACAACTGTCACTATACAATGTTTTTATTGATCAAATTAACGATAATTTTGATGATCGTGTCTTTTTCTTCAGGCTTACTCTGAGCAATCAATACGGTAAGTGCTACCAATGTGGTATCCGGCAGCCTTTTACTTCCGTCTTTGCGATATAATATTTTATTTTGATTCAAAAAGTAAACGAATAAAGTTGCGGCAATGCGTTTATTACCATCTATAAAGGAGTGGTTTT
>CAYVLJ010000203.1:0-2450 GCA_964452375.1 uncultured bacterium | reverse complement strand
TATCTCGTATACTTATTATTTAAATTTATCCGAAAACTTGCTGTAGAGTACCGGTATAATGAACAAGGTGAGGAATGTTGAGGTCAATAGCCCACTGATCACCACAATGGCGAGCGGTCGTTGAACTTCCGATCCGATGCCTTGCGACAATAGAAGCGGCAACAATCCCAAAATAGTGGTAAATGCTGTCATCATGACCGGACGTAATCGCAGCAATCCGCCTTGAACGATGGCTGTGTGCATATCATTTCCTTCTTGTCGAAGCTGATTGATATAGGTCACCAGCACAATACCGTTTTGAACGGCAATACCGAACAATGCAATAAAACCAACAGACGCGGGAACGGATAAATAGGCTCCGGATAACCAGAGTCCCACAATACCTCCGATCAAGGCCAATGGAATATTGATCAGGATCAGTAGAGTATTTTTAAACGACCGGAAAGTAAGATAAAGCATCAGCGCGATCAATAGCAAGGCCAGGGGTACAATGATCATTAGTCTTTTCATCGCCCGCTGCTGGTTTTCGAATTGTCCGCCGTACTCAATATAATATCCGCTTGGAAGTGTAATGTCCTCTTTGATCCGTTTTTGAATATCGGCGACCACACCGCCCATATCCCGTCCGCGAACATTACCCTGAATGATCCACCGGCGTTGATTGTTCTCACGATTGATCTGAATGGGACCGATCACTTTCTCTACTTTGGCCAACTGACCCAAGGGGATCTGGGATCCATCATTCGTTTGCACTAATATATTCTTTATGATATCGGGATTGTCGCGATAATCTTCCTGATATCGCAAATGAATGCCGAATCGTCGGGTACCGAGGTATATTTGGTCAATGACCTCGCCGCCTATCGCCAATTCAACGATCTCCAACAACTCCGCTACATCCACACCATAACGCGAACAGGCATAACGATCGGCAATGATCTTGACCTGGGGTTGACCGAAACTCTTTTCGGCCGAAAGGTCCACGAGACCCGGGATGTTATCGATAGAATTTTTGATCTCTTCGGATTTTTCCCTAAGAACGTTGAGATCATCACCATACAATTTAATAGCCAACTGCGCTTTTACACCGGACAATAATTCGTCAAAAGCATTTTGAATGGGTTGAGTAAAATTCAGTTGAACACCGGGATAGACCGACAAGGTATGGTTCAATTCTTCAACCAGATCGGCTTTGGTCTTAAATTGGGTCCATTCATCCAACGGTTTAAGATCCACATGGATCTCAGCTGTGTTCACCGGATGCGGATGAGAACCCGCCTCGGGCCGTCCGATACGTGAAACCGTTTCATTAACGGGTTCGAATTGAATGATCTCTTTTTCCAGACGCATGATGGTCTCAGTCGCTTTCTCAAGTGAGATCGACGGCGCCATGGTGACCCCGATCGTAATGGAACCTTCTTCCAAAGTGGGAATGAATTCCGTCCCGAGGAAAGGTACCAGCGATAAACTGGCAAAAAATAAGACCAATACAGCAGCTATCAGGATTTTTTTATGATGCAGAGCGCCTTCGAGTATTTTTTTATAGATCTTTTTGAGGCCGGTCAGGAATTTCAATTCCTTTACCGGACCTGCTTTTAGCATGAGAGATGACAGAACAGGTGCAAGGACCAGGGCCGTCAATAATGAGCCCAGAAGCGCAAATGAAATACTGAAAGCCATCGGTTTGAACATTTTACCTTCGATCCCCTGAAAAGAAAAGATCGGTAAAAAGACAATAATGATAATGGCAACGGAGAAAATGATGGGTTTTGCCACTTCCTGAGCGGCCGTTTTGATCGTTAGGATCTTATTTGACCCCAATTTTTTAGGATCGGATAAATGACGATAGATATTTTCCACCATTACGATCGAGCCGTCTCCCAACATCCCGATGGCGATGGCAATACCACCCAATGACATAAGATTTGCCGAGATGTGACTAAGTCCCATAAATATAACTGCGATCAAGGCACAGATCGGTAATGATATTCCCACAATAAAAGCCGTTCTGATATTGCCCAGGAATACAACAAGTAGGAACATAACCAGTAAGGTACCTATCAATAAAGCATCTATAACGGTCCCTACGGCATTATCGACCAGTTCCTGCTGTTCGTAGTAAGGGACAAGCGTAACGCCTTTAGGAAGCGATCTTTGGACTTCCGGCAATTTATCATATAAACGCGGGATCACCGTGGAGGCATTTTCACCGTATAGTTGTAAAACCAGTCCCGCTACGACCTCCTCTTCCCCGTCCCGGGTCACAACCCCGCGACGGATCTCATTCCCGTAAGATACATCTGCAACATCACCGATCGTTATCGGTGTTCCATTATCCACTTTGATCTGGATACGACTAATATCGTCGACCCCATTGACCAATCCGATTCCCCGTACCAAATATTCTTCACTGCCGATCACAAGGAACTGTCCACCGGCATTCTTATTAT
>CAYVLJ010000202.1:0-2457 GCA_964452375.1 uncultured bacterium | reverse complement strand
GCGTGAAACGTGGAGAGCATTCAGAGCGATACTGTATAGGTCACGATGCGGTTTAAGGCGGATCTCATGTGAATCGTTGGCAGTAATGAAAGCGTGGTAAACCTTATGATAATCAGCAAAATACGCTATTATATTTTGCTTTTTATTTTCAGCTACCGGCCACTCGGCAACCTGTTTTTGAATCGCTTTAAAAACATGCCTTATTACAATATCCGCTTCATATAAAATCGAAGAAGTAACCAATGCCAAATCGGCAGGTTCCATTTGGAAATAGGATGTCGGTTCAGACATATCCGTTTCACCGGTAAATTCATTACCCGTTTTTTTAATATATTCATCCATTAAGATTGGGGTTAATTTTCGAATATCCTCAGCTGTCAGCCACCCCCTGATAAGCGAAATAAAAATTGCGACTCCCGGCATGGGTTCTATGAGATTTTCCATACTCATATCATGGATAAGCTCAGCCAACGGTATACTTTCTTCCTTATCGATAGCCATGAGTATCTCATGATATCGTTGATAATAAATATCTATTGAAGCACGAACTATTTTGTTTTTACTGTCAATTTTGCAACTGTTCCTGAAGATTGCAAAAATCTCTTTATCAGGTAAATTGATCTGCTCTTCTAAGCCTTGACATCCAAGAATACGGCAGGTGGTTTGAACTTCACGCACTCTTTGAGGGTCTTTCCCCTGCCGAAAGAACCACATTGCAGCCTCAATAAAAGCTTTTTTAATAGCATAATCACTGATATTGAATCTGTAGGTATCTATGAGATATTCTACGCGCCTTGTCGTGCTGTTGCCTATAATGTGGGGATAATCCTTTTCCTTATCAAGTCCTTGCCAAGTGTTAATATTCATACGATTCGAGATCTTTCGGACCATATATTCCAAGGAATTAATGCAAAGATTTTCCATCGTGATCATTGTTCTGTCCATGTCGCAAACAACAGTCCGTATATCGGTCAACGTGTTTTTTTTCTTTGCCAAAGGAACATATTCATATCCCGGAAAAATATCTTCAGGATTTTTAATTGCAGCATACTCACCTTTGGGCAACTTACTGACGGTTTGATCTTTTAATATTATCTTATTCATTCTACTTATTTATTTTAAGATCAGTTAGATCTCCTAATGTTGAATGTAAATCATTGTCCTGTAACGTGCTTCTGGTCCAATAATTATATTATGCCTATCTGAAATACTCTTTCAAAATCCGAATAGCCTCATTATATCCTTTTTCTATCAGATCGGGCGATTGATCCATATCAACGACATTGAATTCCGAAAGATCGGGCGTTATCAGTATGTCAGCCCGGCCAACCTGGTATTGGGTTGAGGTTTGTGACATCAGTTCAAATGTCCTCAGCAGAACTTCGATCATGTTTGCCGGCTTCTTGTTATCATGTTCGGAATTCAGATCTACGGCAATGATGATCTCAGCCCCCATATCGATAAGCGGCGAGATCGGCACGCTTTCCACGATACCGCCGTCAACCAGAAGACTCCCATCTATTTCGACGGGAATGAACACACCCGGAATACAGGTGCTGGCCATCGCAGCTTTAGCTACTTCCCCTTTGATAAGGACGCGCTTTTCCAGGGTTTCGATATCTGCGGCCACCATCGCGATCGGAATGGGCGCATCTTCAAGATAAACGACGCCGATCTTCTCCCTGATAAGATCCCCCATTCTTTTGTTGGATAAAAGGCCCATTGTGGAAAATGACAATCCGGAGATATCCAGCCAGTTCAGATCACGGGACAATGTCTCAATTTCATCCCAGCTCATGCCATAGGCATACAGTCCGCCTACCAGCGCGCCGATACTGGTGCCGGCAATGTAATCGATCTCGATCCCCAGCTCATCGATGGCCTTCAATACGCCGATATGCGCGGCTCCCAGGACGGCTCCCCCGCCAAGTGCCAATCCTATCTTCTGTTCTTTTTTACTGAAATCTTCCCAGCTCATCGACCAGTTTGAAATATAGTCGCTGTTATCCTCTGCGATCAGGGATGCCGATGCTATCAAAATACAGACGAACATGATTAGTTTTTTCATACGACTCTCGAATTTTTATCTATGACTAAATTAAAATAATTCCGGCTGTTTTTAAAGAATTAAGTTTTCCTTTATCAATACGGGAGTTTTCACTTGGATCGATCAGGTTCGGAATTATTAATTTCATGAATAGTATGCTTTATTCCAGTAACACTTTTTTTAACTTAATAACATACCCGTTACTAACAAAACATTTAGGCTTACAAAAAGAATAAAAACTTTCAATAAGACCCCGGCAGGGGTCAAAGAAGAGTATCCCCGGGTGAAACCCGGGGTAAAAGCCTCCCCAAAAATACAACCCGCCAGCTGGCGGGTTGTATAAATTAATTATTCCTTCTTTTCTTTGCTTGATCAAAGAAAAGAAGCAAAAGAAAATCAAGCGCTTCGGT
>CAYVLJ010000201.1:0-2495 GCA_964452375.1 uncultured bacterium | reverse complement strand
CCCAATGATATAATCCGAGGAATAACATAGTGTTCTAATTCTTTGATTATATTTATAACCACCTGAATAAACTACTAAACCTGAATCAGCCACTTCCCAATATTTTCCATTATCCAGCGATCTATAAACACAGGGTGATGCTGCATTTATAGGATCAAAAGCAATAAGTAATTCATTGGTATTTTCGGGATTTACAATAACATCAATGACACCACTCGCCTGTTCACCTACTATATTAGAATCTTCAAGCCCGAGATATATCCATTCTGAACTGGATATTTCGATATTTTTTTTCCATAAGCCATTAGTTCCGGCACAAGCGTAAAGATTTGAATCTGATAAAACAACACGATAAGCAATTTTATCTTCAAATCCGAGAAGTTCCCAAGTGCCTTCCTCGGGCTTTTGGAAACAACTATATAGAAATAGTACAACGAATACAATTAAAGTATACTGGTATATTCTTTTCATAGTTTTACCTATTAAGTATTATTGTTTGTAAATAATATAGATTAAAATTGTAAACATAACAAGAATAATTGCTAAAATTCTTAAAAGGCTTCCCCAATTATCTTGCGAGTATCGCGATTTTCTGTACACCAAAATGTACACCATCAATGTCCAGAAATGTCCAAAAGCGCCGAAACCCACAGTTTTACTATATAAATGTAGCGTTGAAAAAAGCCCCTGTAACTACAATTTTAACAAGGGTTTAAGTGGTACGCCATCAGGGACTTGAACCCCGAACCAACGGATTAAGAGTCCGGTGAATAATTTTGGCAATAGACTTGGCACAAAACTGGCACTTGGTGTTTATATATCGCTGATAATCAGCGGGTTATGGCTACTGCGGAGAGGAAGGGATTCGAACCCCCGGTTCACTTACGCGAACACCGCATTTCGAGTGCGGCGCATTCGACCAGACTCTGCCACCTCTCCGCGGGTAATATATGAAATAATCATAAAATCACAATGAAGAATTCTTTTTCTATTTTGTTGTAATAAAATGCCGTAATAAATATATTCATTTGATTGGGCTCAGTCCCGGATTGTTCAACCAACAAAAGGTTTATCAAAACGATAAGAAAAATAATACCAGCGAAGAAAATATTGTTTTGATGATCAAGGAATATCTTTATAAGGACTCAATGTAAACTAAATGAAAAACACCTATTTTGACTTAATCGACCAAAGTTTTTATTTCCCGCAGGAAGGCTTTGATCTCCGGGATGGATATCTGACTTTCCATGGTATCTCACTGAAATATCTGATCGAAAAACATGGAACCCCTTTTCGTTTCATATATTTGCCGAAGATCGGAGATCAGATCAAAAAGGCCCGAAATCTTTTTAATCGTTCCATCAAGAAAAATAAATACAAGGGGCGCTATTATTATTGTTACTGCACCAAATGCAATCATTTTTACCATGTGATCAATGAAGCCCTGAAACACGATGTTAACATCGAAACCTCATCCGCTTACGATATTGACCTGATCCTGCATCTTTATGAAGACGGTAAGATCGACAAGGACCGTACGATCGTGCACAACGGTTATAAAACAGATGAATATCTTAAAAAGATCATCGATTTACAGACAGCCGGGTTCCAAAATTCCATTTTGGTCCTGGACAGTATCAGCGAAGTTGAACGGCTTAAAGAGTTAAACCCAACCCACAAACTGAAGATCGGCATCCGCATGGCGATCAATGAGCAAGCCCAATCGGCCTATTATACGTCACGCCTTGGCATTCCGCATAATGAGATCATCCATTTTTACAATACACAGATCAAAAACAACCCAAACGTTGAATTGAAAATGCTTCATTTCTTTGTTGATACGGGTATCAAGGATACGCTTTATTACTGGGGGGAATTTCAGAAAGCGCTTACACTTTATATCGAATTGAAGAAAGAATGTGATACGCTGGATGCTTTCAATCTTGGCGGAGGTTTCCCCATCAGGAACCATCTGGGGTTCGAATATGATTACGAATATATGATCAACTCGATCATAGAAACGATCAAAGGAACTTGCGAACAGGAAGATGTCGCCGAGCCTGATATATACACCGAATTCGGGAAATATACGGTAGGAGAGGCCGGTGCCATCATTTTCAAGGTGCTCGAACAAAAAAAGCAGAACGATGCGGAATCATGGTATATCATAAACAACAGTCTGATGAATACGATACCGGACGCATGGAGCATTCATGAAAAATTCATTCTGCTGCCTCTGAACAAATGGAACAATGAATATCAACGTGTCAACATAGGCGGGATAAGCTGTGATCATTCCGATTACTATAATTCGGAGGACCTGAACCAGGAGATCTTGTTGCCAAAATATTCTTCAAAAGAAAAAGAGCCCCTTTATATCGGATTTTTTCATACGGGCGCATATCAGGATTCCATCAGCGGATATGGGGGCATTAAACATTCCTCCCATTGCAAGTAACCCTGATTTGATGAATGTTCTCTTTTCCATATTAATC
>CAYVLJ010000200.1:0-2525 GCA_964452375.1 uncultured bacterium | reverse complement strand
CAAATTCATATTCAGTTACCAACTCAGATATAAGAAATGAATGTTATGTTGTTGGCGCAAATGATACTGTTTATGTAATTGATTTAACAGATGAAATATATTCAATAAAAGATAAAATCCTTTTAGAAAATAAAACAATTGGTCCGACAAATTCAATATTAGTTCCAGAAAATAACATTGCATATTTTGGATGTTCCAGAGATAATCGCATTTATATTTGCGACCTTAAAAATAATGAAATTATTGATCAGTTATTTGTCGAAAGACCATATCTTTTCTTAAGTAAATAATATTTATCAATATTCATATTTGTAAGTCCGATTGATCACTAATAGATTGCAACATATTACCAAATTTTATAATATGTATCATCCATCATTTTCATCTAATGAATAGTTTCATTCTCATTTTAAATTTATTAAGGTAAATGTATGGGCGGGGCTAGACCCGTCCTAGTAAACGGGCGACTCTGGAGTCGCCTCTACATTACCGGAAATATTTGCCGGATTACATTCTGCCTTTACTTTTATCTTTTTCCTTTTATCTTTTTTCCCTAAATTCCACCCATGGAAGAACCGATCAAAATAGAGAACTGGGACAACATAAAAAAGCTGCGCGAGGAAAAGGGCATTTCATTATTCTCACTCAGCGAGAAAATGCGCTTGCCCGTTGAAAAGATCGAGTTTCTTGAAAACGGTGATTTTAAAAATGCGGATCCGGTTATCACAAAACTGCAGTTAAAAAATTACGCCTTGCATGTTGGCTTGGATTATGATGAGGTCATCGCCTTGAGCGGACTGAAGCAGCCGCCTTCCGATACGACCGTAACACCGCTTGGTCATGGCATCTCGATCAAGAAGACCCGATCTTATAAAGGACGAAAAAAAGAACCCAGCAAACTGCTCATCTATACTCTGATCGTAGCGGCGGTGGTCGGCGGCATATTCCTGATGAATTTTATCGCAAGCAATCTGAATATCACCAGCGACGCGTTTGAAATGACGGAACAGCAAAAATCCGCTTTGAACACACCTCTTGATGACCGCGATTCCGCCTCTTTCAAGCCCATTCTTCCACAGGCAGAAAAAGAAATAGTCGTTACGGATGTGATCACCGATATGAAAGAATATCATCATATGAAAATTTCTCTGCCTCTGGATATTGACATTTTCCCGCAGGAAACGCTTTCATACCGCCATGAGATCAAGGGTGAGAATCCACGTGAAGATTTGATTATCCGGGATACACCAAAATCCCTGACCTTTACACGTCCGGGCAGGATGATCTTTTATCATGCGCAAAATTCCCGTTATGTGGTATCCGGATTCGCATTCCGAGAGGCCGATGTCTCAAGGATCGTCTTTGTGGTAAATGAAGACCGGGAATTGAAAATTTATACGAAATAACCGGAAACTCATGACCGATTAAAAAAAAGATTACACAGATAAAGAATGTTTAGAGTTTAGAGTTTAGAGTTTAGAGTTTAGGAGTTTAGGGGTTTAGGGATCAAACTTTATATATCAGTTAAAAAAAAGAGGCTCAGAATTCTGAGCCTCTGCTTTTATCTTTGATCTTAAGTCTTTTAAACAACACCCTGTTCCAGCATTGCATGTGCCACTTTCAGGAATCCGGCCACATTGGCGCCGCGAACATAATCCACATAATTATTTTCAATGCTGCCGTGTTCGACGCATTGTTCATGGATGCGGATCATGATATTGTGCAATTCCTCATCAACTTGTTCGCTGGTCCATGATCTGCCCATGTAATTCTGGCTCATTTCAAGTCCGGATGTTGCCACACCGCCCGCATTGGAGGCTTTGCCCGGTGCATAAAGTATCTTTGCATCTTCAAATACCTTGACCGCTTCGGGCGTTGACGGCATATTGGCGCCTTCGGTTACACACATGCAGCCGTTCTTGACGAGCGCTTCAGCATCTTTCTTGTCCAGTTCATTCTGAGTGGCACAAGGCAAGGCAATATCAACCTTTTGTTCCCAAGGACGTTTTCCCGGATAAAATGTCGCGTTCGGGAATTCCTTTGCATAGGGGGCGACAATATCATTATTGCTTGCGCGAAGCATGAGCATATACAAGATCTTCTCTCCCGAAATGCCGTCCGGATCATAGACATAGCCGTCCGGTCCGGATAAGGTTACAACCTTTCCGCCGAGTTCGTTGACCTTTCTGGCCGCGCCCCAGGCAACGTTCCCGAATCCGGAAATGGCGACTTTTTTGCCTTCAAAACTATTGCCTTTTGATTTCAGCATTTCGTTTGCAAAATAGACAACACCAAAGCCCGTTGCCTCCGGACGGACAAGAGAGCCGCCCCAGGTGATGCCTTTTCCCGTCAGAACACCCGTAAATTCATTGCGGATCCTCTTATACTGACCGAATAAATAGCCGATCTCTTAGGCACCCACGCCGATATCGCCGGCGGGGACATCGGTACGCGAACCAATATGACGCTGCAATTCGATCATAAAACTTTGGCAAAAACGCATGATCTCACCATCGGAACGACCC
>CAYVLJ010000199.1:0-2530 GCA_964452375.1 uncultured bacterium | reverse complement strand
ATAAGATCGCCCGCTCTTCTGGTACCATCCGTCTCAACCCAGGCATTATAAGTATCATCAGTGATCAATTCAACAGCAAGCGCAGACATATCGGCAGCTATAAATATATTGTTCATGTACTGACGGTTCATATTTCCGTTATAGTAATCAGAGCCCTCATCAGAAATAAATTTTAACAAGTGCTCCTTAAAATAATAGCGGCATTTTTCAATTTTTTCCCGATCTTCTCTGTATCTTGCTACAGATGCTATTTGTAAAAACCAAACCAGGGCATAATTATCCTTGCGTTGCATCGCGTATTCCATATAATCGCCAAATTCAAGATAAAAATCGTAATCATGCATCCATTCATCGATGATCGATAATTGGGTTTCATCAAACAGATCTTTTAACATATCCATGGATCTGATAACCTCTACCATGGGTAAAGCATTCATGATACCTGCCAGGCGTCCGGTATTTCGGTATGGTATGGTCTGAGCATATTTAAAATTCGGATTCATTCGTGTTTCAGGATCGATAAACCATGCTTTTAGGTGTTCTATGGCTTTAAAAGCGTAGTCTTTTCTATCGGTGATCAGGTATGCCGAGGTCAAAGCGGATACTATCTCACTCATTCTGCCTAAAAGTTCCTGATGTTTGAGGAAGGCATCGGGATTTTCCACTCCTTCCTTTATCATGTAAGGCGCTGTCGGGTCATCGGGTTTGGGCCACCAGGTCATGGCTTCGGAATAATAATCATTGGCGGTACCCGGTGAACGAACCGATCTATGATCGTTGATCGTTAAAACAGGTTCTTCAAGATATTTTTCAGCTAAAGATTTCACTCTTTCACGTTCAAATTCATGTACATCGAGATCTTTTGCGATCGTAAATGATATAGGTATAGCCACTCTCACAGGCCTTTTTTTGCCTTCAAGCATAAAGGGATGGAAGCGCTGTTTGGTCATAGCTGTAATTGCAGCTTCGTTCAAGAATTCATTGCCTTCCATGATCTTGCAGTCGATAACAGTTCCGGACGTATCCACGTATGCAAGTACCGTAACTATATCTTCAATACCTTTCTGCAAAGCATCTGCCGGATATACGATATCATCAAGAAGTGCTTGCTTTCCGCCTATCATGCGCAATCCATCGTCATTTTCCATGATCTCAAGAGGAGCGCCGGCACAGGAAACTAAAATCAGAAATGTGACAATATAAAGGACGAGTTTTTTCATATTTCTATCCTTTTTTGTTTTAATTGATTTTATATCAATTACTTATTTAATACAAGAATATTCCGGATGTTTCAGAAAAGGTATGGAGGGTTGAAATGAGACCAATCGATCAACCGACCAATCGAATGATCGAATGTTCTTAAATCATTTCATTTTTGCCTTTTGTTCTTCTTCGCTGAAGCTTCGAAGAATCTTCGACCTTTTTACTTTTTACATTTCCATTGGTTATTGGAGTTTGTCTTTTGTCTGTTTATATTTATCCCATGAATAATACCGAAAAACAAATTCGCGTACGCTTCGCTCCCTCGCCTACCGGACATTTACACATCGGCGGGGTGCGGACAGCACTTTTCAATTACCTTTATGCCAGACAAAATAATGGTGTATACTGCCTGCGTATCGAAGATACGGATAAAGAACGGTCCACAGATGAGAATATGCGGGAGATCCTTACAGCACTTGCATGGCTGGGTTTATCACCCGATGAGTCACCGGTGATACAGAGCCGAAATGCACAAGCCCATCTTGATGCCGCTAACAAACTTCTCGAAGAAGACAAAGCATACCGCTGTTTTTGTTCCAAAGAGGAATTGGATGCAGAAAAAGTCCGGGCGGAAAATGAAAAACGTCCTTATCGTTATTCGGGCCGCTGCCGTGATCTGAGTGAAAAACAAATAAAAGAAAAACTTAACCACAATATACCCTACACTGTCCGTTTCCGGGTTCCCGAAGGTGTGACGCGTTTTAAAGATATGGTCTATAAACAGATCGAGGTGAATAATTCCGAGATCGATGATTTTATTATTATTCGTTCAGATGGAACGCCTATCTATCAATTGTCGGTAGTTGTCGATGATGTTGAAATGGACATCACCCACGTCATACGCGGAGAAGATCATCTTTCCAATACGCCTAAGCAGATCCTGCTCTTTCTTGCTTTGGATAGGAAAGTCCCGAAATTCGGACATTTGCCACTGATCCTCGCTCCGGACGGTAAACGTCTCTCAAAACGTCACGGCGCAACCTCTGTGGACGAATTCAAAGAGCTTGGATTCCTGCCCGAGGGACTCCTGAACGGCCTGGCGCTGCTTGGCTGGGGTGATAACATGCCTAAGCCTGTTTTCAGCCTGGAAGAGCTTGTACAGCGCTTTGATATGAGCAAAGTGAACAAAAAAGGCGCCATATTCGATCTTGATAAGCTGGGTTGGATCAATGGGCAGCATCTGTCAAGAAGCGATGCTTGTGATATTTGGCCGCATGTTAAACCCCTTTGGCAAAATGAAGGCTGGATAAACGAAAGTTTTAGTGAT
>CAYVLJ010000198.1:0-2564 GCA_964452375.1 uncultured bacterium | reverse complement strand
ATTTCGGCTGCAGGCGAACATCTTGTTGTCGGAGTTCATGGCCAGGACAATGATCTGAACGACTTGAACACTTTAAGTGACCCCGGTTCAGCTTATTTTTACACACGTTGCGATACCGGTTGGGCCTGCGAATCACAAGTTGTTTCACCTATTAGAGATCATTATGATTGTTTCGGCTGGGATGTTGGAATGTCCGGAAACCATGCATTGATCTCATCCTTATATGATAAAGAGGATGAGAATGAAGAAAATCCGCTGTCTGATCCCGGATCGGCATACATATTCACTTCGGGAACAGCCGACACAAACGGAGCTGAAATAAACATTACGGGAAATGGTATTGATATTGTCAATGGCGATTCAACCCCTTCAATTGAAGATGATACCGACTTTGGAACAATTGTTTTTTTCAGAGATACTGTTACTAAAACATTCACTATTCAAAATATTGGAACAGACATATTAAATATTTCCACTCCTGTTATTCGCGGTCAGGACAGTTGCCTTTTCTCAATAATAAAATTTCCCGCCGATCAGATCCCGGTCAATGACACAAGCACCTTTACAATTCAATATAATCCAAATGGTGTCGGCGTGAACAAAGTATTGGTCTGTATTGATAATAGTGACGAAGATGAAAACCCATATACTTTTAATATTCAGGGTTGTGGAAGATTTGCGTATTCCGGTGGAACGGGCACAAATGATGATCCTTTTATCATTTCATCATTCAACGACCTTCTTGAACTTTCAGAATCCCCACACGATTGGGATAAATCTTTCATACAAAGCACAGATATCGATGCATCAGCCAGCGATAGCATAAATTTTGCTGATCACGACAGTTCTTCGTCTACCGATCCTGTTGCCCTTGGTTTTCTTCCAATCGGTAATTTGACCACTCCATTTACCGGTGTTTATGATGGAGATGGACATACGATCTCCAATTTATGGGTTTATCGACCATTTGAAAGAAGGATCGGTTTGTTCGGCTATATGGCAGATAGCACATTTTCAGAACAAACTGAAATTAAAAATCTTGATCTTACATCCATTGATTATACGGCACAAGGACAAGTTGGCGGATTGGTCGGATACAACTATGGCGGCGTCATCGATTTTTGTCATGTTCAGGGATATATTCGATGGTCAGGCAATCTTCTGGGTGGAACGATGGGTGGTTTGATCGGTGGAAATAATAAGAGCATTATCAGTAATTGCCAAACCAGAGTAAACATCCATGGTAATCAAGTTGGCGGATTGGTGGGCAACAATATTGACGGAACAATTATTAACTGTTCGGCGAGCGGTGCCATACAAGGACAAATATTTGCCGGTGGGATGGTTGGTAATACATCTAAAACCGATATATCAAATTCTTATTTTGACGGAGATGTCATTGGGTATCATTATGCCGGAGGATTGGTCGGACTTGTTAATGCCGGCAGCATTCAAAATTGTTATTCTGCCGGTTCAGTTTCGGGCGGAAATGCAGATACGACCGGTGGTTTTTGCGGATATGTAAATTCGACGGGGATTTTTTATGGTGCAAGCATTGAGCATTGCTACTCACTTGGAAGTGTATATTTAACCGATTCAACCGAATTGACTGATCATGGTTTTCTGGGTAGCGTTTTTGGCAATAATGATTTTTCAGATAATTTTTTCAACGTTAACACCTCCGGTCAACTTAGTGATGTAGCCGGCGCTGCGACACCCCTTGATTCTTCAGCCATGCGAAACATTGCCAGCTTTACAAAACTTACAAGCACCGGCTTGGATTCAGCATGGGATTTCGCCTACAACCATTATGATGATGCAGGTACAGAAGATATTTGGGATTTGGATCCCGAAGGCATAATCAATAATGGCTACCCTTTCTTGTTTTGGGAAAACGGCGATACGGTGAGTTTACCCGAAATTGTGGGAATCTCTGATCAGAATATACCCGACAAGTTTAAATTGAACCCCGTCTACCCCAATCCATTTAATCCAAGAACTACTATCAGCTATCTGCTGCCGGAAAACAGCTACATTGAATTGAATGTTTATAATGTACGGGGAAAATTGGCAGATCGTTTGATCGACGGTTATGCGGAGGCCGGAAAATACGAATTGATCTGGGATGCAAGCGATATGCCCTCGGGGGTTTATATTGTATGCATGAAAGCAGAAGAGTTCACTGCCTCGCAAAAGCTGGTTCTGATAAAATAATATACTCTGCAAATCGTTTGTTTTTGTTGTCAATGATGTTATCATTGTTTTAAATTCCAGCTATGACAATTGAACAGATCCTATCTTTTATCGCCGCATCGGCTGCACTGACATTTCTCCCGGGTCCGGACAATATTTTCGTATTGACCCAAAGCCTTACGCGCGGCCGGCGTTTTGGCATCGGCATATCTTCCGGACTGGTTTCCGGGTTGATCATACATACTTTTCTGGCAGCCTTCGGCATATCGTTATTGATCAACAATTCCTCTCTGGCTTTTAATATTATTCGTTATTTGGGCGCAGCCTATCTTTTTTATCTTGCGATCTCCGCCTTATTTGAAAAACCCCTG
>CAYVLJ010000197.1:0-2616 GCA_964452375.1 uncultured bacterium | reverse complement strand
GGACTGGCGGTGAGCGGCATTATGCTAAAATTGCTGATGCCGGGGATCTATGAACGGGGCGTGAACATCCTGATCATTGCATCATACGTGATCATGGGATGGCTGGTCGTCTTGTTTACCGGACCGATGTTGCGACGATTTCCTCCGGAATGCCTGACCCTTATCTTATTGGGTGGTGGACTGTATACTTTGGGGATCTTTTTCTTTAAAATGAAGAATCTGAAATACAGCCATCTTATCTGGCATCTAATGGTCATGGCGGGATCAGCCGTACATTGGTGGGCAGTGATGGGGTATGTGTTGAAAGCGTAGATATATAACGTAAAACGACGCGTCATGGCGTGTCGATACAAAATTAACATTATAATGTAGAGCCACACCATGGTGTGGCTCTATTAATCATTGCAACATTTCTTCCAATTTAAACCCGGGAATGAGCTTGATATTATGATTTTTAAGGAGTTTAAGTCAGTGAGTGTCCCCAGAGGGGATAGACAATAATAGAGATTTATTAGAATATTAAAAATACAACCACAGCGTGGTTGTACGATATTTGTTCAACCGCTCTGCGGTTGGATTTCATGAGGATGCAACATATCTATTATTGTTCATCCCCTTCGGGGATTATCCAAAAACAAATTCTTTGTGCCTTTGTGTAAAAATTCTTCTATTTCAACATTTCTTCCGAATCGAAATCCCGATACGGTGTTAATTGCTCAAAAATAAAATCATGCTTTTTGCTGCCTTCAACAATTGTTTCCGCCAGTATCCTGCCGACGCCCGGTCCCAGCATAAAACCCTGACCGCACATGCCGATGGCGAGCAAATTATTTTCCACTTCATGGTTCATGCCGATGATAGGAAATCCGTCGGGTGTCATGGGATACAGTCCGCGCCATGTCCTGCGAACCCGAAGGTTCCTCAAACGCGGATAAATATCAATCATGCGCTTCACGACATGGGGAAGGAATTCCGAGGTATTATCACAGTCTAAGCCTGACCTTACCGGCAGAGGCGTGATGCAGAATACGACTTGGCCTTCCTTGTTTTGATAAAAATAATAATTCTTTGAATGCCTGGCAGGACGGATATCGACGATCATGGGATCAAACAGTGGCTGAACGGGTTGAGTGATCCCGGCTTCGTGGGAATCTGGATAAACCGGAAAATCCTGTCCGGTCATCAGACCGACTTCACGCCCATAAGCTCCGGCACAATTGATCACCAGTCCGCCCGCGTAACGGTCGTTGGCTGTAATGACCTCAATGATCTTTTTACCCTGTGTTTTCATATAGCAGACTTCTTCGTTAAAGAAAAAATCGGCTCCGTTTTTTTTAGCAAGCTGATAATAGGCATCGGCCACCATCAGGGGAGAGGCGGACCCGTCCTTCGGAGAAAAAGTCCCGCCGCGAAGTTCTGTCATGTTAATACCGGGGACAAGTGAGGAGATCATGGCGGGATCGGCCCAATCAATATTGAGATTGAATTTCGTTTGGATCTTCAGCAGATCTTTCAGGGCTTTTTCATCGCTTTCAGTATAAACGGGATAAAGGTAACCGCCCTGTTTCCAGTTCACGTCACAGCCGTGTTCATCATACAGATGCGCAATTTGATCGATGCTGTCCTGGCAGATGGCGATCTTTGCGGGATCGGAATGTGTGGCGCGGATACCGCCAATAGCGGCACGATTTTGTCCGCGGCCAACCGAAGCTTCTTTTTCTATAACGCCTACACTGACACCCTTAGAGGCAAAATGAAAAGCGGTGGGAAGTCCGACGGAACCGGCGCCTATGATCAGAATGTCGTAGGTTTTCATTTGTCGCTCCCGGAAGTGTCTTCATTGATGAGTTCATGCATGGGTATCTCAACGGTCAGGGGGCGTTCGGTTGATGGTGTCACCTCTTCAAAAGGTATGCCGAGTTCCCTGAAAATTCGAGTTAAAACCAATGAACATTTCTTTCCGCCGCAGGAACCCATTCCAACCCGGATGTTTTTCAACTGGTTGATATCCTTAACGTCATGTTCACGTATATAATCCTTTACTTCTTTTACGGAAACCATTTCACAGCGGCAAACGATCGCTTCATCGGGCAGATATGAATAAGATGTTTTGGCCAGGGGACGTATCTTCGATGCTTCTTGCACACAAACGCCTGCGATCTCCTGAGCATTCTTCAAACCGGTTTCCATCGTTAAAAGAGTGGTGAGTGTTTTTTTATCAAATCGTATGCGTTTAACGATGCCGTCTTCCAGGTAATTGCCCTCCATATCGGTCAGCGGTAAGCGGTCGCCAACTTCAAAATCAACCAGAAATTCGTAAGGCAGTACGACCTCGGCAGATTTTTCGCCGGTCCTTTTTGCCAAAGTAATGGCCAGGCCGGGGCAAATGGCCACACATTTCATACAACCGGTGCAATTCCCGGTGTATTCCGGAATGTCCATAATATTATTTTGTCGGGCCTGTAGAGAAATCGCTCCGACCGGGCAGATCGTTTCACAGGGATTGCATGGGATCTCCTGTATACAGTGGATCACCGGTTGAAAACGGTCGGTGATCGGCCTGATCTTTTTGGGAAAGACTTTACCGGGGTGAATTTTCAGGATCTCGGCCTTTTT
>CAYVLJ010000196.1:0-2622 GCA_964452375.1 uncultured bacterium | reverse complement strand
CTATAGGAATTCTATCTGATGATCGTTTTACTGAATTCCTCCATTCGTCGGAGTTCCTGGAGTGTTTCCGGTATTTGTACTTTATGGATTCTATCAGATGATCGTTTTGCTTAACTCTTGCATTCGCCGGAGTTCTTTTAAAACTCTCTGTTTTTTTACCTGGGAATTACTTGGTTGAACCTTCTCATAAATTCAAGAATTCACATCAACACTATATCTGCAATTCATAATTAATATCATATCCCTTCCAATCATTTATAAATTATATCCTTTATTAACAAATTATTAATAAAATTTTATCTCATTTCGTTTGATTTTCAATATTTTATAACATAAATTATGTCCCAAATCAAAAAAAGGATCAATAAAATGGGCAAAAAGAAAATCATTTTAGCGTACAGCGGCGGTCTTGACACCACCTGCGCTATTCCCTGGCTGAAAGAAAACGGTTATGATGAAGTTATTTGTTTTTCCGCTAATCTCGGAAGCGAATTTTCACCTGAAGATCTGAAGCGACGCGGCATCCAAACCGGAGCTTCAAAAGTGATCGTAAAAGATCTTAGGGAAGAATTGGCCAATGATTTTCTGATCCCCGGTCTAAAAGCCAATCTTATCTATGAGAATAAGTACTTATTGGCTACCGCATACGGTCGCCCGCTGATCGCCAAATACCTTGTTGATTGCGCTCATGATGAAGGCGTTGAAACTGTAGGACATGGCTGTTCGGCAAAAGGAAACGATCAGGTAAGACTTGATGTTACCGTTAAAATGCTTGACCCTTCATTGAAGATCGTTGCCCCGCTTCGATATTGGGAACTGACCTCCAGAGAGTCTGAAATAGACTATGCCGAAAAGAAAAAGCTCCCTATCAAACTGACCAAGGAAAAGATTTACAGTATAGATCAGAACATTTGGGGAATTGCCGTTGAATGCGGCGCCTTGGAGGACCTGAGGAATGCAACTCCCGATGATTCTTACGTCATGTGCCGAAGACTTGAGGAAACTCCGGATGAGGCAGAATATGTTATTATAGAATTCGAAAAAGGCGTTCCCGTAGCATTGAACGGAAAAAAGATGTCGTTTCTCGATATTATTGAAGAATTGAACGAAACCGCTGGTAAACACGGTATTGGACGGACAGATCTTGTCGAAGACCGTATCGTCGGTATCAAATCGCGTGAAATATATGAAGCTCCGGCAGGTTGGACCCTAATACAAGCCCATAAGGAACTTGAAGCCGTCGTACTTGACCGAGAAACACTGGCTTTTAAAGAAAGAGTCGCTTTGAAATACTCCCAAATGCTTTATCAGGGCCTGTGGTATACTCGTTTAAGAGAAAGCCTGGCTGCTTTTGTTGACAAAACCCAGGAAAAAGTAACCGGCTCCGTCACAATGAAAATGTACAAAGGCAACCTTGTCGTTACATCGCGCGAAACCCCCTACTCTATGTACAGGATGAGCATGGCCACCTATGGGAATGAAGATGAATACGTTCGCGAGAACGCCCAGGCATTCATCGATCTGTTCGCAATGCCCTTCCTCGAAAAATAGCATTGGG
This sequence comes from uncultured bacterium, assembly GCA_964452375.1. Taxonomy (GTDB): domain Bacteria; phylum Fidelibacterota; class Fidelibacteria; order Fidelibacterales; family Fidelibacteraceae; genus M50B103. The sequence continues at coordinate 1,064 of CAYVLJ010000196.1, read as the reverse complement.
GTCTCAGAAAGTGTGCACTGAGAAGTTAAGAGGTTCTCATTTTCGCAGCGCCCGGCGCTCAGTGCTTTCTTTTTTTGGTAAACGTGAAATTTATTATTACTTTCCTATAAATCATTAGGAGTTAGATATGGCTAAGAAATTATGGGGCGGACGTTTTTCAAAGCCCATCGATCCCGAATTCGAGGATTTTTCAAGGTCTATCCATTATGATAAAGTTTTAGCGGAATATGACGCGCTTCATTCAATACTGCATGTTCGTGCGCTGCATCGTTCCAATTTGCTCAGCAGTGAAGAATCAGCCACATTGCTTGAAGCATTGAACACACTTTTAAAAGAAATTAAAGAGGGAAAATTCTCCCCTTCCTCAGATGAAGAAGATATTCACTCCGCCATTCAAAATATCCTCGAAGAAAAAGTCGGTAAATTGGCGCTCAAACTTCATACCCTGAGATCAAGAAACGATCAGATCGCATTCGATGTCAAATTATACTCCTTTTCTTCCGCTCTCGAATTATGGGAAGCTCTGACAGAAATCATTAAATCTTACTATAAACTGGCAAAAAAATACGAAAATGCAGCATTCATAGGATATACTCACACACAGAGAGCTCAGATCATCCTGTTCTCGGATCATTGTAAAGCATACGCCTGTATGTTTGACCGCGACCGTGAAAGAATTGAAGATTATCTTAAACATGTTAAAGTACGCATTGGCGCAGGTGCACTAGCAGGTTCTTCAATCCACCATTCTGCTTATACGGAAGCTATTCGCATTCAGGATCCCGAGGATTCGCTGGGGATCCGTGCAGTTGAAAATTCACTTGATCATGTTGCCGACCGTGATTTTGTTATTGAACTGCTTTCCGTTTCAGCCATTATCCAGATGCATTTGTCGCGTTTTGCGGAGGATATGATCCTGTATTCAACTGCCGAATTCGATTATATTGATCTGCCTGAACCTTTCTGCACCGGTTCATCCCTGATGCCTCATAAGAAAAACGCGGATCTAATGGAATTGGTTAGAGGCAAAACGGGAGATATTTACGGCAGTCTTGTGTCCCTTC
>CAYVLJ010000195.1:0-2667 GCA_964452375.1 uncultured bacterium | reverse complement strand
ATCTTAGGGTCGGAAAAAGAAGACGATGCAAATTATCTTGATTCATGCCGGATGAAAAGAAATATCATCGAATATGATCTGGCGGGAACAACCTCAGAAACCGAAGCACGGGAATTGATCAAATTTGTTAAAGAGTTTAAAATAACCGTATTGAATTGGATCAAATTGAATCACCCGGAATATTTTTAACTCCGAATATATTCAAAAAACTAATCAATCCTTTTTAGTTCCGATATGTCGTGGCGAAGCAGGAGATCGACACCTTTTATTATCCAAAAATCAGTAACTGGTAAAAGTTCATGCGTCGTTTTTTACAATATCACCCAATTTAAATGAAATAAATCCAAACCATCCAAACGTGACGATCGCAAAAAAACGCTGGGTCAGCCCCCGCAAATTAACAGGATCCAGACCTGCGATCATAGACCATAGATAAACGAACATCAATAATCCGGCTAGAATGGATATTGTATACACGATACCTTTGTTGAAAAGGTCTTTTTGTTCATAGAGAAATATGAAAGGTATCAGCATGACGCACATGCCAATGCCGTACAGACCGTGCAAAGGTGAACCGATTGGAAAAATTGCGCCAAAGAGGAATGTAATACCGAAGATCATTGTCAAGACAGCTGTTAATATAAATCGCCTCTTGAAATTTAAAAGAAATCCCAGTCCCAGCAATATCAGCGATATCCCTGTCAGGGCAGCACCGATATTAAAGATCGTTACAGCTGCCGGAGCAGCATTCAATGCCAGCTCGCTGGCATGACGCCCGAAATGGCTGTAATCCTTTGCAAAAAACCCGGCAAGAATGATGGGAATGAAGTAAATCAAAGGCAAATAAGCCCCTTGTTTGACAAGCAATCTTTTCATATTGAAATCTCTCTTAAGTTTTAACTTCTCTAACCACATCAATGATCGTCCCATCCACCCATTTGATAGCGGCAACAACCTTATCACTCAATTCGGGTTTCTGGGGTTTGCCGCAAATGCGTTCGGCTTCTTCCTTGAGCTCCTCGATGGTCTTCAGCGGCAATCCGGCGTTTTTCACCTTATCGATCAGGTCCTGGCGTTTCGGATTGATAGCGATCCCGCGTTCGGTAACGATCACGTCGATCAGTTCACCCGGTCCAACCAGGGTGGTAACCTCATCGCAGATGATGGGGATACGATTCCTGAACAGCGGTACGGGCAAAATCGTACATTTTGCGAACAGACAGTTTTGCCAGCCGCCGATGCCGTGCAGCATGTAACCGTCGGAATGCGTGACCACATTCCCGTTAAAATTTACGTCCACTTCGGTTCCGCCTAGGATCATTACGTCCATCATGGTAGTGTAATTGCCTTTGCCGTGATAATCGTAACAATGGAAAATGGAAATATCCGGATGTTTGGCGCGGTTCTCTCGCATGGAGCGAACGGCCTCCAGATCGAAGGTTTGCGCATCCAGCATATATTCCAGGCATCCGTCCTCTATCATTTTTACTGAATACTGAGTGGAACCGCCGACGGCAAACCGTGCCTTGATATTCCGCTCTTTTAACATCTGATGAAAATAAATTCCAATGGCCAGTGACGTTCCGCCGGCTCCCATCTGGAATGAAAAACCGTCTTGCACAAGACCTGCCGCATCACAAAATTTTGCTGTAAGTTCGGCAATGAGCAGCCTGTCGGGACTTTTAGTGATCTGTGTGGTTCCTGAAACGATCAATTCGGGAATACCGATCGTGTCCATCTCAACCACATAGTCAACATAATTACCGCCGATCTGCATCGGAACAGCCGGGAATTTGATCAGATTATCTGTGACGACGATCACTTTTTCGGCATACTGATAATCCGCCAGAGCGTAACCCAGTCCGCCGCAGGCCGAGGGACCGTCAAGTCCGTGACCGTTGCCAAATGCATCGGCTGTCGGTGCTGCCAATACCGCAATATCGATCTCAACTTCGCCATCCTGAATGGCCTGATAACGTCCGCCGTGCGAACGCAGCACAGCCGTACCTTTCATTTTACCTTCTGAAGTGAACTTCCCCAAAGGTCCGTTCATACTTCCTTCGATATGGTGAACCACACCGCTTTCAAGATGTTTAATAACATCTTTATGACAGGGAAAGGACGCCGATGGCAGCCATACAAGATCTTTAACACCCAGTTCTGCGGCAATATCAAAAACCTGGTTCGCAACAAGATCACCGTTTCGAAGATGGTGATGAGTTGAGATGGTCATACCGTCTTTCAATCCGGCTTTGACCAAGGCTTTCTTCAGGGATTCTACACGCTTATCGCCATCCGCCGGATAATCGGCGGCGCTGTAAATGCCGGGAGCATGTTTTTTCCCAGTCGGGCGATGTTTTCCGATACCTTTAAATGGAACGACTTTTTCTCCGTTGATCTCGGTCGGCACCATGCGGCCGACTGCGTTCTTGACCATTTTCATTTATTGAATCTCCTGTTGAGATGATTAAACATTTTCTTTGGCAAGCTCCATGACACGAATAGCCCGCTTGACTACGGGCGGATCTATCATCTTGGATCCTACGGCAACCACGCCCAGTCCTTTTTTTTCAGCTTCTTTGAATGCGTCCACTATCTTGCGTGCTTTTTCGTAAATTGATTTGCATATCCGTTTCTTAATAAACTTATGTCAACAATATCTTGAGC
>CAYVLJ010000194.1:0-2701 GCA_964452375.1 uncultured bacterium | reverse complement strand
CGGCTCAACGCCGTACTGTCGGTTCACCCGGCGTTTTTTTACCCGGTGCGGGTGGCAAATAGAAATATCCAGCAAGGCCAGGCCGACAACGACAAGCCCCATCACGGCACCGGAGCGGAAGGCGATTTGCAAACCTTTATTCAGCGATTTGCGAGCCGCATTGGCCGTACGTGCAGATGCGTACGTAGCTGTTTTCATTCCAAAAAAACCTGCCAGTCCCGAGAAAAAACCACCCGTGAGAAAAGCAAAAGGAACCCATGGGTTCTGAACTTTCCATACATAGGCCATCAAAGCAAACAATATGGTTAAAACGATAAAAACAATGATCACAACTTTGTATTGCTGTCTCAGATACGCCATAGCGCCTTTACGGACGTGTTCGGCTATCTCGGCCATTCTGGGTGTTCCTTCTGAATTCTTCATCATGGATTTGAAAAAGAACCAGGCAAAGGCCAATGCAACTATAGCTGCTCCCGGAACAAGCCAGAACAGGTTATTTTGAACTCCTAACATGCAACCTCCTATTTTGTTTCACATGTCAATCCGCGAATTATAAGCATAAGTTACCATCTAATCAAGATGTTTTGATCTCGGGAACAGAAACAATGCCTTCTTCTTCCACAACGATGAACTTGCTCTGAACTTTCAACAGTCGTATAGCATCAACGACAAGGTCCTTTGATCCGCTAAGAATTGAAAGATATAATACGGAATTCCGCGTGTGCGCGTTACCGCCTTTGATCCGACGTACCTGATTTTTCTGAAGTTCAACAATTGCATCCAAAACTTCTTCATGAGTTGCTTTACAATTCTCTTTTTGCTCAAAGTTTTGTTCTTTGACCATTTTGCTGATCGTATGATAAATATAAGTAAGATTTGCTGAAAGCTTCACAAGCTCATCATGCTGGACCTTGGTTGTGCCGAAATGCGTGTTTTCAACATGCTCGTAACACGCAACGATCATTGCATCCATTGACCGGGCAAATTCACGAATATAGTGCAACATTTGAAGATAAAAATGACCGTATTGCAATGACTCTTCTTCAAGTTCGCGTAAACGTACTGTGAAATGATTTTTTCGGTTTTTAGTCTTCATTAAAAGATCTTTTGATTGCTTCTTCAATTCTCGTAATTGTTTTCGATCTTCATCGTGTAGTGCCGTGATCATATCGTTATACATATCGGGGATAAGGTCAAGTATCTTTGTTGTATAAGAATTGCAAAGTTCAAGAATATCATTTCCGTCTTCTTCAAGCACTTCTTCTACTTTTGCAGCCTCACTTTTTCGAAAGGCTTTAAATGTTCGATAGAGCAAGAAAAGAGCTAAAGCAAAAAGGGCGATAGTGGCATAGATGCCCCCCAGATCGATCATTGTGGCAAAAACCGCCGATACCGTAAAGGCAATAATGGCAGTCAGGAACCAACCGCCGACAACCGTAATGACCCCGGTAATTCGGTAAACGGCAGATTCGCGCCCCCAGGCACGGTCAGCCAAGGTCGTTCCCATGGAAACCATGAAGGTTACGTAGGTTGTTGACAAGGGCAAACCCAGCGATGTACCCAATGCGATCAGAGATGAAGCGACCGTTAGGTTCATGGAAGCCCGGATCATGTCAAAGGACTGGGCTTCGTTTTCCGTTGTTGTCACCGGACGAGAGAATCGACGATTTACGGCATTTCGTACACGCTCCGGAAAGATCTTCTCTAAAACCTTGGATGTATTGACCGCCATGCGAACAACCGAGCGGGAAAGCCCGGTGGAACCGAATCGCTCTTCATTAGACTCGTGATTTGCTATGTTGAGTTCTGTCTTGGACACATGTTGAGATTTTTTGGAAGTCCATAAGGTGATCACCATGATAGCTCCGGCGATCAGCAACATAAATGTTTTTGTCTGAACTTGGCCAGCCAATTGAGCCATCGAGAAGGTTGCCGGATCGGCTCCCGGTACGGCCTGGAACAACTGGAATGATTTGAACCCGGCCAAAGGAACACCGATAAAGTTCACAAGATCATTACCGGCAAAAGCGAATGCCAATGCGAAAGTGCCGAATAGAATAACCATTCTCGGGACATTGATCTTGAAAAGCCATTTGGCCAATTGAATAATAATGGTCCATCCTCCGAAGGATAGAGCAAGGATCAGCCAGGTGTTAGCCTGGATCCAGGTTTTTATATCAGCGGTCATAAACGATGAACCCTTGGCACCTTTGATCAGAATAAAATAGGTAATGATCGCAATACAAAGACCGCCCCAGATCGCTCCGAACCGACTGAGATTTTTCTGATATTTAAATGTAAAAAGTAATCGGGTAAGGAATTGGACAATAGCTCCAACGGTAAAGGCAATGATCACCGAGAGCAAAATACCCGATATGATCAGCAAAGCTCTGTCGGAGTTTATGTATTTCGGAAGATCGGCGACTGTCTCAAGGGGGTTCCTGCCAATTTTAAGCAAAGATATTGCAACGGCCGAGCCCAATAATTCGAAAACGATTGATACTGTTGTTGAGGTCGGGAGAGCTAAGGAATTGTAAGCATCCAAAAGAATGACATCCGTAAGCATCACAGCCAGGTAAATGATCATGATCTCTGAGAAAAAGAATTCCTGCGGATGAAAAATACCTTTACGGGCAACTTCCATCATGTCGCTGGAAAAGGTGGCGCCGATGAACACACCGAGGGATGCAATGATCATAAT
>CAYVLJ010000193.1:0-2705 GCA_964452375.1 uncultured bacterium | reverse complement strand
TACACAAGTATAACACCATTACACAAAACATGCAAGAAAAAAATGCAAGTTTTTTAATATTTTTTTCAAAAACGCTGTTTAGCCTAATGTTTATGCGGGTTAAATTATTAAAAATAATTTAAAATATTATTTGGAAAAAGGTATAACAGTGTGTTACAGGTGTATGATATGTTATAATTTCTTGCGCATGTGGGGGCGGGGCTGAACCCGCCCGGTGAAAAAGATTTGACTGTTCAACCACGCTGTGGTTGTGAATTTTGGGAATATTCAGTGCCCACGACTGTGTCGTGGGCTACAAACATTTAACCCCGCCGGGGTTAAAATCTCTAAAAATTCCAAGCTAAATTCTTTATAAATTTCTTTATTCAAAAATCGAAATTTATTTCGTTGTTCGATTGTTCACCTGCTCGAATGTTCATTATTCGCTATTCAAGAAGACCCCTTGGGGGTCGAATATAGTAGAAAAATTGTATAATTAAAAAAGAACTGCGTAGCAGTTCAATATATACTATAAACCTTAAACGATATCCCGAGAGGATGCCTTTGGCTTTGGAATTTGTCTCTTGACTATTTTTGTTGCAGGCTTCTCTCTCCCGCCTCCATCATCAGATCATATACCTGCTCTTTACCGGGAAAGTAATTATCAAGGTTTTGATATACAAAATCAAGCTGTTCTTGATTTATCTCGTTTGTCATTCGGATCTTTTTATAGCGATCCTTATAAAGCGGCACAGCATATTGATTATGCCTGATCTTTTTCAATTTCTTGAACGATATTTCATATGGCTTGGAATTCGATTGAATGTGACAATAGACCTTAAGATTATCAATATCGTATATGAACTGCCATTGCGTATCGTTTTGCCGTACCGTATCCAACAGGTCAAGGGCCTAGCTTACCAGATCATCAATAATATTTTTATCGTTGAGCAAATGAACACAGGAAACAAAGCGCTCCTGAGAACCCTGCCTGTGCAGCACTTCCATTTCACCGCCATAGCCTTTGAAAAAACCGAGATATCGCATGGCTTTTACATAGGGATTATTGCTCAAAACGGGATACGGCAGTGTTTCTCCCCGGTGAACGGCAATACCATCTTCCAAACATTCGATCACCGCAATATCACCTGTTTTATCCGTGATCAGATAGTGCAGGTTCATGATATCATGTGTGATCGTAATTCTTTCAAGACTGCGGACCACATCTTCAACCGTGGCATTCATGTCCAATTGATATTGCACCCACTGGAATTCATTTAGCAGCATCTTGCTTGTATCACATTGATATGATTGTCCGAACAGGCTTAATTCCTCAATAACCAGCCCGGCTTCGTTCATTCCTCCCAATGGAAATTCCTTGCCGAATTGATTGTTGGTGATACTTTTGTATTTTGCCGTCCAATGAAAGTCCGGATCGGATATTGATATTTTTGTAATACCGTCAAGATTATAACAAAGGAAACCCCGATCGATCTCCCAGTCGAGATTCTTGGCCAGATAAGGCGATCCACCGTTCAGCACAAATGAGGTACAGGCAAACAGCGGTAAACTAAGGAATAGAACGATCCAAAATAATATGTTTTTGTTATTCATATCAGAAAAAGAAGCTTGTGTTAAAACCGACCACCGGAGCATCCATGGGGAAATTATAGCCCAGGACGAATCCGATATAACTGAAGGGACTGATACTTACACCGATATCCAAACCCGGATTATGATGATATTCCCATTCCTGAGTGGTGTAAAAACCGTCATAACTTAAAATATAGGTTTCGTCAAACCAATAATGTTCGCTGACTGATATATAATTCCCGTTGCAGTAACCGGCATACAGATATAATCCGGGAAATATCCTTATCGTTGCGCCAATGCTTTGAGATGCCCAATAGTCTTTATCGATCGTAAATTGAAATTCATCACCCGGCCAGGGTTCGTCATAGTCGGCATAATCATAAACTCCGATACCGTAGAAATTGCCATAAATGCCAATAGGTCCCAAAAGATCAAAGGTCATGACATAACCCGAATAATATTCACCGGAAAAAGCATATTGGTATCCCATGGCAAAACCCTGTCCCTGTACGGGCGCTGCAAACATCAGCGCGATGCACAAGATCAATGCGAGTGTATGGCTTTTCATGCTTGTCTCCTTGTTCACCAAGAAGTTGAATATAATTGTTTATTAAACTTACTATAATGTATTGTTTCGGACAAGTATTTGTTCCTAACCGGTAAAATTATTATAATTCAATTATAAGCTATAAAATGATAAAAGACGCAGCAATGCTGCGTCTCAACAATCATTTAAAATTATGTTTACGTACCGGTTACGAGTTTCGTAACTTTTCCATCCATGCCCGATACGATCAGTGAATTCCCGCCGACCACCGGTGTGTTCAGCAGATTACCGCCAATCCGATGGCCCCAGAGGATCTTGCCGTCTTCGGCATCCAACGCATAGACAAAACCGAACTGTGTAGTAAAATAAAGAATACCATCTTTCTCGATCGGAATTGACGGGTCGATCTCAAAACCGTAATTGACCTCAGTGCTCCACCTGGTTTCGGGTTCTTCGCTTTCGGTTGATACGGCACAAACGATATCCCACATGGTCTTGGCATAAACGGTGGAGCCGTCTTCAGATATTCCAATATTCTCGCGAACCTTGAATGTATCCGAACGCCAAACGGTTTTTCCGGTCTTTA
>CAYVLJ010000192.1:0-2708 GCA_964452375.1 uncultured bacterium | reverse complement strand
AGAGATAAGATCAGCATTTTCCCAATAAAGGAAAGGATATCCATTATTGATCACTTTGCTTGAATCAAGATCCCAAATATCCTCATCTCCAACATCATCATTGTAATGATAGGCAAAATCCCAAGGTTCCGTTAAGCCCTCCGTTACTGTATCGGTAAAGGTTGCAAGATCTCGGAAGGCAAGGGAATCCTTGCCTGTAGCAGTTGCGACTCCATCACTTAATTGACAGCTGGATGTCACATCGAAAAAATTATTCTCAAATTCATTCGTTTGTGTAACGGTTCCAACGAATCCCTTATCCGTCGGATCGGGGGTGCCGCCATAATGGACAGACGTCAGCGAATAGCAATTTGAAATAGTAGAACCCAGGTTGATGCCATAACCGTCTACAAGTCCGCAAAAACCCGCCGTGGAAGAAAACATGCCATCTATTTGTCCATTTGCTTCGCCTTTTGCATAGCAGTTTCGGATCGTTGTTCGGTGGGTGATCCTACCTGCAAATCCGCCGGTAAATGAAAATCCCGTTACAACACCATCTGAATATGAATTTGATATATCAGCCTGATAAACGGACCCGACCAAGCCACCGGCATCTGCGCTGATACTAAAAACCGTATCATGAGCCGAAGAATTCATGATCCTACCAAACTCTTTGTACCCCACCAGTCCCCCCGCTACATGCGCCGTGACAGAGCATTCCGTGTGACAGAAGTTTATGTTATCCTGATCAAAACCCACCAGCCCGCCTGCAGTGCCATTTAGGGTATTAATGGTTCCGCTGACGGTACAGCTGTCGATCGCGGCATCCAGATTCCATCCGACCAGTCCGCCTATATAGAAATCACCGTTGATAAATACATTTTCCAAATTTACGTTTTTTACAGCGGTCTTCCCGCTGTGGCCGGTATCTTTAATGTAACCAAAAAAACCGACAAAATTTTCTTCCGGACGGTGGATCATTAAGTTTGAAACAGTATGATTAGCACCGTTATAGGACCCCGAAAAAGCAACCATTTGCCGCTCGCCTTCCGTCGGGCTGTCGCCAATAGGTGAAAAACCCATAGCTGCATCCGGGGTGCCGGGGTCATCATCGTAATCACCGATGTTCAAGCTGTCTGTTGCGGCCGCATCAATATCTGCCGTTTGCACAAAAAACTTTATCCAGTCACGGGGTGTGGCTGATAGCTCCAGAAGATCTTCATAACTTGCGATGCGATAAGGATCGATCTCGGTACCGCTGCCACCAGAATAAGGAAATTTTCCTTGTCCCCGTATATCAAATACATAAGGATTTTCGTCATCGTCATTATTTCCAATATGGACACTGCTAACCCTTGTTAAAGTATCAGTCGGTGAATAAGAAATTGAAAAGTCTCCCGATGCACCGGGTGCGATCGAATCCGGTGCCTGTGTGTTCACATTGAAGACCTCACCCCAGCTGTCACTGACAGTGACCGTATCAGAAACCGTGTCAGAGTCCGTATCATAATCCGAATAGGTGTATGTTTTTTCTGATCCAACACTCACTGGACCAAAGTCCGTATGATCTTCAAGTGATGGCGTATCGTCACCCGATACGATCTCAATGCTATCGGCATATACGGATATTTCGGGTTCTGTAATGCCGCCGATCCCTGTTGAAAATAAATAAGCTGCTCCGGCACTTGTGACCAAATTCAATTCCTCTGCGTCAAGATCATTACCGGGTGCACTGACTAGAACCACATCTCCGGATATAGCAACATCGCTACCAAATGCATCATCTTCGCGACGATAATGCGCTGTGATCTTTTCTTGTTCTGTCCAGTTCCCTCCGATATTCTTAAAAACATATGCCGCTCCGGCTCCACTGATATAATTTGTCGCGAGTGTGTCGTGATCTTCTCCACGAGCACCAACTATGAGCAGATCGTCCTCAAGAGCAAGTCCACAACCGAAGAAATCCGAGACCCATCGTTCAGATGCAACGATCTTTTGCGTTTCACTCCAAACTGATCCGATGCGGTTAAAGATATAAGCGGACCCGGCTTTTTCTTTCAAATTCAACCCATCTGCATCGTGGTCTTCCATGTAAGCGCCAACCACAATGGTTGAACCGTCAATATCAGCCCTATACCCGAAATAATCCCCTAGATTTCTATCCGATGCCACCAGCTTTTGTTGCTGATCCCAACCGCTACCGTCATTATAGAAAACATAAGCGGCTCCTGCCTGGACTTCAATATCCAGACTATCGGCATCCATATCTTCATAGGGAGAAGAGACCAGGATATATGATCCCGAGATCGCAACGTGAAACCCAAACCGGTTATCTTCAGCCCGATGTTCGGGCACCAATTTTGCTTGCTGGGTCCAAGTGCTTCCACTTCGTGAAAAAACATAAGCGGATCCCGCACTTCCAATACTGTCGGCACCGAATATATCATCATCTTCATATACTGCGCCGATCACGGCCTTATTTTCAGTTAAGGCTACGCTATATCCAAAATGGTCGCCTATATCACGATCAGTGGTCATAAGTTTGTCCTGTTCCACCCAGTTTGTCCCATCAAAATAATAAATGTAAGCCGCACCACAACCGGGCATGCCATCAACATTTTCCTGATGTGACCCCACAATAGCATAGTTGCCGCAAATATCAACACAATAACCATAAAGATCTTCCGCTGCTCGTGTGGGCGCAACCAGCTTTTGCATTTCGACCCATT
>CAYVLJ010000191.1:0-2726 GCA_964452375.1 uncultured bacterium | reverse complement strand
GAACACATCAATACAAATATTTTTACAACAGCGGCTGGGGCGGCAACGAATGGGAAGGTGAACCCAACCGGATCATCGAGATCGCAAGCGATACGATATTTCGGAATGTATGGGGCTCCCCCACGGATGAGGCTCCGGTTCAAATCATTCAAACTGAGCTTCCTGAAACTTTTACTCTGTATCCCGCCTATCCGAATCCGTTCAATCCCAGAACAGTAATTAGTATGGAGTATGCAGTAGGTAGCAATACTGTCGCAAATATCTATAATACGCAGGGAGTTCTGGTTGATAAACTGATCAATGGTTTTGTTGAAGCCGGACATCATAATATCATCTGGGATGCATCAAATATGACTTCCGGTGTATATATCCTTCAGGTATTATCAGGTGATGTTGTGAATACGCAGAAATTGGTGTTGATGAAATAAAGCGTAGCTCGTAACGCGTGACGCGTAACTTGTCGTTACTGGTTACCAGTCACTAGTTACTAGTCACTAAAAAATCCCAAAGGCTCTGAGGTGACTCGGGGCCTTTTTTTATTTTTAGTTCGGGTTAGAGGTAAGTAAGTAAATAAGTCTGTCATCCTTCACCGCCGGCTGGCGGATCAGGATGACAAGCTTGGGTGTTTGTCTCGGTTACAAACTTCCAACCCCATTCTCCAGACTCTCACAGTCTGTCTTTCGTATCTTATAACTCATATTTCGTATCTCTAAACTTTAAACTTTTAAACCTTAAACTTTTTGACTAAATTTAAAGATGTTAAAATTTCAAAAATACATTTCGTTTATTCTCCTCAGCCTCAGTCTGAGCTTCGCCGCTATTCCATCCGGCTATTATGATACCGCAAGCGGAAAGACAGGAACCGATCTCAGATTGGCCCTGCATAATATCATAGACGGGCACACGCAAAAAACTTATGATGATGCATGGGTCGCTTTCCAAACCACAGACGCGAAAGCCAACGGCAAGATATGGGATATGTACACCGGGATCGAGTGGACCTATCAAACGGATCAACAGGGTTATGAAGGGGATATGGATCAATATACCAATTATAACCGCGAACACTCCTGGCCCAAAAGCTGGGCGAATGAGACCTATCCCATGTATTCGGATATGTTTCATCTATACCCGGTACAGGCTAATGCCAATACCAACAGAAGTAATCTTCCCTACGGTGAGGTCGATCCCGCACAAGTGACCTATACAACCGATAACGGGACAAGAAAAGGTGCTGCACGCAGCGGATTGGGATATTCCGGTACGGTTTTCGAACCCATCGATGAATACAAAGGTGATCTTGCAAGAACCTATTTTTATATGAGTACCCGTTATTACACTGAAGATTCCGGATGGGATTCTTCTGAAATGACGATCAAAAGCGAGATCCGGGACTGGGCCATGGATATGCTGCTGGACTGGCATCATCTCGATGCGGTCAGTCAAAAAGAACTCGACAGGAACGAAGCCGTTTATGTCATTCAGGGTAATCGCAATCCATTTATCGACAATCCCGACTATGCCGATTCCATCTGGACAAGCTCCGATACAAGTTCCGGTCCGCCACCACCCGAACCAACAAGCTTATCTCCCGGAGATATTGCCATTACCGGTGTGAATATGGTTAATCCGGATCAGATATCGGTCGTTTTTCTTGTGGATATTGCCGACGGTACCGAGATCAAATTCACAGATAACGGCTGGAAATCAACAAATGAATGGCGAACCGGTGAAGGCACTCACACCTGGACTGCTTCTTCAGCATATAATGCCGGTGATGAGATAGTCATTGATTTAAGCGGTCCCTTGCTATCCACTTCCGGAGACCAGGTGATCGCGTATCAAAACACCTCCGATATGATCGCTGCCATTAATAATGAAGGTTCACATGTATGGCAAGCGGATGCAACAACTTCCAATACCTCCGCTTTACCGCAAGGGTTAACTAACGGTACAAATTGCGTGGCATTGGACGAAACGGATAATATTCAATATGACCGCAGTGTGATAAGCGGCAGTAAGGAAGAAATTTTGGCTGCGATCAATGACTATACAAACTGGTCGGGTAATAACTCGACCCCTTTATCTTTATCAACCGCCGGTTTTACGATCACCGAAGAACCACTGCCAATCAAACTCGGATATTTTGACGCACAAGAAGATCAGGGAGTGATACGTTTAAGCTGGCGGACCGAGACGGAAACCAACAATTCCCATTTTATCATTTACCGCAACGGCGCTCCTCTTGCTTCCATTCCTGGCGCCGGAACGACCAGCGAACCGCGATCCTATTCATTTATCGACAGAAATGTGGTTCCCGGCAAGACCTATACCTATATCTTGGCAGATGTGGATTATGCGAACACCGAAACCAAATATGAAGATGAGGCTGTCAGCATAACACTTGCTAACGATCTTTTCGAAGCAGATTTTGTGGTCGGAGCGGCTTATCCGAATCCGTTCAATCCCAGAACAGTAATTAGTATGGAGTATGCAGTAGGTAGCAATACTGTCGCAAATATCTATAATACGCAGGGAGTTCTGGTTGATAAACTGATCAATGGTTTTGTTGAAGCCGGACATCATAATATCATCTGGGATGCATCAAATATGACTTCCGGTGTATATATCCTTCAGGTATTATCAGGTGATGTTGTGAATACGCAGAAGCTGGTGTTGATGAAATAAAACCTGTACGGAACAGACATACACCTACGCCAAGGCTA
>CAYVLJ010000190.1:0-2808 GCA_964452375.1 uncultured bacterium | reverse complement strand
AGGCCGGACAATAGCTTTTTTAATTCGCCATAGCTCAAAGTAGAATTCTTATTCCGTATTTTTTCCAGTAGCTTATCAATTTTGCTCATACGATATTGTAGGATAAAATTTAGCAAAAAGCAACTGAAATATAGTTGCAATTGTGTGATTTGAAGTTAGTGGCTGAGAAGGTCATTGGGATAAGATTATCGCAGGCGTAAAATCTTTGATAGATCTGAGATCCCCGTTTCCCCAAGACTTCGTGGGACAGGCGAACAATAGAAGTGAATCTAAAATGAAAGTACAAGAGTAGGAGTGTATGAGAGCACATGGAGGGCAGAATCATACGCTCGTACCATCAATACTGAACGATCCCCGTCGTTGAGGGTTGTTCGAAAATATAGTACTGATAGGGTGCGAAACTGATCGATCCACTCAGGCTGATCTCTTCACCGGTAAGATGATCTTTCCAGTAAGTGTTGTTCAGAGCATAGGGAATATTGAAGGTTTTATTCCTGTTGCGGGTGTTGACCATGATAAGAATTTCCTTATCGTTAAGCATTTTCTTGAGACAGAAAATATCGTAACTGCTGTAGACGGCGTTGTCGCCGCAGCGAGCGGTCAGGGAGTTTGCATAGAATTGGAACATGCTTTGATAAGCCGCCAGCATATCCGGATTGGCGCTCCAGTCGATAGTTGAATTATAGAAAAATGGCACGGTGCTGGCGGTCCCGACCTCCTGGCTTCCGTAGATCAGCGGTACGCCGCCGGTGAAAAGGGTGATCACTTCGGCCGCAAGCGCGCCGTCGATGCCGTTGAAAAGGGTGATGGGTGTGGCATCCCAGGCGGATTCATCGTGATTGGTGGTAAAACGTACCCAGTGTTTGCCCTCGGGAATATCGGCGTATTCATCGGCATGTGCGGTGATGACCTCGTTGGCAACATTCCCGTTAATGACGTTCTTTACGGCGTCGTAGAATGTCCACCCGAAGTTCAGGTCGAAACCGGCGCTAAAATGATCGCTTCTTGTTCCTTCCGCAAAAAAAATAAAATTCCTGTCCGGGATGCTGTCCAGCGTTTGCCAGGCGCTTTGCCAGAAGTCAAAAGGCACGCCGTCGGCATGATCGCAACGGTAGCCGTCGATATTGGCCTCATAGACCCAGTAGGCTATAGCATCGATCATCGCGGCGCGCATATTTTGGTTGTCGTAATTCAGGTCCGCGACGTCTTCCCAGTTCGTGCCAGCGGGATGAATAATATTCCCTTCGCCGTCTTGCGTATACCAGCTTGCGCTGTCGATCCAGGCATTGTCCCAGGCGGTGTGATTGGCCACCCAATCCAGGATAACCGCCATATTCCGCTCGTGCGCTTCGTCCGTGAGGTCCCGCAGATCCTCCAGTGTCCCGTATTCCGAACCGACGGCTTTGTAATCTTTCACGCAGTAGGGCGAATTGATCGAATTGAGCTCTCCGACGGGATAAATGGGCATGAGCCAGATAACGTTCACACCCAGACTCTCTATATGGTCGAGACGATCGATGACGCCCTGAATATCGCCGTTTTCGCTGAATGCACGCAAATTGACCTCGTACATAATGATATCCTCGATGGCCGGCAGAGAATCAAAAGGCGTTCCGTATTGCTCGTAAGGGGAGGCGGCAGGTTTATGGATCGTGGGATTATCGAATTCTGTATTAAAACAGGAAAACAGCAGAAATGAGATCAATATAAATGGTATAATGAATAATATTTTGTTGACTGATGATTTCATAGGGAAAACTACAATTAATTGGGGAATTGTGCAACTGGTAACGAGAGATGGTGAGAATGAGAAGAAGAGAAACTATAAACGATGAATGCTACAAAGAGCTCGGGAGAAGCGACAGCTTTCCGAGACCCCTTCGGCGTCAAATATTATAGAAAAATGCTCCCAAGAAGATAGAACCGCTTCGCGGTTCAATATATATTCAACCCCGATGGGGTTGTTTGTTTGTGGGATGCTTCCATATATTCTTCTTGAATCCCTGCGGGATTCTCTTTTACTGGTTATATTTTATGAAAGGACCCTGGAAGGGTCCAAGAAGAATATAGCTCTTATTTCCTCTCATTTCTTCCAACCCCATCGGGGTTGAAGAAGTTATTCGCATTTCAAGATCATCATCTCATGAATAGATCCCATGCAGCTTTGCCTTGATATAAGAACAATAGAGCATTAGAACAATCGAAGTGAATTGTCATTTCGACCTCTTCTTCGCTAAAGCTACGAAGAGCAAGCTCACTAGTGATAAAAAGTGCCTGCCATCAGAAGTTTTTTGCGAAGGATGGGAGAAATCTCAAGCTACTCGATGATTGAAGAGCTTTTGAGATCTCTCCACTGCGCTGCGCTCCGGTCGAGATGACACACCTACGCACAAGGCTACCATCCTTCGCTCCAGGCTTCGGCATGGCAGGCGGTGTGAAGGCAGTTTTTTTCGCATTTCATCCATCATCTATAATTTATAATTGAATTGTCAACTCTCCTTTGTCCTTTGTCAATTGTTGTGTATCTTTTCCTGTAAGACCTGCCAGCTTGGTTCGTCGTAGATATAGCGAGGACGGAATGCCGGCTGGTCGAGAACGATAACTTGACATTTTAGACCATCTGGCAGAACCGATCCCGAAGGGTCGGGACGGTCGCCAGCCGGAAGGTCAAGGAATACACATGAATCCTCGAAGATTTGCACATAAAGTTTTAGTGAAGTGGTTCACCACGGATTTTTACCTTGAGCACCTTAGCAATTTCAACGCCACCGAGATCTCGGCGCAGGACCGGCGTTTTACGGAGGCGCT
>CAYVLJ010000189.1:0-2859 GCA_964452375.1 uncultured bacterium | reverse complement strand
TTAAATTTATATATAATTACTCCACAATAATCGGTTTTTAGAATAGGGTCTCCTACAGCCAAGGTAGAATCATATAAATCAATTCTGTAATTAAAGTAGTGATTTATATTGCGAGTTGAATCAATTAAAGTTCTGTTTGAAAGAGTACTTCCCGATCTATTATATGCATAGATATCTCTTCCCTTGCAAGTTACCAGAAAATTCTCTGATATTTTAACATCAATATCATATTCGTTTTCATATTCTTGAGGTCCGCCGACATTTAATGTTTGAACTTCTAGCCATTTATTACCTGTGTGTTGATAAAGTACTGCCGGCCCTGTTTCTGATCCGACTATCAAGTAGTTATTATAAATATCTAAAACTTTTCCAAAATTACTGAATTCACTCTCATCACCTGGAACAATAACTTCAAGTTTTTCCCAACTTGTATCCGATTTAATGTAAGTATAAATCTTATTATTACCACAATCACTTACTGCAAAAATATTTTCCCCAAGTGCAATTGCACATCCATAGTTCTCTGTGGAGTTATCTTCTGAAAATGAAGCTACCAGATTCCACTGATTTGTTTCATATTCGAATACATGAACACTTGCTGTTGAATCTCCTTTTGATGTAAAGTCTCCTAATGCGCTAACCAATACAGTATTGTTATCATTAATATCAACTTTTTTACCAAATCTTGCCGCATCTGCGCGTAATTTCCAAATTCGGGTATCGATTTGCTCAGAACCTTCCTCAATGGGGTTGAAAATACATGAAAATAATCCAAAAAGTGAAATTAGGATCAAGATTACGAAATAGTGCCTGGTGTATTGCGTTCTCATTGTTTGTCTCATTAATTTATTTTTAAACATACAATATCTTTTCAATTTGTAAAAACAATATCTTTATATGTAAAAAAATCTAAGAGGTAAACTCCAATAACCAGTTGATTGAAAATTGTAAAAATTGAGTATTTCATCCATCATTCATAATCCATAATCCATAATCCATTATTATTTTTCCTGTAATCCTGCCTGCCCTCCGAAGCTCCAAAGGTGCGAAGGATGGTCAGAATACCATCCATTTTATTCTGTGATCATATCAGAAAAAACCTTATCAAAACATGTCTAGAAATTCCTGATAAAATATCAAAGAAATCCTTGCAAAGAAGCCTTACAAACATTATCTTTCTGAGCTTTTGTGAAAATTGGAGAAAAACATTTATGCCAACGATCAATCAGTTAGTACGACAAGGTAGAAAAAAGATCACAAAAAAGAACAAGGTACCGGCCTTGAACGCAAACCCGCAGAAGCGCGGTGTTTGTACTCGCGTCTATACAACGACGCCGAAAAAACCGAACTCAGCGTTACGGAAAGTTGCGCGTGTTCGTCTAACGACGGGCACAGAAGTTACGGCATACATACCGGGTGAAGGTCACAACCTCCAGGAGCACTCGATCGTGCTTATTGAAGGTGGTCGTGTAAAAGACCTTCCGGGTGTTCGCTACCATATCATTCGAGGCACACTGGATACAGCCGGTGTGGAAGGTAGGCGACAGAGCAGATCACGTTACGGCGCTAAGCGTCCGAAAGCTTAAGGAGCGAATCATCTATGTCAAGAAGGAATAAGCCACCCAAACGCGACGTATTACCGGACCCTAAATACAACTCAAAAGTTGTAACGAAATTCATCAATAACCTGATGGAAGAGGGTAAAAAGGGTGTTGCCGAGAAGATTATGTATGGCGCAATTGACGTGCTGAATGAACAGACGGGAGGAAAAGGTCTTGAAGCCTTTCAGAAAGCTCTCGATAATGTCGCACCGGTCCTGGAAGTGAAATCCAAGCGAATCGGCGGGGCAACCTATCAGGTTCCCGTTGAAGTTCGCCGTGACCGTCGTTATGCGCTTGCAATGCGCTGGATCATCAATTATGCCAGTGCTCGTTCAGGTAACGCGATGGCCAGTAAACTGGCTTCGGAATTGATGGCCGCCTCCAAAGGAGAAGGTTCATCGATCAAAAAGAAAGAAGATACGCACAGAATGGCTGAAGCGAACAAGGCGTTTGCTCACTTCAGTCGCTAAGAGCCCTTAAAAAAAGGCGTAATACGTGGCTTTAGACTTATCGAAATTGCGGAATATCGGAATTATGGCTCATATTGATGCCGGTAAAACGACAACAACTGAGCGAATTCTGTATTATACCGGTATTTCTCACCGTTTAGGTGAAGTCCATGAAGGGACTGCGGTCATGGATTGGATGGATCAGGAAAAAGAGCGCGGTATTACTATCACCTCTGCTGCTACCACCTGTTCATGGGGAAAGCATAAGATCAATATTATTGATACGCCCGGCCATGTCGATTTTACGGCCGAGGTTGAACGCTCCCTCCGTGTTCTTGATGGAGCTGTTGCGCTTTTCTGTGGTGTCGGTGGTGTAGAACCCCAGTCCGAGACCGTATGGAAACAAGCTAACACGTATAAAGTGCCTCGCATTGCATTTGTAAACAAAATGGATCGCGCAGGTGCTGATTTTTATAATGTGCTGGATATGATGCGCAAGCGTCTCGGCGCTAACCCGATGCCTGTATTTTTACCTATCGGCTCCGGAGACATGTTTACCGGTATCATCGATCTTATCAATAACCGTTCCATTCTTTATAAAGAAGAATCTCTCGGACAGGAATTCGAATACGGTCCCATTCCCAAGGATATGGCAGAAAAGGTCGAAGAGTACCGCTATCATCTTGTTGAAGAGATCGCTTCATATGACGACTCACTTCTTGAGAAATACCTCGAGGGTGAAGAACTTACGGAAGCGGAACTTAAAGCTGCGATCCGGATGGGTACTATCAAAGGCGATATTATCCCGG
>CAYVLJ010000188.1:0-2922 GCA_964452375.1 uncultured bacterium | reverse complement strand
GATCTGATCCATAACGGCCAAGTGCAGCGAATGATAGACGAGGACGGGATCAGCGGGATCACGTCCAATCCCGCCATCTTTGAAAAAGCTATTGCGAACAGCAGCATTTATGACGATGAGATCCGGTCTCTTGCAAAAGACAAAGCTACTCCCATGGAGATCTACGAAAATCTAAGTCAGGAAGACGTGCGAGATGCCGCGGACCTGTTCCGTCCCGTTTATGAAAGCCGTAAACGCCGGGACGGTTTTGTCAGTCTTGAGGTCAATCCTCACCTCGCCTACGATACGGCAGGCACAGTTGAGGAGGCCAAACGCCTTTGGAAACAGCTTGACCGGCCTAACGTAATGATCAAAGTCCCGGCGACCAAAGGGGGACTGCCCGCGCTCACGGAACTGATCCGTGAAGGGATCAATGTGAACGTGACGCTGATCTTCGGCCTGAAGCGCTATGAAGAGGTCATCGACGCCTATTTGAGCGGACTGGAACAGCGTCTTGAGCTCGGTAAACCCATTGACGGAATTTCATCGGTTGCCTCGTTTTTTGTCAGCCGCATCGATGTGTTGATCGATTCCCTGTTACACGGAAATGATAAAGTGTTCAGGACCAAAACAGCCGTTGCCTGCTCAAAAGCGGCATACGGCATTTACCGGCAATCTCTTGAGAGTTTGCGTTTCTTGGATTTATCGGACCGGGGCGCCCAGGTTCAACGACTTTTGTGGGCCAGCACAGGCACCAAGAATCCCGAAGAAAGCGATGTTAAATACGTAGAGCCCCTGATCGGAAATGCAACGGTCAATACCATGCCGAGAGCGACCATTGAGGCTTATCGGGATCACGGCGACCCCGCAAACCGCATTGAAGAAGATCTTGATGAAGCCAAGAACCTGTTGAAAAACCTCCCCAATGCCGGCATCGATATGAACAAGATCGCCCAACAACTCGAAGATGAAGGCGTTGAGAAATTCATTAAGCCCTTTGATAAGCTGATCAAGGCAATTGAAGAAAAAGTTGAGAGTTGAGTAGCATAATGGATAATGTATGGATTATGCGCTTTTGACGTTTCAATTTTAAAAATTAAACTTTCAAAAATGCGTGTCATGCGGACTTGATCCGGGACCTAAACAGTTGCATTGCTCCATTAGATAAGGGAGTGATCAATAATTGAGATCCCGGATAAAAAATCTGCCAACTCCATAGGAGTCCCTTTGGGACTGGCGGATTATTTTCCGGGATGACATTGTTGTTTTTCCCACCCTTTCAGTGTTCAGCGCTCAATTTATTGTTTTTGTTTTTTAAATTCCGACGCGCAGGTCTTTATAATACATCAAATCCTGCAAATATCGGCGCGACTCACGATTTGATCGTACTGCTCCTTCATAGAGATAGCTTAGCTTGAGGATCAGCTCGTCCAGCAGTTCGGTTCGCTGCCTGGTTGTGAGGTCTTCCTCTTCATAGATCTTTTCAAGGGACTTCACTCGAAAACGGTCCATGGCCGGCATGTTGGACAGCTGGTCGGGGTGACCGCCGTATTTTACCGTCAAGGCTTCGGAAAAAAGCGGAATGGGATATTTTGCCGCGATACGGATCCAGAGATCATAGTCTTCGCAGACCTTCAGCGACTCGTCAAAACCGTTCATTTCTTCCAATAATGAGCGTTCGCAAATGACCGTTGAAGCACCCACAATGCAGGTTTTTAAACAATCTCTGAAGATATTTCCGCTTTTTTTTGAATATTTTTTTCCGGGGTTCACCCGCATATTGTTTCGGATCCAGCGTTCTTCGGTCTGTGAAATGCGTAAATTCCCCTCACGTTTCATACAATTCATCTGCTTGTAAAGCTTATCCCGCATCCACTCATCGTCGGAATCAAGAAACGCGATCCAGCGTCCGGTAGCAGTCTCAATTCCGCGATTACGGGCTGCGGAAACGCCCTTATTTTCTTGCCTAACTAACTGTATTTTAGGAAGATAGCTGTCCAATATCCAAGTGGTGTCGTCATCGGATCCGTCATCGACCACGATGATCTCATCCGGTTGCAGCTCTTGAGTCAGGACGGAATCGATGGCGCGGCGTATGCTGTGCTGCCGGTTATAGACCGGGATCACAACTGAAATTTTGTGTTTGTCGAGCTTCATTGCGAAGTAATATATATAGATATTTTATTCTTATCAAGAACTTAAAAAAACCTTTGTTTATGGGAATAAAATCATTATTTTTTTACGAACGAACAGAAAACAGTCCAGTTTAATCAACAAACTAAGGAGAAAAAAAATGAAAAAAGATGAACTGTTGAAAGTATTGGCGGAAGCCGCGGATGTTAAAAAAGTTGAAGCTGAAAAAGTTCTTGATGCTTTCGTAGCCACCATGCTCGCAGAAGTTAAAAAAGGTGAAAAATTCGCAGTCGCAGGTCTTGGAACCTTTGCTGTTGTTGAACGCGCCGCTCGCGAAGGTGTAAATCCGAAAACAGGAGAAAAAATTCACATTGCCGCTTCTAAGAATGTTAAATTCAAAGCTGCTAAAAAACTCAAAGAAGCTGTCAACTAATAGAACTTCTTATAGAATCTTAAAAAAACCCGTCCTACCGACGGGTTTTTTAATTGATAATGGAAAATTTACAATGGACAATGGGAGTTCAACCCCTCGACAAGCTCGGGGTTGGTGGTTTTGCGTATTGTTTATCCCGGGGTTTCACCCCGGGTTATTACGTAGTTGAACTCCTCCATTCGTCGGAGTTCTTGGCGTTTTTCCGGTATCTGTACTATAGGAATTCTATCTGATGATCGTTTTACTGAATTCCTCCATTCGTCGGAGTTACCTGGGTGTTTGCGGTATCTGTACTTTATGAATTCTACCAGATAACCGTTTTGTTGAACTCCTCCATTCGTCGGAGTTCTTGGCGTTTTTCCGGTATCTGTACTATA
>CAYVLJ010000187.1:0-2989 GCA_964452375.1 uncultured bacterium | reverse complement strand
AAAAATAAAAGAACCTGGATTAAACTTTCCTTCATCACCGTGTTCTGTATGTTCTCAATCTATCTGGTCTGGCTGATACGCTGTTCGGCGATTTTACGGTAACAGATTTATTACCCCCGCATATTTCCGCCATCACACCCAGCTCCTCCTGTGAAGGCGATTCACTGCTGCTAGAGATCAGCGGTGAGCACTTTCATCCCGGCGCGCTTGCTTCGATCGGTGGCATTTGTATCCCGAATTGCCTGTGGGTGGACAGTACCCTTATTACCGGGACAACACCCATGACCTTACCTCTTGGCACCTACAATGTCCGCGTGGATAATCCCAGCGGTCTTTACGATCTTATGGTGAACGGATTTACGGTTGACCCCCCGGCCACAACCCTTTCCGGTTATGTGACCAATGCCTCCAATGCCCAACCCATTGCGGGCGCTATCGTTTCTCTGGGAGGTATTACTGATACAAGCGACGCTTTAGGCTACTATTTCCTTAAAGATGTCCCCTACGGTATGCTAAATGCCGAGTTCGTTGGAACACCTACTGCAGGCAGATACCCCTTGTCGATCCAGTTTACTGACTTATCAACGGCAAATACCCAAACGATTATCTCCACAGCCTCGGGTTATTCAGATTATACCAATAATCATGTCATTGTTTTGGCCAATCAGGACAATATCCTGGATATTGCCATGAACGGCACGATCGCGGCGGGACAAATGCGCTTTGTCCTGACCTGGGACGATAATCCCAGCGATCTGGATTCACACATGGAAACACCGCCCATCGACGGCACAGCCTATCATGTCTATTACTCCAGCAAAGGCGATTCAACAGGACCGCCTTATATCCGCCTGGATGTGGATGACGTCACGGGCTACGGTCCCGAGACCATTACCGTTTACGATATGGTCGACGGCACCTACTATTACTATATTTAATAACCAAACATTCAAATCGCTATCAATTATAATATTATTACTATATTTACAAATATGCCGGCATCGAAGAAATTATTCAATCCTCCGCTGTAGTACAGATCTACGATGCGGCCGGACTGATCCAAACACTGGCCGTTCCCACGAGCGGTACGGGCCGCTATTGGGATGTTTGTACCATCAACGGTACTACGGGTGAGATCGCCTATATCAATCAGATCCGCGAAACGCAACCGGGTCCCCTGGCAGCACCCGGCATAGAAAACATTGCACTTAAGCAAGAATCTTTGATCCGTTCACTGGCACCCATGAGTACGGGAGCCATTAGCTCTTGGACCTGGGATTTCGGCGACGGCAACAACAGTAGCGATCAACATCCTAGCCACATTTATACCAACCCCGGAACCTATACGGTCACGCTGACCATCTCCGATGGAATTTTTACCGATACGCGCACCCGCACCGATTATATTATGGCGCTGGAACCGCCGGAGGTCATAGGGGAACTCGACAGCAGCTATGTGTACGAGGATGAGGCCATGTCCATCGCAATTGATATTCTCAATTTTAGAGGATCTCTACTGCGTATCGAAGCACCCGATCTACCCGACTTCCTGTCATGGAACGCCGACACGACTGCGTTGATCGGTACACCACTGAATGCGGATGTGGGCATTGTGTCGTTTGACCTGAATGTTTATGATGATATTTATAACGACTCAGCCGGTGCGAACATTAGTTTTCATGTGATCAATACACCCAGTGTAATCACCACACTGCCGCCTATCGCCATCTTGGCGGACATGGAATATATATACGATATCCATTCCACGGATGAAGGTAGTGCCTTAGTTTATACACTGGAAGACGGTCCCGCTTTTCTGACATTGAACGACAGCAGTGGCGTTCTTTCGGGTACACCTTCTTCAGCCGATATCGGCGCCCATTATATCCGGGTGATGGCAGACGATGGCAACGGAAGCACGGATACGCAAGAGTGGATGCTTTCGGTCCTGCCCTCCAACAACGACGGGGAAGCACCTATACTGGACAGCCTGCCGCCCATCGCTTTTTACGAGGATGACACCTCCATGGTCATTGCGTTGAACGATCTGGTTGAAGATAACGACACACCGGACAGCGAACTGCAATGGTTCTTTAATGCGGACGGTAATGTCAGTCTCTACTCTATGCTCTACGAAGAATCCGCAATTGGAAAGTCGGCCACCAGTGTGACGGGCCTTAATGTACTTTACGATCACGAACTTCAGGAACTCAGGTTATACGGCGCACCCGATTGGTATGGCGAAACCCTGCTAACCTGCGTGGTCACCGACGGAAGTCATATCGCCATTGGCAGCATGGCCGTCACGGTTATCAATGTAAACGATGCCCCCGTGCTGAGTCCCTTTTCAAATGTCGTCTTTCTTGAGGACGAGCATTCAGCCCTCTACGATCTGAGTACTTATGTCCATGATATCGACGATGAAGCCGGTAACTTGACGTGGTCCATTATAGGTGCAGATACCGTGATCGCCACATTAAGCGGCGGCCATCTTCAATTATCGGCACCGGCAGACTGGTATGGCCAGGAGCTACTGACCCTATATGTCGAAGATGCAGAATACAGCGACTCCTGCGAATTCCTGACTGTGGTCACACCCGTGAATGATCCGCCCGAATTCTTTGCCCTTGTCACTCCGGAACCCGGCGCAGAATTTGATAGTACGCAGATCCAATTCACGTGGGAAGCAGCCCATGATGTGGATAAGCACGATGAGATCAGCTATATCCTGACCCTCACCGACGCGGCAAATGGCACAACGGTTTTACAGCAGACCCTAAGCGAAACCGAATGGATCTGGAACGCTGCTTTAAACGGCAATTACAGTTGGAGCGTAGAAGCTCATGATCTGGATTACGAAACTGTTAATACCGACAGCCGCAACTTTAGCGTCGCGATCATCAGCGGACTGACCGATATTCCCAAGGAATTCCAACTGGAGCAAAATTACCCCAATCCTTTTAATCCCAGCACTCTGATCCGCTTTGCT
>CAYVLJ010000186.1:0-3007 GCA_964452375.1 uncultured bacterium | reverse complement strand
CTGTCAGGAGGGTGATCAGAAACACTTTGGTTCTCATGGTAGAACTCCTTTTGGTTATTTCTTTGTTTCTATTTTTTTGCTTTCTACTTTTTGCGTTTTACGCCTACCCTTCCGTAGCCCCGACAATTCGGGGCGAAGGAGGGTCTTACTTTACAATTACTTCAAATTCCAATTGTTGGCTCTGGTTGGGAGCCAGTGGAGTTTTTAACTCCCATCTGACATGGGTCACCATATCAGGTGAAGCCAATTTTGTAATAATTTCCTCTTCTTCATTTTTCACGGTATAGGTCGGAGGCCAGGACTGGAACAATCTGCCTTCATTGACCGAAAAAGTGATCTCGGTATTTTGACCTTTTGCACTGTAAGGTTTATAACTGACTCCCCGGGGAATGGGATCTGTGATCAGCGGATTGTTCAGCATACCGTCGCCTGTATTGCTGGCAATGATCGTATAGCGAATAACATCGCCCGGTTTATAGCTGATCGCTGCTTGTCCGCTCTTTTCAGCCTGGGTCTGGTTGATCTTTTCATCAACGATCGTCAACTCCAGTTTAGGAATACCCTGTGCAAAAAGAAGGGCGCCAAAACTCAAGAGCAACAGACTCAAGATGATCGTGCGTATTGTTTTTTGAATTTTCATTTTTTACCTCCGTAATTATTATTTTATTATAACCTGGAAACTTACCGACCCGCTTGCGCCGGGAGCCAGGCTGCCTGATAATTGATATGATAGATTTGTGACAGGTGCCGTTTGATCACTGTCGTAACTGATGCCGTTATTATGGCTATATAAGATCGTCATGTTACTACCGCTGGCAGAATTTGTGACATATTCCGTGTCTTCAGGTATTGTTTCCAGAATGAATATGAATGTGCCGTTTCCGTCACCGGTATTGCTGTAATTGACGGTATAAGTAACGATCTCTCCCGGTCCGGCTGAGGCTTTATCAACTGATTTATTCAAGGTCAGTATTGGACCGGTGACAGTTACTTCTGCCGTGGGCCCCGTGCTGATCACAGCGAAATTACTGCCGGATATGGTCACATTATTCAGGTAAGAACCCCGGGTTAAGGCTGCTGTAGCTAAAAAGTCAAGTGTGAGGCTATCAGAAATTCCTACCGACCAGGATCCCGTCCATGTGATCTGATCGCCATTGATGGTCGGATTCGCCGTTGTCAGTCCGCTGCTGGAACCCGTTACATAACCGAATCCCGTGGGTAACAGATCCACAACGCTTGAGAGTGTACCGGCAACATTACCCGTATTTTTGATACGAATTGAATAATTGACATTCCCTCCCGAAGCAACGTCGGGTGTTGACGTGATCTTTCTAACAGAGATGACCGGTGCTTTTATCTCAAAATGATCGTAAGTATTGTAGGTCCCGGGCGATCGAGGATCTTCTGCCTGGATCGTATATATACCCGGAAGGACAGTGGGGCCGATCGTCCAAAGTGAAAAATTGCTAAAGGTACCTGAAGTCGTTGTGCTTAGAACGCCGCTCCAAACAATCGAGCTGGTTTGGTCCAGTATTCGCACATTTCGTTGTCCGCCGTTATAATAAATTGACAGTGAAGAAGGCCAGCCCGACCCGGTAACGGTCAATGTTTCATTTCGGTACCAAATACCGGCATTGCTGGAAGGAGCCGGATCGCGTGTATCGTAGATCTTTCCGTAGACTGTCGGATTAGAAGGTGTATAGATCGTTGAAGCGGCAAACGCCTGATCGATGCTTGTTGAACCTCCGATAATATCCGTCAGATTGGTTGATTCGCTGGTTGAACTGCCATAGATCATCTTAAAAGAGGTATTATAGTTAATACTGTTGGTAAATCCCGTTTTTTGAAGGGCGGTATAGGGTACTTGAACATCCATGTATACGGCGTCGGGATACAAAGGCGTTGGTGCCGCCACAACCCGTACATGACCACTGGTTTGATATGGCTCAGCTACGGACCAGTTTGCAGTCCCATCAGGATCGTTATCAGGATAGGTTAAGGAATTTGGAAAGGTCTCAAGTGTTGCGGAAATACCTCCCACAATGATGAACCAGTCCATAAAATTATCTTCATTGACATCTAACATGATAGACCATGAAGATCTTTGCAGATCTCCCTGCTTGCGAACCGGGGATTCTTTTAGGGTTATTCTAAAGAAAAGACTTGTCGTTGTGGATGCGTAATAGCTGGCAGATCCGGATGCATCGGTGATTAGATCGATATGACCCTGCGAAACATCAGGTGAATCTTCATAAAATGTCCAATCCCCTGTCAGCATGGGTACCCAATCATTACTTAGCGGCCAGGATTCCTGGGCAAATAATAATGAAGAGATCAAAGACATGAATAATATTATATAAACACCACACCTAAAAAACGTATAACGCCTGCATTCCGGCTTGGGGGTCCGGTCCTGAGAGAGCAGAGTATTCATATTATCCCTATCGACAAATGAGTGTCTTCTTGGATAAATCTATAACAATGTACTTTCATTGACTACAATTATTGGATTAATAATCAGTTATGAGAAATTTAAGGAACTGTAAGAGTTATGTTAATATTAATATATAGTATACATTACAAATTATTATTTTTATTGAGTATACGGGTGTTTTTTATAATAAAGATTGCACAAATTAACACAATATTAATAAATTGATCAAATGACATAATTTTAAATATTGACCTCTATTTGCGGAAAAATACAGAAAGTGATTTTAAGCTTAGAATTTGCTCAAATTGAAAGATTTATTTCCAATTAAATATATCTTCAGAGAACTTCATGTGCATGGTCAGGAAGAAGTTCCTCAGCGTATAATTCAGTGCGGAAAAATCGGGATCTTCAAAGCTGTTGAAGGCATAGCCCACACCGACCTGGAGGTTCTTGGTGAACAAGTATCCAACTTCGATGGAAGAACTGAACTTGGTCTCGTTCAAAGGCATGAGGTGGGTGAATATTAGATCATTGGCGGCATACCCGTCCAGCCTGAGATCATATTCGAGCCTC
>CAYVLJ010000185.1:0-3007 GCA_964452375.1 uncultured bacterium | reverse complement strand
GAATGATGTGTCAGCTGCGGTGAAGTTTGTGTTTTTAGGGATTTTAGGTAGTAATGATGCGGGTTGTATGGGGCTTGTGTGCAAAAAATATGATAGGAAAATCTTTGCAACACCCTTGTAATCAGGATGTTGTTTATATAATATTCTATTTGACTTAGTCTCGGTTTTTTAATACATTTTAAGGAAATAATTAATAATAGGGACATGGTGAAAACCGAATTAAAAAATATTCTTTTGTGGGGGATAGTTTTATCTATTTGTAATTGTTTTTCAAAAATAAGCTGCTCTAAATGATGTCAACTAAATGTAGCAAAGTATTAATTGATCAATTAATAGCAACTAAATAAAAGGAAAAGGAGATAATTATGAAGCGAATTTTGTTAACCTTGTTGATTCTGATTACCGTTATAAATCTGGTGTTTGCTCAAACGGCAACAGCACCAAGCGGTGATGGAAGTTCAGGAACCCCTTATCAGATCACTTCATGGCAAAATCTTTACTGGATAAGTCAAAATACATCTGAATGGGATAAATATTATGATCAAACGGCCGATATTGACTTCTCTGCGGCAAGTCCGGCCATAGAAACCTGGGACAGTAATTGCGGATGGATGCCGATCGGCAAAGAAACTCAAGGATTTTCCGGTGTATATAATGGACATGGACATCATATCCTCGGATTATATATTGACCGTTCTGATCAAGACTATATCGGATTATTCGGTTATATTGCAGGAGCTAAAATAGAAAATTTGAGTCTGGATAGTATCGATATTAGCGGCGGGCATCGGACGGGCGGTATGGTCGGAGAAGCAGACAGCAGCTCTTTGATCAGCAATTGCCATGTTAATGGCAGCGTATCGGGGGAGCGCTATGTCGGCGGGTTAAATGGACATAACCTGCACAGCAGAATGTTATATTGCAGTGCTATAGCAGATGTTTATGGTAATACATCCTATTCGGAGTTTCAATATGTCGGAGGCATTACGGGGGCCAATTCCAATACCGGATATCCTGACGGATCAGCTGTTGTTGCACGTTGTTATAGCGAAGGCAGTGTAACGGGTGCCCAGATCGTAGGGGGGCTGTCGGGGAACAATGCTGAAGCTGGCGCCCTGATAGAGGATTGTTACAGTACTGCCGACGTTACCGGTACAAATACCATGACGGGTGGACTTGTCGGCAATAATACCGATAACGCTCATATTCAAAAATGTTACAGCGTCGGTACCGTGACCGGCAGTGCCTATACCGGCGGGTTTATTGGCCGAACACAAACCGGCGGTACGAACGCCAATTGTTTCTGGGATACGGAAACCTCCGGTCAAAGTGCCTCCGAAGGCGGAACAGGAAAAACGACGTCTGAAATGTTAAACGAAACGACCTACACCTCAGCCGATTGGGATTTTATAAGCATCTGGGATATGGACCCTGAAAAGAATAGTGGCTACCCCTATTTGATCGGGAAAGACAGTACGGCAGATCAATCTTTTGCGTTTACACCCGCCGGCAACATTGACGATGGAGGCGCCGCATGGGATATCGCCGTATCTGCGGACGGTACCATATTTCTAGCCAACGATTCCGACGGATTAAGGGCTTATACCTATGACGGTTCAAGTTTTGTCAATACGGCTCATGTTGATCCCGGTTCCGATGTGCGGGATGTAGCGGTAAGTTCCGATGGTACGGTCTTTGTGGCAAATTACTCCAATGGGCTAAAAGCTTATACCTATGACGGTTCATCTTTCACGCTTAGCGCCAGCATCGACAACGGTGGTCGCGCACTGGGTGTTGCGATCGCCGATGACGGAACGATCTTTCTGGCAAATTTTGATGATGGACTTCGCGCATATACTTACGATGGTTCGTCCTTTACCAATACTGCTCATATTGATGATGGTGACCAAGCCTATGAAGTGGCGGTCGAATCGGATAGTACGGTATACCTTGCCAACAATCGTAACGGCTTACGTGCCTACACTTATGATGGTTCTTCATTCACATCTGCCGGTTATATCATTGATGAAGAAGGAGCATATGATA
The DNA here is from genome assembly GCA_964452375.1 of uncultured bacterium. GTDB lineage: Bacteria > Fidelibacterota > Fidelibacteria > Fidelibacterales > Fidelibacteraceae > M50B103. The sequence continues at coordinate 961 of CAYVLJ010000185.1, read as the reverse complement.
TTGCCATTGGTCATGACGGAACCATCTTTTTGGCCAACTATGGTGATGGGCTTCGAGCTTACACCTATGACGGGTCAACATTCACCAATACGGCTCATATTTATCAAGCTAGTAATGCCAAAGGAATAGCGATCAATGATGACGGCGTCATTTTCCTTGCCAACGATACTGATGGACTACGTGCGTATACATACGATGGATTTTCATTTACCAACACGGCGCATATCGATGACGGCGATAATGCTGAAGGTGTTGCCGTGGGACCTGACGGAACTATTTTCCTCGCAAATGACGATGCTGGAATTAGAGCTTACACATACGGCAGCTATGAAACACCGGCTGAACTGGTATTGCTTGCCGGGACGATTTCCCATGATTACGGCAGTGTAGAAAATGGGAGTGATCCTGATACTGCAGCATATCAATTTACAATTGCAAATAACGGAGACAGCTTGCTGACAGGGTCAGTGACGGAAGATGCCGATTGGTTGAGCGTATCACCCGGCAGTTTTTCTTTGACCAAGGGCAGCAGCCAGGTGATCACAGTGACAGCCGCAACAAGTGCTTTATCGTCGGATTCATACAGCGAAACGATCAATGTCACCAGCAATGGCGGCGATCTGAGCGGAACCGTCGAAGTTACGATTTTTACAAGCCTTGGTTTTGAACTGATCGCAGAGGTCGACGACGGGGGTTCGATCTACGGACTGGATGTCAAGGAGGGCACGATCTACCTGGCCAATGATTATGACGGAATGAGAACATATGAATTTGATGGTTCAGCCCTTGATTCTATAACTCAATTCACGTATAACGGTGAGAACGATGAACAGGATTTTGCCTTTGGCAATGACGAAACTGTTTACTGTGCGAATGGCTCTTACGGATTGTTCGCCTTTTCTTACAAGGGTACATCTTTCGGCTATACCGGTTCGGTCAAGGGCCTGCGGGTTAAAGGAGG
>CAYVLJ010000184.1:2515-3008 GCA_964452375.1 uncultured bacterium | reverse complement strand
GAAGGTTCGCATTCAGGGTGAAGAACTTTGGACGGCAGCGTGGTATTTCGATACTTATGTACCTGTAGCTCCCGATAAATTGATCTCGTTGGCGCTTTTGCCTGCCGATGAGCTCGGCAGTGTTCGTTTAAAAACCCGGCATAATTCCGGGATCGATTCTTTTATGGTCGTTTACAGTTTTGATGGAATATCTTTTTCCGATACAACCAGCTGTGATACATCAAATATGATCATCAGCGGTCTGGCGCCGGACAGTTGTTATTATATGAAGATAGCCGGCATTAATGCTGCCGGCACGGGACCTTTATCCGACATGCTGGCCATTTCCGTGACGACCATGGAACAGCCGGTCTTGATCGTAAATGCTTTTGATCGCAGCACGACGGGGAATAGCCGGGACTTTATCCGTCAGCATGCCGAGGCGGTTTGGGCAAATGGTTATACTTTGGTCTCAGCGACCAATGAAGCTTTATCCGGTGGATTGCTTAGTTTT
>CAYVLJ010000184.1:0-2483 GCA_964452375.1 uncultured bacterium | reverse complement strand
GTACAGCTGATGAAACATTCAGTGATGCTGAACAGGATATCATTGAAAATTATCTTAAGGCAGGTGGAAACGTATTTGTTTCCGGTGCGGAGATCGCGTGGGATCTTGATTATAAAGGAAGTGCCTCCGATAAAGCATTTTGTCATAATTATTTACATCTTGCCTATGCTCAGGATGCACCGAACAATACCGCCGGAACATATTATAAAGTTGATGTGAGTTCAAACGATACCGTTTTTTCCGATCTTTCGTCATTCTCATTCGATAATGGAACACACGGAACATATAATGTTCGATATCCGGATGTATTTACGCCCTTAAATGATGCTCAGACATTTTTGAAGTATACGGGGTGTAATACCGGTGCAGCCGGGATCATTTTTGAAGGGATGTTCCCGGGCGGATCTCAAGAGGGAAAGATCATGGTGCTGGGTTTTCCCCTCGAAACGGTTTATCCCGAAGCAAATCGCACAGCGTTGTTGAGAGATTATTTTCAATTCTCAGCATACGGACTGGCGATAGACGATGAGACCGGTATCCCTCAATATCACAGTCTGGAACAAAATTATCCCAATCCTTTCAACCCCAGAACAACGATCAGATTTCAGCTGTCGGAATTTAGTCGATTAAAACTGAGCGTTTATGATATGCGTGGTGTTCTGGTTGATGAATTGATCAATAAAGATGTTGATGCGGGCAGATATGAATTGACTTGGGATGCATCTCGTTTAGCATCGGGTGTTTACATTTGCGCTTTGCAAGTAAATGGCAAAACCGTTGATAAATTGAAGATGATCCTCATGAAATAATGAGTGATAAATACAGCAGAGACAAGACTCACCATAGCCTTGCGAAGTTGAGCCTTGTCTCTGGATTATTGGAATATTTAAGATTTTTATTTCAGCTTTTCAATCACAGCTTTCAACGAAGCCAACGCATCTTCCGGTAATTTATCCATACCGCCTTTTTCAGTATCACATGAAGCAATGTATCTAATGCGGTCATTGAAACGGGCAATGAATTCTTTACGGTATTCTTCATTGTCCAATGAGGTGTCAAAACCTTCAATATCCATGACCTCAATATCCTCAAACGGTTTCCATGCTTTAAATTGGGCTTTTTTCTCAATAATGGATTCGATAATGCCAAGTGTGTGTTTGGGTTCGACTTTCTTGCCCATAAAGAACCCCGTATTCAATACATAACAATCTACACCGTCTTCAATGAGTTTTTTAAAGCGTTTATAGTCCAATTCAAGCGCATAAGTGCGGAAAGGGTTGGCGTAAGGCTCGACCACCAGAGCATTGGGGTCAACACCCGGTGCCAGACGTTCGGCGCTTGTACGTTTTGTTGCAAGGGTTGCGCCCATGGACGATCCAAGAGAAGCGCCATCCAATTTGATCACAGGAGGAATGGTAGGATCTTTCATTAACCAGAAAATTGAATTAATCGGTTCGTTAACGCGGTCTACACGATTGGGTGTCCATAATTTTGATTTTACCGCGCGACCGTTCCCATTGCGAAGATCTTCGGTGACCGGATAGATTTTACCGTCTTCATATTCAATGGCACCACAATTTTGAAGAGTCAAAATATATTTATTATCCTCACAGTTCATGGGATAATCCTGGGTTTTATCGAAATATGCCGGTTCTAACGCGATGGAATATTTTTTATCTGCATTGATAATGAAGGCATCATCATGAAGAACGGTTACATCGTATTTGTCGCCGTGTTTTGCGTGAGTAATGGTGGATTTACCGGAGCCCGAAAGTCCGAATACAGCTACCGTGTAATTTGCTTTATCAAGATTGTAGCGTTTTAAGCCGCCGTGACAGGAAGCATAACCATTACGTGCGGCCGTTCCCCAACCGAGGGTCAATGTGCCTTTTTTGTGCTCACCGAAATAGCGCATACCCAAAAGCACGGCACAGTTATATTCGGGGTCAAAGAATGTTAGGCCAAGAGGGTGATCTTCATGTTTCCAATCGGGGTCTGAAAAGATATAGATATCTCCTTCTTTCAACTCACGGGAATTCTTATACAGGGCTTTGATCTCATCGCTGAAATATTGAAAATTAAGCATCCATGATAAAAGAATATTTTCATGGTTTTCAGGAATAAGCAAGTGAGCTTTAACCATGAAATCTTCATCCAGCCCAACAACGGTTTCGGCATGATACATTTTACGGTATCGTGACCCGTAGATCGCTTCACGTATTTTGGCGGAATATTCTTTCAGGTCAACATTCGGTTCGCCGATAATTCGACGTGCAGCGGCACAGCGCCCAAAGACAGCCCCATCATTAAAGAGCAATACGTTGGCATCTTTTGGAAGACCCTGTTCTTTCGGTCTGTGAACCGGCATTCCGGTCAATTCGATCGTGCCCGGTGAAACGCGTGCCATTGAGTAGGCTTCAGCGACTGTTCTAACCGGCACGACATTATTGCCGATAAATGCCGTTTGAATGGTCGTCCGGATC
>CAYVLJ010000183.1:0-3119 GCA_964452375.1 uncultured bacterium | reverse complement strand
GAGATCCGGTAAATACCAACCCCGAGCTGGTCGAGGGGTTGAAGAAGATTACAGACCCCAGACTTCAAGTATAATCCATCATTCATCATTCTGCACCATGAACAGATATCTCTGCTTCGACGATTTTTAATCTCCGAAGCTCCGAATTCTTGGGGCGCTGTAGATCGACCTTCTTCTCACATTCCCAGTCGTTTTGCAATGGCTTTTTTCCGGCTTTCGGGAGTGCTTTTGACGGGGGTCAAATGAGCGGGGCGTTTGCCGAAGTCGGGAATATTGATGCCTTCGCCGAAGACGATGAGGACGTCGGAGCTGATCTCTTTGTTATCGCAATACAGGAATCCCGAACCGTCGCCGCTCATATTGGGTATTGCGCCCGCTGCTGGCATGGGACCGTTGACGGGATAGACCTCAAAATCACCGAGTTCGGCATTCTTAGTGAAATAGGTGCTGTCAAAGGTCACGCTGTTCCCTGCCACCACCGTATCGCGCGAATAACCCAGCCAGTACCATTCCGCTTCTTCCCATAAATGGTAATACCAGACATAATAATAGTCGGCATTGCCTCCCGTCCAGGAGACCGTGACCGGAGTTCCCAGCGGAACGGTGTCTGAAACGCTGATCGTCAGGGTGCTTAGCGTATCCGGGATTTCGACCGAGCCGACGAGTTCGCCGATATCGGTCGCCAGGGTAACCGTCATCGGGTAGAACCCCGGCGCGGCGATGCTGTCCTGCCAGACACGTTGATAGGAATCAAAACGCACATAGCCCTGTTCAAAGAAATAAATATCCCTACCGCTGATCTGCTTGTCATTGACCTGCAGATAGTCGAACGCCGGCATTTTGCTACCGCTTACCTGACCGCTCAGCCAGATGCTGGGTACGGTTATGACATCCCAGTCGGGCGCACGGCGGCCGGTATAATAATGCTGGACGTAAACAATGGCGGACATGACGTCCTTGGTAAATAAATTACAGCCCGTGAACGCGCCAGCGAGCGTGAGCAAGCACAATAAAACAAGCAGGGATCTTCTCATTGCGATCCTCCTTCCATCTATCATTAGTCAGAACATATTATATGCTGAATAATACGCATTCTTTTCGGGATAAAAACCTTTTTTTAAAATGAACCCCTTTGACCTGAACTTCGTGATCCGCACCTAAAAAGGTGCTTATCAGCGTTTTATCTTCAGTCTTATATCGCCCGTTTCAACGCCGTTGGTGATCAGATTATAGTTCAGGGTGCTGTCGGTCACCCTGGTAAATCGGTAGGTCTGCTCGGTTTCAGCGATCTTGATCGTGAACTCATATTCGGTTGAATTGCCGTGAGAATCGATAAGATAGGGTTCATAGATCGATTTGAAACTGGTTGAATATCCACCAAAGACGGTAAGAACGTCGCGTTCCCTGAATGCATATTCAATATAGCCCATTCCGTCTTCCCAGGTGCCGATGATCCATTCCGGGGGACGGAATTGCCGGGCGGCGATGGCCATTTTTCTTTGCAGCAGCTATTCCGGACTGAGCTCTTCCTGTGTCAATGCCGTTGCCGTAAGTATCAATATCAGGAGTAATATGCTGATGATGCGGTTCATATTTTCCTCCTTTGTTTCTGTGATCTGTGATCTGTGATCGGTCACTATTCTTCTTTGAACAGCATGACCGGTCCGATGATCGTATCGCTTTGGAGTTGCAGCATCATGCTGCCGGCTGTGCTGAGCGAGAACAGGTAATGCACCCGGCCGTCCGTGGAGGGCACAGAAAATTCATAGATCGAATCGCTGCATTCTTCGATCGTGATCTCCTCCGGAGGCAACATCTTTCCGAAACTGACACCTTGGTCGCCATAACCCAGCAGCACGTCATTTGAGCGGAAGTCATATCTCATCATGGCCAGGAGGTCCGTCCAGGTCCCCAGGATCCATTCCGGGGGCTGAAAAACGGGTTCCGTGCTTAGCGTTTTATCCTCTGCACTGATCATTGAAGATAAGAGAAGGGTCAGGCATAACACAAAGATAATGCGTTTCATTTTTTCACCTTTTTTACGGGATAGCGTTTACAGATCACCACAGGTCATTCTTGTAATAATCCTCTGGCCCCTCCGTTTCGCCATCCGAATAGCGCGTGTAGGTGATCATCATGTCAGAGACCTTTTCAAAGACATAAGCATACACGGTGCTGTCGATCTCGATGCTGAAGCTGTATTCCGTATCAGTGATTTGCGTTTTCAACAGGGCCTCGGTGCCATAGGTTTCTTTGAAACTGAGATCGTCCAACAGCACGTCCGTCTCCAGGAACTCCCAGCTGGTGATAAAAAATAAGTCTGTCCATAAACCCTGGATCCACTCCGGGGGTGTAAATTGATTTTCCGGGGTCTCCGTTTTTTTCTCTACGGGCTCTTCATTGCTCGGAGGCACTTGGGCAAAACCAAATACTGTCAGCAACAGGCATAAGAGCATGATGCCGGTGATGCGTTTCATATTATTCTCCTTTTAAATACCTCACACAAAGTCACAAAGTACCACAAAGCCACTAAGGATACTTTTATCCACAAAGATCCACAAGATCACTGTAATATTTTCCGCCAGGGAACAAAGAACTCAAAAAATTCTTTGCTACCTTTGTCCTCTTTGCGCTTATTCTTGCCAAGTCTTAAGTACCTTTGTGGAATAAAAATATTCTTCTTTGTGGTACTTGGCGTTCTTGGTGCCTTTGTGTGAGGTCTTTTACGGAAAGATCAATGATGTTTCCGTGACATATTTTTTCAAATAACCTTTTATTAGATCAAGCAATTTGTCAGCCATCTCAAGATCATAGCTTTCATTGGTGATCTTTTGCACGTGTTTTTTGGTATAGTATTCGCCGGAGACCAGTTCATCGCTGGGTGTTTCGGCAAGATAGATAAGGGTTTCGGCGCCTTTTTCCGGTGTTGTGCCCATCCGGTTGAAAATTAGTTTGGAAAGCCATCCGGCCGAGCGGCTGAGGTTCGTATTGACGAGTCCGGGATGCTGGGTATAAACGCCGATATTTTTTTCATCCAGTTTTTGGGCGAGAAGTCGCATAGGGATGTTTTGAATGGTTCAGGAACAACAATATCTTCCAGGTAAAGGCATGCTTGCTCT
>CAYVLJ010000182.1:0-3146 GCA_964452375.1 uncultured bacterium | reverse complement strand
CTTTATTCAATGGAAAATCTTCATACCGACCCTCGTTAGGGCTCGATATTCCTGAATAAGATCAATAAAGATCAGTTGGAATGGCTTAAAGAAGATCTGAAAAACAACAAACAAAAAAATGGAACCATTGTTTTGGTCCATCATCCTCACTGGTATGTTTGGCAGAACTGGAAACCAATTCATGACATCCTAAAAGAATATGATACTCATGCAGTTATCGCAGGGCATTATCATTACGATCAGGATGAAGGTGAAATTGATGGTATCCGATACCTGGTGATGGGAAGTACCGGTGGTGTGATCAAAGAAGCTGATAAGCATACATCCGCTCAGGAAATTGGCATATTAACTATCAATCCAAAGGGCGTAAAAGATGTATATTTGTACGATCTTGACACTGGTGAAGAACTTGAATGGACTTCCCGGATCAGTATGGATAGAATACAGGCCCTTTCGTGTATGCTGGATAATCTTTGGAAAGACGAATCTTTATATAAAGAAAATGGCCGCGTATATGCGGAGAACAAAGAAAAACCGATTTCAGATATAGATCTTGAATCTTTGGTCAATCCGATCGATCTACCGGTTCGTATCCATATTTCAATACCGGAAAATATTTGCAATGATGCCCAATGGTTACTCGATGCGGAGAGCTTGGCAGGGGATACGGCAATATTTTATCCCGGATTTCGTTCCGGGTGGGCAAATTACTCTACAGTCGGAAATTGGTACACCCCAAACGCGATATGGAAAACCGAGGTGGACGATAAAGAGCTTTATAAAGAAGGTTATCTTGAATTAAAGATACATGTCTCTTTTGAGGATACGAAAAAACGAATACTGGAAAAAACACAAACATACTATTTAAGGTAAGAAATGACGTCAAAGGACATTGATAAAGAAAGTTTTGTTCCTATTTACTATCAATTGCAAGAGTTGCTGGTTGGAATGATAGAAAGTGGTGAACTTAAACCCGGAGATAAATTGCCCTCAGAGAACGAATTGGTCGATAAATATGATATCAGCCGAAATACCGTTCAAAAAGCCATAAGGGCCTTGGTGAATTGGGGCTTAGCTCAAAGAGTGCAGGGAAAAGGCACTTTCGTTTGTAATAAAAGCGTAACTTTGAGTATTACCGCATCTTTAAGTCTTACTTCAGAGATCATTGGATTAAATAAGGTGCCTCACAGTAAGATATTGCAAGCAAAAATTATTGAAGCGTCATTTAATATAGCAAAAAAACTCAACGTGGAAAAAGATACTGAAGTGTATATCATCCAAAGAATACGCTTTGTTGATGATTTGCCCTTAATGATACAAACTTCATATTTACCCATCGAATACTTACCGAATTTGCTTGATAAGAATTTGGAAGATAAATCATTGTTTTCAACGATAATGAATGAATATGGAATAAAGATAGATAAGGCATCTGAAACCATGCGTGCGGTTTCAGTTACAAAGTTTGAGGGTGAAATGCTCGATATACCGGAATATTCTCCCGCATTTCTTCTGCAAAGGATCACTTATTTGAAAAACGGAGAAATATTGGAATATGCCAAAACGATCGTAAGGGGAGATAAAAGCAAATTCTCGGTTGATTTACAGAACGAGGAATTAAACTTATGATGATCACTACTGAAACAATATATAATACTTTCAAAGAAATAAAACAGGATGTTTTTATTAAAAAGATCAGAGATTTGACATTGATCAGAATAAGTGATCAACATTATATGGTAATTGCTGTTGATTCTGACGGCGGCATTGGCCCCATGGAAGGTGATACGGTAAAAATCCCCGCTTATATTTCAGGTCGTTTTGCAATTCGGGTACCGCTTTTGGAGATTTTATCTTCGGGTGCAACGCCGGTCTGCGCTTTTGACATGTTAACAATGCCAATGAATGAAATTGGAAAAGAAATTTTAAGAGGAGTTAAGGAAGAACTATTTGCTGCAGGACTTGGAGAAGATTTTCCGGTTTCGGGTTCCACAGAAGATAATGTACCTACAAATATGACGGGGATTGGAACAACAATTGTCGGTATGGTGCATAAAAACGATCTTCGTCCCGGTTCGAGTATGGCTGGAGATATCATAGCATGTGTCGGGATTCCAAAATCAGGACCCGATGATGTCATATCACTTGATGATCCGGAGATAATTTCACAGGAAAGCATGCAAACACTCTGTAAAATGCCCGGTATTCATGATATGCTTCCTGTCGGATCGCATGGTATAGCTTATGAAGCTAAGGAAATGGCAGAAACATCTGATCTATTGCTTATTCCCAACAAAAAACTCAATATTAATGTTGATAAATCAGCAGGACCTTCAACTTGCGTTCTAATATCCTGTTCAGAATCAGTATTTAAAAATCTTATTGAAAAAATTACAACACCTATAGTTAAGATAGGAAAATTGGAAGAAGAATAATGAATGAAATCAAAAACAAAATAAAAGGTTGTTTGATCGGAGTTGCTGCGGGCGATTCAATGGGAATGCCTTCATCAATGATGTCACCGGAAGAGATCAGATCAAGATTCGGAAAGATTGAAACATTTTTACCGGCACCTGCAGATCATTTGATCCATAAAGGGATGGTTGCCGGGGAAATTACCGATGATACTCAGCAAACCCTGGCCATTGCCGATTCAATTATTGAAAAAGGTGAAGTAGCCCCCATGAATATCGCCGGGCATTTGATCAAATGGGCTGAGGATCTTGGTATTTTTAACAATAATGTGGCAGGCCCCAGTACGTTGAGGGCTTTAAATATGATACGAAACGGCAAATCGATTGAAGAGTCGGGAATGGTTGGAGATACGAACGGAGCCTGTATGCGTGTAGGTACTGTCGGTATTTACGGAAAAGGTGAATTAGAACGCACATTGGATGCTGTTGAGAGATCATGTAAAGCAACTCACAATACCAATATTGCCATTGCCGGAGCTTCAGCCATTGCAATTGTGATCGGAAAAGCAATTCAAGGAGAAGAGGATATCGACAAACTGATCGATGATGCAAGAAAAGCTGTCAATGAAGGGATGAAACGAGGAAATATTTGGTATAGCGCATCGATCTCAAAACGTATAGATTGGGTTATGGATCTTATTCAAACAGCTGAAAATAAAGAACAAGCTATGC
>CAYVLJ010000181.1:0-3153 GCA_964452375.1 uncultured bacterium | reverse complement strand
AACAAAGATCATTGAATAAAGGCATAGAGCATTATGGCAGGACAAAAAATACGCAATAACATCATTTTGGCATGCGAGGAATGTAAACGTCGTAACTATACGACAACGAAGAACAAACGTAAACATCCTCAGCGCGTGGAATATAAAAAGTACTGCCCGTGGTGCCAAAAGCATACAATGCATAAAGAAACACGCTAAAAGTGTGACAGGTCTGTAGTTCAATTGGCAGAGCAGCGGTCTCCAAAACCGCAAGTTGGGGGTTCGAATCCCTCCAGACCTGCAAAACAAACGAGGACAAACAGATGAAATTGTTTGAAAGAATAAAAGAGTTTTTTAGCGGTGTTCGCTTCGAGATGAAGAAAGTGAACTGGCCGACATGGGATGATCTGAGATCATCAACCGGTGTGGTTTTGGTCTTTTCGATCTTTATCACGCTCTTCATTGCATTGGTTGACCTTGGTGTTGGAACACTGGTGCGAAAACTAATTGATTGGATGTAATACAATGAAATGGTATACCCTGAAAGCATTATCCGGAAAAGAACGGGCAGTTGCCGATCGTATTCTTTTTGAAGCGGAAGCTTCCGGTTTTGCCGAATCCATCGAGAATGTCCTTGTCCCGACCGAGAATGTCGTGGAAATGCGGGACGGAAAAAAACGCACGCGCGTAAAAGTTTTCTATCCCGGGTACATAATGATCAAAATGGACATGACAGCGGAAACCAAATATTTTGTAGAGAATATCTCCGGCGTGATCAGTTTCGTCGGTTCAAAAGGTATTCCTCAGGTATTGACAGATAAAGAAGTAGCGCGTATCCTTGGCGAAGTCGAGAAAAAAGACGGCCGGGAGGTCATGGCAACACCTTTTAAAGTGGGCGAGCCCATTAAAGTTGTTGACGGACCTTTTGTTGATTTCTCCGGTGTTGTTGAAGAGATCAACGAAGAGAAACGCAAACTGAAGGTAATGGTCAGTATTTTCGGGCGATCAACGCCAGTTGAACTTGACTACCTTCAGGTGGAAAAAGAGAAATAAGAACGATAAAACCTAAAAACAGGTAAAAGTAGTATGGCAAAGAAAGTAGAAGCATTGATCAAGTTACAGCTTCCTGCAGGAAAGGCTAATCCTTCTCCTCCCGTCGGCCCGGCTCTTGGGCAGCACGGTGTGAACATTATGGAATTCTGTAAAGCTTATAATGCCAAGACCCAGGATCAAATGGGCTTGATCATTCCTGTAGTGATAACGGTATACGCGGACAGGTCGTTTTCATTTATAACCAAAACACCCCCCGCAGCCGTTTTACTCAAAAAAGCAGCCAAGATCGATAAGGGTTCGCCGGTTTCCAACAAAGAAAAAGTTGGCACGGTATCATCTAAAGATCTTGAGGAAATTGCCAAAATGAAGATGAAAGATTTAAACGCCCATACCGTCGAGCAGGCCATGCGTATGATCGCTGGAACCGCCCGAAGCATGGGATTAAAGGTTGAAGGTTAACTGGAGGCAAGAATTAATGAATCATAGTAGGCGATATTCGGCAAATCAGGAACTGATCGACAAGACTCGTGAATACGCTCTTGCCGACGGTATCGAATTGATCAAAAAAGCCGCAAATGCCAAATTCGATGAAACAATCGAATTGACACTGAACCTTGGTGTTGACCCCCGATATGCCGATCAAAATATTCGCGGAACGGTAATCCTTCCGCATGGAACAGGCAAAAAGGTTCGCGTCTTGGTCCTCACTGAAGGTGAAAAAGTCAAAGAGGCTCAAGAAGCAGGCGCTGATCATGCCGGTTTAGAAGATTATATTAAACAGATCGAAGACGGATGGTTTGAATTTGATGTCTGTATTGCAACTCCCGACGTGATGAGACATGTCGGTAAACTCGGACGAGCTTTGGGTACGCGCGGTTTAATGCCGAACCCCAAGACCGGTACCGTTACAAATGACATTGCTCAGGCGGTGAAAGAAGCAAAAGCAGGTAAGATCAGTTTCCGTGTTGATAAATATGGCATCCTTCATGTTATTGTAGGAAAAGCCTCATTTTCTGTGGAACAGCTCTCAGAAAATGTCAGGGGGATGCTGAGTACAGTAATGAAAATGAGACCGACGGCTCTGAAAGGTACTTATCTTAAGAAAGTATCATTGTCATCGACACATGGCCCCGGTATCAAAATTGATAAACAATCTGCATTAGCTTAGGAGGTTCGTTCATGCCAACCCCGAAAAAAATTGAAAAAGTTCAGGAAATCACAGAAAAGATAAAAGGCTCAGGAGCCGTTTATTTTTCAGATTATCTTGGTCTGAACGTCGCAGAAGTTAACGAACTGCGTTCCGAACTGTTCGAAAAAGACGTTAAAATGCAGGTTGTCAAAAACACTTTGATCCTGCTCGCTCTCAAAGAGCTCGGTTACGAAGTTGAAAAAGAATCATTTCTGACTGGTTCCACCGCATTGGTTTACGGTGAAGATCCCGTTGCTCCGGCAAAGATCCTCAAAGAATTCAAAAAGAAAATGAAGGATCTGGAAAAACCGGATGTGAAAGCATTGATCTTTGAAGGTGAAATGTGCGGAAAAGAAAAAGTAGACCAAATCGCAGAACTCCCGTCAGCGGAAGTTCTTATGGCTACGCTGCTAGGCGGCCTGCAATCACCCATGCAAAAGGTATTGGGATGTTTGCAGTCACCCATGCGTGACCTGCTTGGCGTTCTAAAATCACTTGAAGAAGTAAAACATTAACATAAAACAAAACCTCAAGAGAATTTAAAGGAGGATTAAAATGGCCGACATTAAACGAGCCGATGTATTAGCATACTTGGAAACAGCGAACATGCTGGAAATCTCAGAACTCATCAAAGAGATCGAAGAAAAATTTGGCGTAACGGCAGCCGCTCCGGTTGCAGTTGCCGCAGCTGGTGCAGCAGCTCCAGCTGCAGCTGAAGAAGAAAAAACCGAATTTGATGTCATGCTTCAGAGCTTTGGCGAAAAGAAGATCAATGTCATCAAAGTCGTTCGCGAATTGACAGGTTTGGGCCTCAAAGAAGCCAAAGACCTGGTTGAAAGCGCACCTGTAGCTGTCAAAGAAGGTTTACCGAAAGACGGCGCAGAAGAAATTAAAACAAAACTTGAAGAAGTTGGAGCTACTGTAGAACTTAA
>CAYVLJ010000180.1:0-3208 GCA_964452375.1 uncultured bacterium | reverse complement strand
GCTCTACCGTAAACTTGACCCCATTGCCACCATAGCGACCGGCGGATACGTCTCCCTGCTTCCCGGTCTGATATCTTATCGCCGTCATATTCCGCTCTTTGTGCAGGAACAAAACGCTTTTCCCGGTGTGACAACGCGCATGCTTGCAAAAAGAGCGATCGCAATTTTCTACGCATATGATGATATCAAAAAACATATCAAAGATGAAGTGTTGTTCATCAAGAGTGGAAATCCCATTAGAAGCTCGATCAAGAAAATGGACAAACAGGAAGCCAGAAAGATCATGGGACTGGATCCAGATAAATTCACGATCTTCATTTTCGGAGGCTCCCAAGGTGCCTTGAACATTAATAAATATATTTCCAAACGCGTTCAGACCTGGATACATAAATATGACATCCAGATCCTATGGCAGACGGGTAAATACAGTTATGATATGCTAGGTCATCAATTGTGCGATCATAAATCCATTCATTTATTATCTTTTATCGATAATATGTCCGCAGCTTACTCCTCCGCAAATATGGTGATAGCACGAGCCGGCGCCCTTACACTTGCAGAGATCGAGCGAATGCGCATTCCGGCTATCTTAATTCCCCTGCCTACTGCCGCAGGCAATCATCAATACCATAATGCCAAAGCACTGGAATCTCTGGGATGTGCCTTCATCGTTGAGGAAAGCGAATTCCCCGACACACCTCTGATTGAACATTTGAATGAAATGATCGCTAAGGATAAGACATTAAAAGAAATGTCTGAAAGATTTCCAGAGAGGGACGAGGAAGCCGACCGATATATCGCAAGACAAGTGATCGATCAATTAAAAAATTATTACGCCTGGAGTTAGATATGCAAGAGAACAGGATCACAACAGTATTTGGCTCGATTAAAAATATCCATATGATCGGTATCGGCGGTATCGGCATGAGCGGTATCGCTGATGTTCTGATCAGGCTCGGTTTTGGGGTTACCGGTTCGGATACGACTGAAAGCAGTATTACGAAACATCTTCGTTCACTTGGCGCAAAGGTGTATATCGGTCATCACAGAGATCATATTGCCAAACCGGACGTTGTCGTTTATTCATCTGCCATAAAAGAGGATAATCCGGAATACAAGATGGCAAAAAGCCAAAATATCAAGTGCATTCGACGCGCTGAATTCCTCGGAATGCTTCTATCGGTTTGGCCGATTCGGATCGGTGTGGCGGGTACACACGGCAAAACCTCGACATCCTCCATTATTGCTTCCGCTTTGGATGCTTGCGGATCCCACCCTTCCATGTTCATCGGAGGCATTATCAAAGATCTGCATACCAATGCCCGAATGGATTCAAAAACTTACGTCATATTCGAAGCGGACGAATTTGACAGAACTTTTTTGGCACTACCCCCCACTCTTGCAGTGATCACCAACGTGGATGCAGATCATCTTGACATATACAAAGATCTGCAGGACATGAAAGAAGCCTTTTTGAGTTATGCTAACAGCATTCCCGAGAACGGGTCGGTCATTCTTTGTTACGATGATGAAAATGCCCGGTCTCTTTTACCCTTGATCGACCGCCCTTATGTCACTTACGGTACCGACGAAGATGCCGATTTTGTGATCGGGGACATATCTTTTAAAAACGGATCCCGATTTTCGCTGACATTCAACAATGCCAGGATCGGCACCTATCACATCTCACAAGTGGGCCTGCATAACGTCCAGAACGCTACTGCAGCACTTGTAACGGCCTATCTGCTCCATCTGGATATGAAGAGTGCCGGAATGGGTATTAAGTCATTCTCGGGTGTTGAACGTCGTTTTGAATTGAGGCATCAACACGGGGACATATTGCTTTATGATGACTATGCGCATCATCCCACAGAAATAAATGCTACGCTCAAAGCAGTCCGGACACAATACCCGGACCGCCGGATCCTTGCGATCTTCCAGCCGCACCTTTATTCTCGAACAAACGATTTTGCAGACGGTTTTGCTACTTCATTGCAAAATGCCGATATGGTATTTCTGGCTGATATTTACCCTGCCCGCGAAAAACCCATGCGGGGCGTAAACAGTAAAATGATCATCAAATTAATGAAAAAACAAGGATATGAAAATGTTCATTACGCAGGAAAACTGAAAGATGTTTATAAAACTGTCCTGCCCCATATAAAAGAAAACGATATCGTCATGACCATTGGAGCCGGCGATATCTGGCAAGTATCGGATAAGCTTATCGAGGAACTGAATGTATCCAAATGAAGGACATAACAAGATCATTTTGAACAGGCTGCTTAAGCTGGCCGCTTTTGTAATGCTGTTCATTTTGTCCTGGTTATATTGTCATGATCAGGTGGTCTTTACCGTGAATCATATTTTTGTACACGGACAATATGAAATGTCCAAGGATGAGATCATCCGAACAAGCGGCATCCATCAGGGAGCCTCTATGTTCGATTTGAATATCGCTGATGGAATACAGCATCTCATCGACAAGCCTTACGTTTTCAATACGTATATAAGCCGTCAATTCCCCGATATCATTAATATTCATGTGATCGAAAGGCAACCGGTGGCACTGATCCGCTTAAAAGAAGTTTACGCATTGGATGCTTTTGCCACCATGCTTCCCGGACCGGTGCATTATTCTCTGGAAACTATGCCTGTCATTACCGGCGTTGATCCGGAATTGCCGTTTGAAATGGGGAAACAGACCTTTCATCCGGACATACATCTTGCGATCAATTTTGTCAACTATGTCAGGCAATTCAACGAAGAGCTCAGATCTTATTGCTCACATATAACCTGGTCTGAAGATAAAGGATGGATCATTCAAAAAGATCATGAATATCCTCCAATATATATCGGCAAGACGGATCTTATGAAGCGGTTTGACATCCTGGATGCTTTTATAGCTAAAATGCATGAAGAAAATAAAGATATGCGTGATTTTAAATACGTCAGTTTACGATTTAACGGACAAGTTATTGTACGTGATTAACCTATGAGAAAAGCCATGAATGAAAAAATCATCTTAAGCGCTTTGGACATTGGGACAACCAAGATATGCGCCGTCGTTGGAGAATACGACAGGAGCGTCTCAGAATACCACATTCTCGGTGTGGGCAAGGTTCCCTCTTCCGGCATGAAAAGCGGCGTTGTGGTGGACATTGACCAAATGCGGTCATCCATCGAAGCCGCTGTTACAAAAGCATTG
>CAYVLJ010000179.1:0-3254 GCA_964452375.1 uncultured bacterium | reverse complement strand
CATACAAGTTCCCAAACGGGTTCCACCGGTCCGCCAAGGCCACATGACATCAGGGTTAATGCGGCCACCGAAACAAAGAGAAGAAATAAAATATGTTTTATGTATTTGATCACGGGTGTATCTCAATTATTTGTGAAAATAAAAGTTATCTATATAAACGATATCCAGTCCGCCCGAGATCACCAATTGAGCAATATTGCTCTTTCCGGTCAGGTTCGTAAAACTGCTGAGCGGGATATCAAAACTTATCCAGCTTTGCGATGCAAGTGCCGGAGTTGTAAAGGAACTGTAGGTCAGTTCATGCTCGGAATCATCGCCGCCGCCGTATACTCCGTTTGCTCCAAAATCAACCAGCTTTATTTTAAACAGCGAACTGTAGGACAATGTGTTGGGCGTCCAGATGTCTAAATGTACATGTGTCATTTCTGAAGCGTCTACAGTGGTCGTCTCGAAATTGATACCTGCATAGACCAGATTGAAATATTTTTTAAGAGTGTCGCTGCCGATAGTAAAATCTTCAACGTCTGCAACATCCCAGTCGGCTGACCATGTATCAACGTTAATATCTGTGCTGTATTCATCGCTGAATAAGGAGATCACATCTTCCTCTGCATAAGTGGGAGATGGAGCTGATGTTTCCGGTTCCGGTGGTGGTGGGGTGGAGATAATGGTGATAGTACCGCTGGCATCTGTTTCTCCCAATTTTGCTGAGAGAGTTGCGGTTCCGGCGGCAATAAGGCGAATAACTCCCAGACTGTCAACGGAAACGATGGTATCGTTTGAAGACTCAAATGTTAAATAATTTGATGTCATGCTAACCGTTACATCTTCTCCTGCTACGTTCATGATCACGCTGGCGCCGCTGAAGCTTGTAAGGCTGTCGCCGACTTCTCCGGTGACAGTTCGCGAGGGGATACTGGCGCGGGGCTGTGCTATTGTGCCCAGTCGCTCAAATTGTATGTCATCAAACCATATCATATATCCGTCTCCGTCGGCATGGGCTGCCGCTACGTGGAACATGCCGCCTTCTTTGGTTAATTTTGAGGCAAGGGGAATAGGAATAATGACTTGTTTCCATATTGTGTTGATCCGAATATTTGACATTTCAACAGTGTATTTTGAATTGCCGGTATTGTCATTGCCAAAACCAACCGTTCCAAGATCGGCGGGCATGCTTGCTTTTACCCAGAAGGTCAAAGCATCATATTCGCTCAGGTCTCTTCCGATCGGGTTAACCAAAGCACCGCCGGCAAACCATCCCCTTGGATCATCTTGGGCCGGTACTTCAAAGGACATGGAGCTTGTGCCTTCATACACCACATCGTGATCTATTGCAATAGCTTCATAGTAAGAATTGGCAAATGCCTGATAATTTATGCCCGGTCCGAATCCGTCAATAAATACTTCCGGATCGTCGGGATATGGGGCAAGTTCAAGACCCGTAAGATCGCGCTCACAACCGCTGAACAGCAGAAGTGTGAGCATTATAAACGATATGATCAATATTGTTGTATTTTTCTTTATCATGGTAATTCTCCGTTATTTCTGCATGTTAATGTTCATGTGCAAATAGGTCCTTATTTCCCATTCTGTGCCGTTGACACCCGCTAATGCAGGATCCGGATCAAAACGGTTGGAATATTCATCCAGTGAGCGCCAGGCCAGTTTTATACCCATGCGCGGCATGGAATCGAATAACCAGTCTTGAGGACCCATAGATTTAGAAATATCAAGGCCAAACTGAACAGGATAGGTCAGATTGAAATCTTTGTGGTAATCGTAGGGACCCCAATCGTTGAACTTCAGTTCAGTTATAAGCTTAAAGCTGTTTGCTACAACACGAACATCACCGCCAAAACGGAAGATCTCTCGTGGATCATTTCCTTTGGCTTCGCCGTTTCCAACAAAGAGATTGCTGATCATGCCAAGTTTTGGACGGGTTTTTGATACCAGGCGGGCATATGCTTCCCAAAGATCCCTTGCGGGTGGTGCTCCGTCAAATGCGAACAATGTGCGGCCGTCTCCAAGAATACCGATAGAAGCATCGCGGGTTGTCGGATGATGGCGATAGACAAAACCGATGCTTGCAGCAAACTTGGCGTCTTCACGGATATCGCTATCCCAGTTGTACATCCATGTTGCCGGCGTGGGATCGTATGTAAGAAGGATCTCTCCGGCTGTTGTTTCCCGGTTATATATGATCGCAAAAGGATCATCAAGAACATTTCTTGGCCTTGCGGGTGCGGGTGCATCAGCGGATATAGGTCCGACAATGGGTTTTTGCCACAGAAAATTAGGGGCGATCTGCCAATTCCCTATAAGATATGTAAGACCTGTTAAAAAGTTTGTTTGATTGCCAACACCGCTATCTTTCAACCTCCAGCCCGTGAAAGTATAAGCGCTGTTTACGCGACCATCGGCGACAAGACCCATCATAGCGCCTTGAGCGTACCAATTAATTCTTCCTTTGGAATAGGTTAATTTAACCCTTCCGCCATAATTATCGATAACTTTGATCTCATCCTGATAAACAACATCGTCAACAACGATCTGGAAGGTTTCTCGGAGTCGATTTGCTCCGGACCAGATGCCACCCATTTCAACTCCAAGATTCCCGATCTCGGAAGCAATATGAACGGTTGCTTTCTGGGTTGGCGGTAATGGAATGGCAAAAGAGGAAGTTGCCAGGCTTTGTGAGCTCAAATCCTTTTGATACATAAGGGTCGTTTCAAAGGGCCCTAATTGTTTTTGGTATTTCATCAGGATTGCCGGGTTTGCACCCCACCAAAGTTCGGGACCAAAGGCGATCTTCAGTCCGTCCATGGCTCGTTTGCCGGTGAACTCTACGCCCAGAGGGGCAACCCCGCCATATGTGTCAATATTGGGTCCATAATTCGCTTCCGGATATAAACCGAAAAAATCGCCTTCATATCCCCAGTGAAAATGTCCGGTGCGGTAAAATCCTTTTAAATTGAACCAGTCTTCATCCCAGTTGAATTCTGCGCGGTAGATCTTTACACGCTCGACATCAGTAAGGGTATAAGTGCCCTCCATAGCTCGAACTTCCTGGTTGCGTCCGCGATTTTCATAAAAGATCTCATCGATCGGGTTAGTGGGAACGTGGCCCAGAACATTCACGGTCATCGAACCGGTAAAATTATCATTTGGGGAAAAGGCGATCGTAGCATAATAGGATTGGAAGTGATCAAACACTAAAAAGCGGGGATATCCTTCTTCATCCGTATCCGAAGATG
>CAYVLJ010000178.1:0-3300 GCA_964452375.1 uncultured bacterium | reverse complement strand
AGGGACGGCCACATCGGCTTCAACGAACCGGGTTCCTCTATCACCTCCCGCACCAGGGTGAAGCCCTTGGCCCAGTCCACCAGGGATGTTTATGTTTACTGTTTTGACAAATAACCCGGACAACGCCCTTGCGACGAATGATCTTGCATTTATCACACATCTTTTTTACTGATGCTCTTACTTTCACAATTGTATCCTTTATTTATCCGTTTTTCTTGTCTTTTACGGCACTATTTGTATCGATATACAATTCTGCCGCGAGACAGGTCATAAGGCGAAAGTTCGAGAGACACTTTATCACCCGGCAAGATCTTAATATAATGCATTCGCATTTTGCCGGAAATGTGTGCCAGTACCTCATGACCGTTCTCGAGTTCAACTCTGAACGATGCATTCGGAAGTGTTTCCAGAATAGTTCCGTCCACTTTTATCGATTTTTGCTTCGCCATATTACTTGCCACTTGTTAATATTTTTGGACCGCTTTTTGTGATCGCTATAGTATGCTCAAAATGGGCGGAGGGTTTACGGTCTCTCGTAACGATCGTCCAACCGTCTGAAAGCGTCCGTACTCCGGCTTTGCCCATATTAACCATTGGTTCAATGGCGATCACCAGTCCTTCTTTCAATACTATCCCCCGTCCCGGTTTTCCATAATTCGGGACCTGAGGATCTTCATGCAGCCGCTGGCCTATGCCATGTCCAACCAATTCGCGTACGACGGAATATCCGAGCGATTCAGCGTATTGTTGAACTGCGTGGCCAATATCGGAAAGACGATTACCAATCACGGCTTTCTCAATGCCTTTTTCAAGACTCTTCTTGGTGGCATCCATAAGCTTTTGCTTTTCAGATGATACTTTGCCGATTGCAAAGGTTCGGGCGTGATCACCATGAAAACCGTTTTTAAAAGCTCCGCAATCAATGCTGACGATATCTCCATCCTTTAGAAATGCGCGTTGATCCGGAATTCCATGTACAACTTCTTCGTTACGTGAGATACAAAGCGTTGCGGGAAATCCGTTGTAGCCTTTGAATGAAGGTATCGCTCCTTGAGAGCGAATATACTCCTCAGCGATCTTATCGAGCTTAAGAGTGCTTACACCGGGTTTGATCCATTCTTCAAGCGCACAAAGCGTGTCATGAACGATCATTCCGGCGATCCTCATCGACTCAATATTATCAGCTGATTTGTAGTAAATCATCTTTTCCTTCTTGTCAATAAACTAGAAGCGTCTACGACCTTTGATCTTGCCTTTTTTCATGAAGCCGTCATAATGGCGTGAGATAAGGTGTGATTCGATCTGTTGGAGTGTATCTAAAGCAACACCCACCAAAATGATCACGGAAGTTCCGCCAAAGAAGCTTGCAAGGTTATAATCAATGTTCATGACCTTCATTAATACATAAGGTAAAATTGCCACAACCGCCAACATGATAGCGCCGGGCAATGTAATTCTTGTTATAATATTATCCAGATATTCTGCCGTTTTCTTACCGGGACGAATACCGGGAATGAAACCACCATTCTTTTTCATATTATCCGCAACTTCAGTGGGATTGAATGAAAGCGCAGTATAAAAATACGCAAACAAAATAATGATGATCGAATAAATGACCCAGTAAGGCCAATTGTCAACCGTAAACCAGCCACGGTTCAACCATTCCACGTTGCTGAACAACATGCGCAGCGAGTTCGGAATGAACACGATAGTCTGAGCAAAAATGATCGGCATCACACCCGAGCTGTTAACACGTAAAGGAATATATGTCGACTGACCGCCATATATTTTTCTTCCAACGACCTTTTTGGCATACTGGACCGGTATCTTGCGCACACCCTGAGTCAGGTAGACCACAAATCCGATCACGATAACCAGGATCACGATCAGAATGATCTCAACAAGAAGATCGCGAGCGCCGGCGCGCAACATGGCAACCTCAATTGAGATCGTCGCGGGCAGCCTCGACATAATGTTTATCATAATGATCAGGGAAATACCGTTTCCAATACCCCGGTCTGTGATCTGTTCACCCAACCACATCAACAATATGGTTCCTGTTACCAAAGCAACAATCGTCATAAATGTAAAACCAAAACCCGGATAAGCTACCACACTTTGGTAGTTGGCTTGAAGTTTCTGTAAATAACCGGCTACTGCCCAAGCCTGCATAGCTCCCAGGAGAACAGTACCATAACGCGTGATCTGCGTGATCTTGCGACGACCTGCTTCACCTTCGTTACGGAGACGCTGGAAGTACGGGAATACACTGCCCAACAAGGTAATGATAATGCTGGTACTGATGTATGGCATAATACCGAGTGCGAAAACCGTTGCTTTTTTGAATGCACCACCGGCAAACATATCCCATAGACCAAGCAGAGTATTGTCCATTCCAGATGCAGCTACAGCCAATAGTTTAGTGTCAATTCCGGGAAGAGGAATATGAGCACCAACACGGGCTAAGAACAAGACAAACAGCGTAAATAGCAGCCGTTGCCTGAGTTCCTGGATCTTAAACATGGAACGAACACTTTGCATCATAATACTATCGCCTTTCCACCTGCTTTTTCGATCTTTTCTTTTGCGGTTTCACTGAAAGCGTCAACAGTAATTTCCATTACCTTCGTCATGTCGCCATAACCGAGGATCTTAACAGGTTTATTCAGTTTCTTGATCAGTCCATATTCCAAAAGTGTTTCAGCGTTCACCTTTTTAACATCTTCAAGAAGGTTCAGTTCTTGCAGATTCACGATCTGATATTCCTGGCGAAAACGCTTATTTGAGAAACCGCGTTTAGGCGTACGACGCTGTAGAGGCATCTGACCGCCTTCGAACCAAGGATGATGCTTGGAACCACTTCTCGATTTCTGTCCATTCATACCGCGACCGGCCGTTGTACCCCAGCCTGAACCGGGACCACGTCCAACACGTTTTGTTTTTTTAACTTTAGCCCCTTCTGCAGGGGTTAATTTCGATAAACTCATGATACCTCCTCTACATCCAAGAGATGAGGAACTTTAGCGATCATTCCACGAACAGCTGAATTATCAGGTAGAATAACTGTCTTGTGAAGTTTACCCAATCCCAATGCTTCGATTGTGAGGCGGGTTTTTTCCCTGTATCCGATCGTGCTTTTGATCTGCGTGATCTTCAATTTCTTTTTCTTTGCCAT
This sequence comes from uncultured bacterium, assembly GCA_964452375.1. Lineage (GTDB taxonomy): Bacteria > Fidelibacterota > Fidelibacteria > Fidelibacterales > Fidelibacteraceae > M50B103. The sequence continues at coordinate 125 of CAYVLJ010000178.1, read as the reverse complement.
TTTAATTAAAAACCTCCTCTACCGTCACACCCCGTCTTTTTGCGACCATATACGCATCTTCTAAGGATTCCAAAGCGTGCATGGTGGCTTTAACGACATTATGTGAGTTAGCACTGCCGATAGAT
>CAYVLJ010000177.1:0-3335 GCA_964452375.1 uncultured bacterium | reverse complement strand
ACCGCCATGGCAGCACCGGAAAGTACGTATGATGGGCGTACCAACACCGGATATCCGACATCATTGGCGAATTTTAATGCTGATTTTGTATCAGTCAGTGCTTTCCATTCGGGTTGCATGATGTTCAGTTCATCCAACATGGCGGAAAATCTTGAGCGGTTTTCGGCACGGTCAATATTTTCTGTTGTCGTACCAAGAATGCTGAGTCCGTTCTCGTTCAATCGCACGGCCAGATTATTGGGGATCTGCCCGCCCATGGATAGAATGAATCCTTCAGGATCGATCTTGTTGTATATCTCACGGACCGTTTCAAATGTCAGTTCTTCAAAGAACAGCGCATCGAATTCATCATAATCGGTTGATACCGTCTCCGGATTGCAGTTGATCATGATGGAAGTTTTGCCGGATTCACGAACTGTTTTGCCTGCGATCACGCAACACCAGTCGAATTCGACCGATGAACCGATCCTGTATGGACCACCACCCAGAATAATGGCGGCATCGGGGTGCTTTTCGGTATAATCGTCTTCAATACCTTCATAGGTCAGGTAGAGGTAGTTTGTTTTTGCAGGGTACTCGGCTGCCACCGTGTCAATTCGCTTGATATGCGGATGAATGTCGGCTTTCAGTCGTTGTTGATATATCTCTTCTTCCGGCTTACTTGCTACAATAGAGAGCTGTTCATCGGAATAACCCATTTTTTTGGCTTCAAGCAGAAGTTCATCGTCAAGTATTTCACCTTTTCGCAAGCGCAGGGCAATATCTACAACGTTCTTGATCTTATGCAGGAACCATTTATCGATCTTGGTCAATTCATAGACCCTTTGAATACTATAGCCCTGCTTAAAGGCATCCACCACGGCAAATAAACGCTCGTCTGAGGGTTTTGTCAGGGAATCTTCCATCGAAGAGGTCGTGAATTTTTCGTTCGCGACCAATCCTTTTGCTCCGGTTCCCAGCATTCTGATGGCTTTTTGAAGCGTTTCCTCGAAGTTACGGCCGATGGCCATGACCTCGCCCACCGACTTCATGGCCGATCCTATCCGCCTGGATACATTTCTGAATTTCTTCAGGTCCCAGCGAGGCATCTTGATCACGATATAATCGAGCGCCGGTTCAAAAAAGGCCGATGTATCGGTAATGGCGTTGGATAGCTCGTGCAATCCGTAACCCATAGCCAATTTAGCTGCAATAAAGGCTAAGGGATAACCGGTTGCTTTTGATGCAAGCGCAGAAGAACGTGACAATCTTGCATTTACTTCGATCACACGATATTCTTCCGAAAAAGGGTCCAAAGCATACTGGATGTTGCATTCACCCACAACACCGAGGTGACGGATCACGCGGATCCCGATCTCGCGCAGTTTGTGATATTCTCTATTTGATAATGTCTGTGAGGGAGCCACCACAATACTTTCACCGGTATGAATACCCAGCGGATCGACGTTCTCCATGTTACAGACGGTAATACAGTTGTCATATTTATCGCGGACGACCTCGTATTCGACTTCTTTCCAGCCGCCAAGCCATTCTTCGATGAGGATCTGGGAGGTGTATGAAAAAGCTTTTGTGGCGCGATCGACCAATTGTTCTTTGTTCTTGCAGACACCACTTCCCAATCCGCCCAAGGCATAGGCAATTCGCATCATAACCGGGTAACCGATCTGTTCGGCAAAGGTTTTCGCTTCTTCTACGGAGCTTACAGCCCGACTTTTGGGATAATGGACATCAATTTCATCCAGGGCTTCGTTGAATTTCTCGCGGTCTTCGGTATTACGGATAGTCTCAACAGGCGTACCCAGCACTTTAATGTCGAATTTCTTTAAAATGCCTTTATCGTAGAGCTCAAGCCCGCAATTGAGCGCCGTTTGTCCCCCGAAACTCAGCAGGATGCCGTCCGGTTTTTCCTTTTGCAGGATCTTTTCGACGAATTCGACGGTTACGGGCAGCAGATAGACCTTGTCGGCCAGGTAATCCGAGGTCTGAATAGTCGCAATATTCGGATTGATCAGGATCGTTTTAACGCCTTCTTCTTTAAGAGCCTTTATTGCCTGGGATCCGGAATAATCAAATTCGCCCGCTTCGCCGATTTTAATGGCCGCGGAACCGAGGATCACTACTTTTTTGATCTTTTTGTTCATGTTCTTTCCCGATTAGAAAAAGCGTTTAAATTCATCAAAAATAAATTCCGTATCTACCGGACCGGGCATGGCTTCCGGATGGAACTGGGTAGACAAGATGGGCAGATTCTTATGCCATAATCCTTCATTCGTACCGTCATTCAGGTTCTCGAACCAGGAAATGAAACCGGCAGGAATAGTCTTCATATCCACCGCATAACCGTGGTTCTGCGTCGTTACGTAGGCTCTGGATGTCAGACGGTCGATGACCGGCTGATTTTGTGAACGGTGACCGTAACCCAGTTTGTATGTTTTTGCGCCTGCAGTCAAAGCCAGCAACTGATGTCCCAGACAGATGCCCAGCATGGGTTTTTTCTCGTCCATAAAGGCTTTGATCTTGTCCGTCATAAATGTGTATTGCGCCGGATCGCCCGGTCCGCTGGACAGCAAAATGCCGTCATATTCGATATTTGAGTAATCGTAATGGTAAGGTACTTGTATGAGCTTGAATCCGCGTTTGACCACATTGGAGATAATACTGTTTTTACATCCGAAGTCCAGAAGCAGCACCGTCTTCTCCCCTTCTCCGTATTCCACCGGTTCTTTTACACACACTTTTTCGATCAGCAGGTCTTTGTTCGGATCGTAGAAATCCACGTCTTTGCCGTCGACAACGATCTTCCCCAGCATGGTGCCGCTTTCGCGCAAAATCTTGGTCAAAGCACGGGTATCGATGCCGGCGATCCCGGGTATCCCCTCTTTTTTAAGCCATTCGTCCAGACTCATGTCCGCATCCCAGTGGGAGTGAATATCCGACAGATTTGAAATGATGAACCCAAAGGCCTGAATTTTGCTTGATTCCCAATGACGTTTGCAAATATCTTTTTCTTTCTCATCCGGAACGCCGTAGTTGCCGATCAAGGGAAAAGTGGACGTCAGGATCTGTCCGTAATAGGACGGATCTGTCAGCGCTTCCGGATAACCAACCATCCCTGTATTAAAAACCACCTCGCCGGAGGTGGATACGGGGGCACCGAAGGCTTTACCTTCGAAGCTTAAACCATTCTCTAAGACCAGTTTTGCATTCATATGGCAACTGTCTCTTTTCTTTGATTTTGTTGATGTTCCAACACGCCTTTATCCTCTCTGCCGGAACTTTTGATAATGTAATAAATGATTGTTCTGTTTGACAGAAAAAAATCAAAAGAATAACTC
>CAYVLJ010000176.1:0-3360 GCA_964452375.1 uncultured bacterium | reverse complement strand
AATTGAAAATTGACAAAGGACAAAGGAGAATTGCAATTGATGGTTGATGGTTGATAGTTGATGGTTGATAGTTGATGGTTGATAGTTGATAGTTGATAGTTGATAGTTGATGGTTGAGAATTGTTTGATCATATAAAAAAAGACTCGATAACCTTTCGTATTCTGCTGCGAAGAGTGGACGTCTTACGTCAATACACCTGATACCGGACGATCAGGCGGTCAAAATTCTCTTTATACTCGCGCTGGGCGAGATAGAAGCGATACCAGTCAGAACGTGAAAAATCTTCCGTAGGTTGAGCTTGTGTAATAAAAAGTTGGGAATATTTTTGTTTATTGTAATCTTTAAAAGCCTTTTTAAGCCATGCGTGCGGATCATAGCTCAGAGATTCGTCACCGGGATCGAACAACCCATGTTCCAAAAAATATTGCTGCCAGACATTTTCGGTTTCGTCACGTGAAATATTGGCCACAAGCTGCTCATAAAATCCCGCAGACTCAGGATCACATGGATCCGATTCACGTATATCCGGGTTCGATTCGATAAATTTTTTAATAAGTTCTTCGAATTTCCTGAAGGCCTTTCGATAACGGTCCGGATTGCTGATCCATCCGCTGGAGCGGTATTTTGAAAAGAACGATGTAAAACTGCTGTCGTATTCATAGGACCATACGGCACTGGAAAGATCCGGGACCGTTCCGACACGGCTGTGACTGTACATGGGCAGGATCTTGGCAAGCGTGATGGAATATATCCATGAAACGTTCATTATGTATCGTGCCAAGATCCGGTCACCACGGCCTTTTATCGTGGACATGTCCACCTTGAATTTCCTGACGCTGTTTCCACGACTGATGATCCCACTGAAACCGCGATGCGAATATGCGTCTCCCAATGCATGCAATGCGATCCCCAGATGATATGGATCCCCGGAATTAACAGCTTGATCAACCAGTTCATGCAGGATCGGAGAATTGGGGCTGGTACGTATGCGTTGTTGGAAATTATCACCTTTTGCTCCCGGCACGAAATGAAACGGAACCAGTGTATCTATCATCGTTCGCTGCTTGAAATTCCATGATGTTGTGATCTTCGGACAGGTAGCCGTATAGTCCAATCCCCGCTTTTTTCCGAAAAAATGGCATTTAATGCCCCTGGGAGTTTTTTTAAATATCACTCTCTTGATCAGGGCATCATCAGTGAACTGAGAAGAATAGGCGATCTTGTAAGAAATTTCTTTCTTCAATCCCAGCAAACGGCACAAGGCCAGTACGGCGTAATAGTGAGATCCAATTTCCATAAGAAGAAATATAGATGTTTTTCACATTTCAAGAAACAATAATATATCATCAATTTTATTTTTCATTTCATTGATAGAGCTTAGAAGTTTAAAAGCTTAGAGCTTAGGGCTTAGAGGTTTAGGATTTTGAACAATCGATTAATCGAATGATCGAATGGTCGATTGATCGATTGCTACTTACCGCTTAGGGTTTAATAAAAGAGACAAGAAACAAACTCCAATAAACAAAAAAAACACAATGAGGTTTAATGGTTTAGAAGTTTAGAGGTTAGAGTTTAATTCTTTGACTCCTCAGGAGTCCTGCAAAAAGTGTGCGATCTTGCTATATTCTTCTTGGACTCCTGCGGAGTCCAGATCCAATCAAAAAGCAATGCCATGTGTATGCGGAATCCTTATCCTGTCAAAAACTATGCCATGTTTATAGTAAGGATCCCAGCGGGATCCAAGAAGAATATAGCTTTACATCACTAAAATAAGAACCCCGCAAGGGGTTCAAGAATTTTCGTTATTCATTATTAATTATTCGTTATTAGTTATTTACTTCGAATGTTTTATTGTTCTAATGTTCGATATTCATTATTCGAAGGGGTGCAACCCGCTAACCTTGAACGCTTATTAAAAATATATACCTTATTATTATCCGGCGATCTTAAACGAACATATAAAAAGGTGTTATATGCAAAACAAAACACGCGTACTGATCACAGGAGCATCCGGAACCGTCGGATCGGCCTTATTGAAGCAGATCATGGATTATGAGCACGAATATGAAGTAACGATCTTTGATATGGATACCAAAAAGATCAGGAAAAAATTCAAAAAATTTAAAGGGCTGATCAATTGCATATACGGCGATATCACAGATCCGGAGGATTTGAATGCCGCCTGCAAGTACCAGGATGTGGTCATCCATCTTGCAGCGGTCATTCCGCCTTTGGCCGATAAGAATACTTCTCTTGCCTATCGCGTCAATGTGCTTGGTACAAGAAATCTGATCGAAGCACTTGAGACCTACTCTCCGGGAGCGTTTTTCTTATATGCATCTTCGATCTCCGTCTATGGAGACCGGGTTGAAGAGCCGGAGATCCGTGCTGGTGATATCCTTCAAGGAAGTGAAAGCGATTATTATGCAGGAACCAAGATCGAAGCTGAGGCCATTGTTAAAAACAGCCGCCTCGACTGGAGTATTTTCAGGCTGACTTTCATTGCCGGAATAAAAAATCATAAGATCTCTCCCATCATGTTCCATGTTCCCTTAGAGACCCGCATTGAGATCGCAACACCGGAAGATGCGGCACGGGCATTTCTTCATGCTATTGAAAAACGACAGCATCTATTGTGCAGGATCTTCAATTTGGGAGGCGGAGAAGCTTCCCGTTGCACTTATCGGGAGTTTTTGAAAAGATCATTTACACTTTACGGACTTGGCAAATTGAATTTCCCGATTAACGCCTTTGCAAAAAGAAATTTTCATTGCGGTTACTATATGGACGGAGATGAGCTGGATGATATCTTGAATTTCAGACGTGAAACGCTGGATAGTTATTTCCATCGCGTTAAGATGCACATATCCGGGATACAACGCTTTTTTACCCGTTTATTCAGTCCTTCGATCAAACGGGCCCTGCTGAACCGTTCCGATCCGCTGAAAGCGAAACGGAAACGGAATGTTAATTTGATCCGGCGTTTTTTCGGAGGTCCCTTGCCATCGGCGTAAAGCGAAAAAGAGTTGATGGTTGATGGTTGATGGTTGATGGTTGATGATTGATGGTTGATGGTTGATGGTTGATGGTTAAGAATTCATCATTAATCATCCATCATCCATAATTCATAATCCATAATCCATAATCCATAATCCATAATCCATCATCACTATCCTTTTCCTTAAAAACCCCGCTTCCCGGATTCCCCGCTGATCGTATCTAATTCTTTCATTGTCCTTTTCCTTACACTATATTTTAACAATCATAAACATTATTGAGAAAAGGAGTTGGAAATGGCATATTTCATGAGTTTTCTTGCGTTGTTCTTGTTTGCCGATCAATTGACAGCCCAGATCCAT
>CAYVLJ010000175.1:0-3398 GCA_964452375.1 uncultured bacterium | reverse complement strand
CCCGAACCAACGGATTAAGAGTCCGGTGCTCTACCAATTGAGCTAATGGCGCATAAATCAGAAGCCGGAATCAAGAAGCCGGAATCAGGTTATTGCCCACCTTCGCCACCACCTTCGGTAAACCTACGGCGGTTAAAAAGGCTTCGGTGGGCCTGCGTTCACCTTCGTCCCGATACTTCGGGACTTCGGCGAACTTCGGTACGCACGGAAGGATTCGAACCCTCGGCCTTCGGAACCGGAATCCGACGCTCTATCCAACTGAGCTACGTGCGCATGTAAAAAAATGTTCATTTCAATAAGCCACGAAATATAAATGAATTCTTTTGTGTTTCAAAATATAAAATGTGTTTTGGGGTTTAGAGGTTTAGGGGTTAAACGTTTAACTGTTCAACCACGCTGTGGTTAGGAGGAAGGAAGAGCTATGACATATATTCTTCTTGAATCACTCTGGGATTCTTTATGATTTTCCTAATTTATATATTCGAACCCTCTCTGGATTTAACATACTTCACTAATTGATATTATTAATTAAGCAGACTCCGTAGTAGTCAAAGATAGTAGAAAAATAATCTTCAAAAATGGAATCCTGTGAGGGTTCAAAATTAAACGCTTAAGCTTTAAACATTAAACTAAAAAGGCCCTAAAGATTTTAGAGCCTTGGTTTTCTTTGTGCTTTAGCGAGTTAGATCCTATTTGATCGTCATCCGAAAAACCGAATTGCCTCTAATCAATTGTTTGACGGTATAATCATCATGATATTTTCCGTTCACATAGAGTTCGGTCTGATCGCAATAAAAAGGACTTTTGGGAATGCCGGAGGTCCCTGTGGGAATAACGGTTTGTGACCGGTCCCAATCGTCTGTGGTGTAAATATGCCTGTGCGAGGGACCATGCTCGATCTTGTAGGGATTGTAATATCTGTAAACGAAGGGACCTACGTTGAAACAATTACCGCCGAGGGGATAAGGTCCTCGGTTAAGACCGAAGAAACGGTCCAGGATCTTCACGCCGCCCATGGGGTGTTCCAGGGTGAGCTGATGCATATCGCCCCATTTCCATTTTTCGATGTTCTTTCCCAGTTGATCGGTCAGCTCAAAGACGGCATCCTTGAATGAACGTATCACCATATCGTTAAAGCCTTCGATGAGGGGAGTGTTGACGTCATCCACCCAGGATGATGCTGAGTTGCCCCAGGTGTTCCTGAAATAATTCCTGACAAACGATGATGAACGCATGACCATATCGTAGTGCAGGCTGTCCAGTTCATCTCCCAGCGTATTTTCAAGGTATTTCATGTAGAAGGTTTCAAGAATGCATGGTGCAGAGGCATCTTTATCCAGTTCACCGTCGAATGTTTTAAAAATATTCAATGCTTCAGTCTCTTGTTCTGAGAGTTCCGCATTGTTCAGAATAGCGCTTATGAGGGGTTTTAGATCCTCATAAAGCAAAGAATATTTATCGAGATGGATCGCTTTCATGTGCGGAACACCCATATTGTTCCGCATGTTCAGAAGTTGCCGGATACGGTCGATACGATACGGCACTTCCGGCCAGTGCGAAATAAAGAACGGATAATGCTCTCCCGCCACGCGATTATTGGCTGAAGATACATAGGCTTCCTCGGGATTGTAAGAGTTGGGCAACAAATCAAAAGCGAGCAATCCCTTCCAGTCGTATTCATCGGTATTGCCCGGATAGATCGAGTAGTAATGATCGTTTTTCAAAGGAACGCCGGCAGAGGTTTGCAATCCGATATTGCCCTCGACGTCGGCATAGATAATATTTTGACTTGTGGATTTGAAATAACTGCAGGCCTCGCGAAACTCATCCCAGTTATCAGCACGATTCAGCAAATAAACACCCATGAGCTCATTACTTGGCTCATTGCCTATCCAGCGCATGGAGATAGGCGCTTCACGGTAATCCCGGAAAGTTGATACAATAGGTCCACGATGCGTATATCTGATAATTCGTTCGATCTTATCACCCGAGCTGGTCTTGATAGTTTCTTTATCGATACGCAGATTTACCCAATTGCCATTAAAAAAGTATTGAGTGGAATCGTTGTTCAGTGTTTCAATATAGAAGTCCGTATCATCAACACCGACGTTTGTCATTCCCCAGGCGATGCGGTCATTATGACCGCCGACAACGAAGGGTTGACCGGGAACAGCCACACCGGTCACATCGACTTTACCGGGGACTACACAATGCATTTGATACCAGATGCCGGGTGCCCAAAGACCGAGGTGCATGTCGTTGCACATGATCGCGGCGCCGTTGTTCACCTTGTGACTGTTGATGGCCCAGTTGTTGCTTCCATGGAATACACCGCCAATACCCAGATCGTTCAATTTTTCAAATGCGGTATAAAGATCCGAATTGACCAGGGTGTCTTCCAACCCGGGAAAAACAAGCGTGCCGTGTGAAGAGGGACCGGGCAGAAAGTCTTTGACCTTTTGTTCGCCGACAACCTGAAGCAGTTTGTGAATATCCAGCTTGCTGCGATATCCGCTGGTAAGGTCCCAGGACATGTATCCGATCATATTAACAGAGTGAAGCGGTTCCCAGGGATCCGGTTCATAGCCCAGGATCGCGAATTCGGGCGGAAGTTTTTTCTTATATTGTTCAATATATTGATTGACTCCGTCTGAAAATGCCATCAATGATAATTTGATCTCTGGAGGTAATTCTTTTAACAGCTTTTCTGATTTTTCGGAAATGCGCAAGGCTCGCATGAGGGCATCGGTCTCAACCAGATCATCGCCAAAAATCTCAGCCAGCCGACCGGTGGTACCGCGGCGGATCAGGTCCATTTGCCACATACGGTCAGAAGCCATGACATAGCCCACGGCACGATAAAGATCTGCTTCTGTTTCAGCAAAAATATGAGGGATGGCATATTCATCACGGAATACTTCAACAGGTGCCGTCATATTTCTCAGTTCAACATCCATATTATAATCCGGGATCGCACGGCTGCCAATACGGTCCACTAAAAACAGACCGGCAATAAAGACAATAACGATTAGAAGCAATACGATCTGTAAGATCCGCAGGAAAATTTTCATATATCACCCCGATTTAGATATTTAATTGACGTGATGACTTGCTTTTTGACATGATAACCCCATTGTGAAGCCTTTGGGACAAGATTACCCGGATAGTCTTTAGATAGAATAAGAGGATTAATAAAATAGATAGCTAAAAATTTTCGACTTCCAAATTTCTAATATCGAAGTCCTGACCCTTTAACTCTAAGCTCCTTGATTAACCATCAACTATCAACTATCAACTGTCAACTGTCAATTGTCAACTATGAATTCATTGTTCGTAAGAATTCCTTGTTGGTCTTGGCATGGTTCATACGGTCGATCATGAATTCCATGGCCTCCATC
>CAYVLJ010000174.1:1326-3435 GCA_964452375.1 uncultured bacterium | reverse complement strand
ATGCCAAAATGGAACATCCGCATCTTTCCAGTCAAGTGAACCCAGATGGAACCTTAAATATTCTATGTAGGGCATCCGGAAGACAGATCCTGAATACCGGATTTTACGAAGATGAGGGAGAAGCCGGTCATGCCTGGACACACGAAAAAGTTGAACCGGTATTCACAACGAAAGGTTTCCCTGCATTTATTCATATCCTCAGAGATAATGGACTTTTGCAGCAAGTGAAGGTGATCCACCGTCTTCCGATCGCAAAAGATATAATTGAAAGAAAACAAGGGATCGCTTCAAATAATATGAAGATCGAAACATTGATCACTCTCAGGAAAGACTCCCAATATATTGAATATGAGACATTTATAAATAATCCTTCCGAGGATCACCGCCTTAGAGTGGTATTTCCAACGGATGTGATTTCCGGACATTCGTATGCCGAGGGACAGTTTGATGTAGTTGAGCGTTCTACGGATCGACCGGATACAAGCGCGTGGGTGGAACAACCGCAATATGATCAGCCGGCATACCATTTTATGAACATTTCCGACAATGAAAAGGGATGTGCAGTTTTCCTTGACGGACTCAAAGAGTATGAAGTATTGCCTGATAAAAGCACTATAGCGCTAACACTTTTCAGAGCATTTCGATATAGGATCGAACCCAGTTCTAAACAAGATTACGGTGATCAAAAAGGATCGCAATGCCTTGGTGAACAAAAAGCACGCTTTGCTTTTTATCCTTTTGATATGAAAAACGGTAATCAACTCTATAAAACCGCTTTGAATTACAATACATCGTTACGTATCGTTGAACACGGCATTGCCAATGGCAATATTAAATCCGGAGCATCGTTCTTTGAACTGAGTAATGACCGGATCGTGATATCTTGTATTAAAGAACCTCAGGATCGCGAACATCATTCATATGTCATTCGCCTATATAATCCCACTGAAAACACTTTGACAACGCAGCTGAATAGTGTATTTCGGATTCGGGAAGCTATAGAAGTAACTTTGGAAGAACTGCCGGTTTCTAAGATCGACCTGGAATATATAAAATTGACACCTAAAAAGATTATGACCATAAAACTGAGCATTTGAGGAAAAAATGATTAAGAATAAATACGGTTATGTTGATAATGAAACCCGTGAATACGTGATTACGGACCCAAGAACCCCGCGTCCATGGTTCAATTATATCTGGAATGAGAACTATGCAGGTCTGATCTCGCATACCGGAGGCGGTTTTTCATATTATCAATCCGCCAGGGATAATCGCATCACCCGTATGCGTTACAATTCCCTTCCGTGGGACCGTCCGGGCCGTTATATCTATCTTAAAGATACGGGATCCGGAGAATATTGGTCTCTTTCTTGGGCGCCGACTCTCAATATCGATTATGATAAATACGAATGTCGACACGGCAGCGGCTATACAAAGATCACAACCGAGTACAAAGGGATCCGAGCGAACTTAACTTACTTTGTTCCGTTGCATGATGCGGGCGAGATCTGGCATGTTGAGATAAAGAATCTTTCAAATAAAGAGAAGAAACTCGAGGTTTATTCTTATACAGAGCTATTAATGGGGAACGCTCTGAATGATCTCATAAATCAGCCGAACGACAAGCATTTTACCGATATACATTTTAATAAAGAACATGAAACTCTGGTAGCTACTCGCAGATATTGGGTCTTGAATAAAGGCGTAAGCGTTAAACAACCTAATATTGACTGGCAGTACCGCGTGTTGTTCTCGACAACACTGCCGGTTAAAGGTTTTGATGCATCTTTAGATCATTTTATCGGGAAATGGCGCTCTGAAGCCGATCCTCAAGCTATTGAAACGGGAAAAATGGGCAATACCGAGATCACTGCAGGGGATCCATGTGCAGCTCTTCAGTCCGAATTGAATCTTAAAGCCAATGAAAATAAGTCGTTTACGACAATGATGATGCTGTCGGAATCGCGTATGATCCTGGCGACGTCTTCAATCGGGTCTGTGTTATCCTGCGCGGTCTGCTTTTCTTTGTCAGCCGGCACGGATCCTTTGTCATCTTCCAAAGACAGCCCCGTGTCACCTGTTTCCAAAAGAGGAACAAATATCCTGTAA
>CAYVLJ010000174.1:319-1316 GCA_964452375.1 uncultured bacterium | reverse complement strand
ACAAAAAAAGCGGCAACGAATTTGACATTATTGGGGGCAAGACCATTAAGGATATTCGGAAAAACGCCTACGCGGTAAAAGAATTTTCAGCTCTAAAAGCCAAATGGAAAGATATTTACTCCAATATTGAGATCAATACACCCGACAAGGCACTGAATACCATGCTCGGAACATGGAATTACTATCAGACTCACGTGACTTTCGATATGGCGCGGAATGCCGGTTATTATCATGGTGGATTACTCTTCGGAACCGGAATGCGTGATCAATTTCAGGATATTTTCGGTGTCCTGATCTCCGATCCGGGTCGTGTGCGTGAACGTCTTCTGAATGCCATGCAGTATCAATTCAAGGATGGTTCAACACTTCATAATTATTTCAAACTGGTTAAAACGGGGGAGAGAACCCATCACTCCGATACACCTCTATGGATACCGCTGGGCCTGAGTTCGTATATCAAAGAGACCGGAGATACCGGTATTCTTAAAGAAATGGTTCCGTTCTACGATGGTGGAGAAAAAAATGTACTTGAGCATTGTCTCCTGGCAATTAGATATGCCCTTTCTGAAACAGGTGAACATGGATTGCCTAAGATCATGAACGGAGACTGGAATGACACATTGGACCATATCGGTTCCGAAGGAAAAGGGGAAACTGTTTGGGGTGCATTTTTCCTGGCATATACCCTTAAAGAAACCTCGGCTTTACTAAAATATATCGATGAAACCGATATGGCTGAAGAACTTACAGGAGAGTACGAAAAACTTAAATCCGTGATAAATACAATTGCATGGGACGGTAAATGGTACCTGCGGGCATTTCGTGATAACGGTATTCCGGTTGGTTCGGAAAAGGATGAGCAGGGAAAATTATTTTTAAATGCTCAAACCTGGGCTGTTATCTCCGGCGTTGCCAGCGAAGAATTTGCTCAAACAGCTCTTGAAGCTTGTACAAAATATCTTGAAACACCCTTGGGTATGCAGATTTGCTGGCCATC
>CAYVLJ010000174.1:0-252 GCA_964452375.1 uncultured bacterium | reverse complement strand
ATGATTCTGTTGGACTTATTTCTCGTTGCGTTCCCGGAAAAAAGGAAAACGGAGCGGTCTTCAATCACGCTTCTTCCTGGTATGTGCTTGCGGCTCTGATGAATGACAATATTGAAGATGGGTTCAGGATATATAGTAAAATGATGCCCCTTAACTCATCTGAAGAAGCAGGTATAGATAGCTATGAGACAGAACCTTACGTATACAGCGAGTATATTACGTCCCCTGATAATGAAACCTGCGGGCAGGCTT
>CAYVLJ010000173.1:0-3490 GCA_964452375.1 uncultured bacterium | reverse complement strand
TGAAAAGTAATATAATGAAAACCTTGTAAAAAGGAAGCTATTTAATTATTTTCATCTGATAAAACTAAAGGCAAGCATGAAACATTTATCATATATTCTTTCCGCTTTGATCATATTAGTCGCAATTTCCTCTTGCACTTCACCCGTGCAGGATGATGATGAAACCGATATCAATATTGGTGTTGTCGGGCTTTATCCGGCCGATAACGGCAATTATAGCATTGTTGTAACAAAATCCATTGAGGAGCCGCAGGGCTGGGATTATATCGATTCGCTTCTATTCATCACGCTGGACACATCAGGGCAGGAACTCGAAGTTAACGGGATGTACTTTAATAATCGGCCGAATATCAGAAACCATTACCTTACTCATGACGGAAATATCATGATGTTCGGTAATTTAAATTCGGAATCATATACATGGTATTTTTCAACTTATGTGTTTACACCCGCCGGAGAAATTGTCTGGTCAATGAACATGTCAAACAGAACAAGCGGTGTAGCTCCGGCAAACAACAGCGACTTTTTTGTCTTCGGCTGGGAAGACAGTGACGGTTATTATGACAATTTAACATATTCCAGGCTTCAATCAAGCGGCGACACTTTGTGGAACAAGACAATACCCGGGGCTTCTAACAATGTAAGTATCAGTAGCGGGGCACCCTCATCGGACGACGGCTGCTATGCCATTGGATATATGGGGGTGGAAGATCGCGGCAACGATATCCTGACAGCGAAAATCGATCAGAACGGCAATATTCTATGGACCGGCGCCTATGGCGGCAATAGATACGACGATGCACAATTCGTAACCGAACTAAGCGACGGATCCGTACTTATTGTCGGCGAATTGAATTTATATGATTCAACCAACGCCAATTGGGGATTAAATTCCGGCCAGCAAATATATCTTATAAAACTGTCTGCCGAGGGGGAAAAACTTTGGACCAAAGCCTTGGGCAATACTTTACGGGAAACGGCGAATGCCGTCATTGAGACCGATGACGGTTCACTTGTGATCTGCGGTACAAGAGATCAATCATATGCTTATCTTTTTGATGTGACTACCGGCTGGATAAGCAAGCTCTCTTCAGAGGGTGAGGAACTTTGGCTTAAGGAATTTGAAAGCAAATTGTTCTTATGTGTTCGCGAGACAGCAAACGGCGACCTCTTGGTTGTCACCCAAAACCTCAGAGATGATTCATGGTATTATTATGACAAGGATCTTGATATCATGAAATTCAGTTCATCGGGAACTCTGCTTTGGGATAAGGTGTTGACACCGTAAGCTGAGTGTGGAAGTTCGGCTTTGTTAAAGTGTTTTTTAAAATTGGAGTTTGAATGATATATTTGCTTGCCACCATTGTTCTGTTAAGCATTCTTGTTTTTGTTCATGAACTTGGACATTTTCTTGCGGCTAAATCTGTAGGAATACGTGTAGAAACTTTTTCACTGGGCTTTCCGCCGAATATATTCAAGAAAAAGATCGGTGAAACGGTCTATGCTATCGGCGCTATCCCTTTCGGCGGTTATGTTCGCATGTCCGGCATGGTCGATGAAAGTATGGACACTTCTTATGAAGGTCTCCCTCCCCAAGCTTGGGAATACCGCGCAAAAAAGACCTGGCAAAAAATATTTGTAACCATCGCCGGTATTTTAATGAATCTTCTTCTCGCAGTTCTGATATTTTCGATCTTGAGCGGGATCCAGGGTATTGCCGTTTCAAGCAATGAACCCGTGCTTGACGTTGTTATCGAGGAAGCACCCGCAGGACTGGCAGGACTTCAATCGGGTGACCGAATTATTCAGATCAACGGTAACGATATCAATACATGGAATGAGATGGCTTCTTATACCCGGGCTAACGGGAATGTAGAGATCGAAGTAACTTATCTGAGAGATGGCTTTGAATATACGACTTCGGTTACGCCTCAGCTCCAAAAACAAATCGAAAAAGGCAAGTTGGTTCAAGTTGGTATAATCGGCGTATCTCCCATGGTCACGACTGAAAAGCCGGGTTTTTTCCGTGCTATCGGTCAGGGTTTCAAAACAACCGGATACTGGTTGAACATGACCTTTGTCTCTCTGAAACTCCTTGTTACCGGTCAGGAAAGCTTTAAAAATGTCGGCGGTGTGATATTTATCGGCCAGCTGGCCGGTGAATCGGCAAAAGCAGGTATCATGCCTTTTATCGGATTGATCGGTATTTTAAGTGTAAACTTAGCCTTGTTGAATATTCTTCCCATACCGGGACTTGATGGTGGTCACATTATTATCGCCATTGCCGAAGGCATTATGCGCCGTGAGGTCAAGCTCAAAACCAAAATGCTGATCCAGCAGATCGGGATGTTCCTCTTGTTCGGATTATTGATATTGGCAGTGGTGAATGATGTTGTTAGGTTGTTTCAGTAATTGGTGACATGCAAAATTTCAAGAATTCTGTTTAAAATAATATTTTGGTAAAGACGCAGCAATGCTGCGTCTCTACGTTTCATACAACTATTTTATAATATCTTGTTTATCGCGTCTTATGTTTGGCAGGTCACTCTCTTACGATTCGTCGTTTTTTTGCAAATATTTTTAATATT
The DNA here is from genome assembly GCA_964452375.1 of uncultured bacterium. Classification (GTDB taxonomy): domain Bacteria; phylum Fidelibacterota; class Fidelibacteria; order Fidelibacterales; family Fidelibacteraceae; genus M50B103. Next base: position 902 of record CAYVLJ010000173.1, on the reverse strand, counting down.
TATCAATCTTTATCTCACAAAAACACGGCGGAAATTCGTACAATATTCGACATCATTTACACTTGTAAAATTCATTTTATTTAGGTTTTATCTGCATTTTTACTTTTTTGTCATAGTAGTTTTTTGTACATTGGCTTTAGAATTGAGTAGTCAAATTTGGTTAAATTGCGCTTTGGCGCGATGTGCTTTAAGGAGAAAATATGGCAGTCAAAAATCGCGTAGTGATACGGGTGGACGATTGCAAAGGCTGTGGTCTTTGTATTGATGCCTGCCCGGTCAATGTTCTTGATTTTGCGGATGGACTCAACGCTATGGGTTACCGTCCTGCGCATTATAAAGGTGAAGGCTGCACCGGTTGCGGTACATGTTATTATACTTGTCCGGAACCCAGAGCTATCACCGTGATAAGAAATGTTGAAGGACTCGAAGACGGAAATTGTCCTCACTGTAACAAAGAGGTCAAATTGCTTCCGGGATATCGTGATCCGGAAGAAAAGATCTGCATTGAATGTTTAAATCCAATTAAATAGTTGAGGTTACTATGTCGAAAGTTCTTATAAAAGGCAATGAAGCTGTGGTTCGAGGCGCACTTCTGGCCGGATGTAAAAATTTCTTTGGTTATCCCATTACCCCGGCCAGTGAGATCGCTGAGACGGCCGCTTATTACTTTCCCTTGCTGGGAGGAACGTTTTTACAAGCGGAAAGTGAGATCGGAGCTATCAATATGGTATATGGCGCTGCCAGTTCATCGGCGCGCTGTATGACCGCCAGTTCAAGTCCCGGTATCAGTCTGAAAATGGAAGGAATATCATATATCGCCGGAGCCGAACTGCCTTGTGTGATCATCGATATCATGCGCGGCGGTCCCGGATTGGGAAATATCGCTCCCGAACAGGCCGATT
>CAYVLJ010000172.1:0-3492 GCA_964452375.1 uncultured bacterium | reverse complement strand
GCCTTTGACATTCAGCCGCCGTCACGGTGATCCCAGTCGTCCCTGGAACGATTTTTCAATTGATATCAAAGACGAATACGGAAACCGCACCCTGAATTATCAGGGCAATTGGCGTGATGTTTTCCAGAATTGGGAAGCGCTTGCTTTATCCTTTCCCGAATATATCGAAGGTATGATCGCAAAATTTGTCAATTCAACTACAGCGGACGGTTACAATCCTTATCGATTGACACGAGATGGTTTCGATTGGGAGGCTCCGGACCCGGACACACCTTTTGCAAACATCGGTTACTGGGGAGATCATCAGATCGTATATTTGTTAAAGCTTTTAAAGCTTTCGGGCAAATATCACCCCGGGAAACTTGAAAAACTACTTACTCGCGATATTTTTTCATATGCAAATGTTCCCTACCGAATCAAACCTTATAGAGAAATGTTGAAAGATCCCCATCACACTATTGAATTTGATCGCGATCTTCATAATAAAATAATAAGCAATACCGAAATAAGGGGAACAGATGCACAACGCATTCAGGAGCCAGGAGGATCAACACGATTGGTCAATCTGACAGAGAAACTGTTGGTTCCGTTATTGGCAAAGATCTCCAATTTCATACCCGGTGCCGGCATTTGGATGAATACTCAACGCCCGGAATGGAACGACGCCAATAATGCATTGGTCGGATTCGGCGTTTCCATGGTTACCTTATATTATATGCGAGATCACATCAATTACCTGCTAAACCTTTTTGCCGGAATTGACCGTGAAAAGATATCGGTTTCTGAAGAAGTGGATGAACTGTTCTCAGATATTTATAGAGTTTTTATTGAACACAAAGATATTGTCGGCAAAACGATTCGGGATAATGAAAGAAAAGAAATACTGGATAAACTCGGCGATGCCGCAGAAAAATACCGAGAAAAAATCTATGATAACGGATTCTCCGGCGAAAGAATGAACATTGCAAAAAAAGATATTCTCGGAATGCTTAACCTGGTATTAACATACATTGACCACAGCATTGATCTGAATAAACGCAATGACGGATTATACCACGCCTATAATGTGATCGGTATTAAAAAAGACAGTATTTCGATACGCCACCTTTATGAAATGCTTGAAGGCCAGGTCGCATTACTGAGTTCGGGGTATCTTTCCGGAGAAGAATCGGTCAGGGTCCTGAGGGCATTGCGTTCAAGTCAGCTTTACCGTGCGGATCAACGTGCATATATTCTGTATCCAAATCGCACGCTTCCGCGCTTTAGGGAAAAGAATATTATTCCCGGCAATTTGCTGAAAAAATCAAAATATCTTCAAAATTCAGCTAAAGCAAAAGATCCGCAGATCATTAAAAAAGACGCTGAAGGCTTATTGCACTTTAATGCGGCATTTTCAAACGGCAGACTCTTGAAACAAAAACTTGAAGAACTTGATGTTGATCCAAACGAGATCGATACGATCATGGATATCTATGAATCGGTATTTGACCATCAGTCATTCACGGGTCGCTCGGGCACCTTTTATAAATATGAAGGACTTGGCTGCATATACTGGCATATGGCATCAAAGCTTTTGCTTGCTGTTCAGGACACATTCTATCGGGCGCTTGAGAACAATGAAAAAACAAGTATTCTGAATGAATTAAAGGCTTTTTACTATGAGATCCGTGAAGGCATCGGCTCCCACAAAGACCCAGAAGAATACGGGGCATTCCCGATGGATCCCTATTCACACACACCCGGATACTCCGGTGTTCAGCAGCCGGGAATGACCGGCCAGACGAAAGAGGATATGTTGGCGCGTGCCGGCGAATTGGGTGTTCGTGTAAATAATGGAAAAGTGCATTTTACGTCCGCACTTCTTGATGAAAACGAATTTCTCAATGCTCCCAAGGTCTTTCATTATTATGATGTTGAGAACAAAGAACAAAATCTGATGCTTAGCGAGAACATGCTGGCATTTACGATGTGCCAGGTTCCCGTTATTTATATAAAGTCGGACATGAACAAAATTATTGTCACGTTACGCGACGGCAGTGAAAAAGTGCTTGAAGGTCGTGTTCTTCCGGAACCCTACAGTACTCAGGTATTTGAGCGCAACAACAAGATCATCAAGATCCATGTGTTAATGAAATTATTATAAGGAATAAAGAGGTAAAAATGAAAAAAGGGAAAAAGATTATTCGTTTGATGGCATTGACCCTATTACTTGTATTAAGCGTAACAGTCGCGCTGGCAGAAGAAAACGAGGTTGATGTTGTTACGGTCGTTCAAGATAAAGACGGATTTCGTCTTCAGGTGAATGGCGAAGATTTCTTTATTAAGGGCATGAACTGGGATTTTATGCCGATCGGAAAAACTTACACCTATTCATTATGGTCACAGCCCGATGATGTTATCAAAGCCGCTCTGGATCTGGAAATGCCAATGCTAAAATTAATGGGTGTTAACGCCATCCGGCAATACGTCGGTATTCAGCCACGCTGGATAAAGTATATTTATGAAAAATATGGCATTTATACCATCTTGAACCATTCATTTGGACGCTATGGTGTCACGGTAAACGGAGCTTATATTGCGAATACCGATTATTCCGACGAAAAAAGCCGTGAAGCTATTCTGAGCGAAGTTCGTGAAATGGCAGAACAGATGAAAGACACCCCAGGTCTGCTGATATGGTTATTAGGCAACGAAAACAACTATGGCCTGTTCTGGGATGGTGCAGAGACCGAAGCGCTCCCCGGAGAATCCACCAAACAGGAAAAACGAGCACGTTATATGTATGATCTTTTTAACGAGGGAATAAATACCATTAAAGAGATCGACACAAAACGCCCCGTAGCAATGGTTAACGGCGATCTATTGTTCATTGAAATTCTTGCCGAAGAAGTTACCGATCTGGATATCTTTGCAAGCAATATGTATAGGGGTTACACATTTACCGATGCGTTTGAACGCGTTAAAAATATTTTAAATTTACCTGTTTTGATGGCCGAATTCGGGTCTGATGCCTACAACGCAAGAACCGGGGAAGAGGCGCAGGTAGAACAAGCAGGTTATTTTGTTGAAAACTGGAAAGATCTCTATATGAATTCCGCAGGCAAGGGTCTTGCAGGTAATTCCATAGGTGGTTTCACTTTCCAGTTCAGTGACGGCTGGTGGAAGGCCGGACAGGAAAGCAATCTGGATGTTCATGACAATACCGCCTCCTGGCCGAACGGGGGATATACTTTTGATTACAAAGAAGGATCTAACAATATGAACGAGGAGTGGTTTGGTATTTGCGCAAAAGGCCCAACCGATTCTCGTGGTCTTTACGAGTTATATCCGCGTGCCGCATATTATGCTCTTCAGCGCGTAAATGAACTCGATCCTTATTCTAAGGGTCTCAGTATTGAATCTATTGAAGATTATTTTTCAAACATATCATTACAAGAAATGTATATGAAAGCACGTGGCGACAAGGCCGCTTTAATGGTGAAAAACCAAAGC
>CAYVLJ010000171.1:0-3503 GCA_964452375.1 uncultured bacterium | reverse complement strand
ATTGATAGTTTGGTTTGTTCGATTACAATAAATAGGTCACGTAAGATTAAGAATATTGATTTCATTGGTGGAAAACTTGAACAGAAAGGAAAATATAGAATAATCTGGAATGGAAAATGGAAAGGAATAAAACACGTTTGCTAACATGCGGTCATAAAACATTTGGGGTGAAGTGGTTATTCGAACATACTACCGCGCATCAACTTTCTGCAACGGTGGATACGAACGCAGCCCGCTCTCCCAAACGATTTTATACCGCAAAACCGTTAAGCCACAAAATCTCTTTACCTCCCCCCAACATTTCAACCCCAAAAAAAGGACCCGCTTATACCCGGATCCTCATACTTTGTCCGCCGTAGTATTTACGAAGGTGGATTTCTTCGTTATTCGTTGCTCGTTATAAATTGTTCTTCTCCTCTTCTCCGCCTCTCCGCTTCAGAAATACCAATGATATAAGGAAAGACGGAGCACTGCTCCGTCTCTTCTCCAAAATTCTATAAAAGCTTAATCTTTATTCTTCATTCAGCGTCGTCCGTTCCCTAAAGCCGTCACCCTGCATAATTGAAACATTTGTGATCGTTACAAATGCGAAGGGATCTTCGCGTTTAACGATACGACGAATATGTTCGATCTGACGAGTGGCAACCACACAATAAAGCGTTTTCTTTTCTTTTCTGGTATACATGCCGACAGAATCCAAACCCGTAACACCGCGGTTTACTTCTTCCATGATCCTTTTCGAAATAATATCCCATTTTTCCGACATAATGGTAATGGCACGTTCAGATGTCAATCCTTCAATGATCATATCAACAACTTTAGATGATATGGCCAACGAGATCAGACAGAACAGGATCAGGTCAATATTCTTAAAAACAATACCTATTAAAATGATAATTAAGGTGTCAATGATAACAAAAGATACACCCAGTGAAAAATGAAAATATTTATTAAGAATACGCGCTATAATATCCGAACCACCTGTTGTTCCCCTGCCCTTCATGATAATACCTAATCCGCCGCCCAGCAGTAAACCGCCATAAACGGTTGCAAGCAAGGGGTCATTAGTCACCGGCGGCAGTTTAAGGATCACATCGATCAGATCTGAAAACAAAGATATCCAAATGATGCCCCAAAGAGTTTTCATTCCGAATTTTTTTCCGAAAATTCTAACGCCGATAATAAACAGGGGTATATTCAGAGCCAGCATGGTCACGCCCGCCGGCCAGTTAAAAGCATGATAGAGAATGGTTGAAATACCCGATACTCCGCCGGAGGTTACCTTATTTGGAACTAAAAAAAGCATAAGTCCCGAAGCCATGATCAGCGAACCGACCATGATCATCAAATAATCGATGATATTCTTTTTTCTTATTTTATCGCGTTCTGTCATACTCACCTCCCAAAATTCGCCGGAATATAGGTTATTTATAATCCAGAAGCAAGGAGAGTAGAATGTTTAAATTGAAAGAAACAAAAGCTAAATTGCAAGAACCCGATAATAAATTGTGAATAAAAAAACGATGTTGTGAATTGTTGTTTTTATCTTTTCTGCATTCTGCTAACTACCTACTTCTTAACAGCGACCAGCATAGCTAAACCGATCAGTATAAAGAATAAATTCGGTATCCAAACAGCCCAGAAGGGATCCATGACACCGGCAATGCCTACCACCTTTCCAAATGTCAGCATCACATAAAATGTAAATAGCAATATCAGGCTTGCCGCAACGCCGCTTCCATAACCCCCGGATCTCCTCTGAAAGGTTACCATCGGAATACCGATCAGGATCACGATAAAACAGGCAAAGTTCATTGCCGTTCTGAAATAAAGATTTGTCTCCCAGCGCATGGTCTCCATGCCCAACTGACGGGAGCGATCTATAAATCCCATCAGTTGACGAAAGGTCATATTCTCGGGTCTGACACTTTTTTGCCTCAATTCTCTCGGATTAACATCCAGCGTTAGCGTCAATGTATCATATTTTGAAAAGATCTCATTATCCTCTTCAAAAACCCTATGCTGAGCATCGATCAACATCCATTGTTCTTCATCTTCCATCCAAATGACACTCTGGGCATCGGTCCTTTCAATTATTTTACCATTTATAACTCGGTGAAGTCCCTCATATCTGCCTTTGCCGTGCGTAATGTTGTATCTTTGAATTGTAAATATTTGATGATCGGGTAACTGGAAATACACCTGACGATGAATGCGCTGCTCGTGACTCCTATTGGTCAATTTCATGTTGTTCCGCATGAATTCTGTAACTTCCTGCTGTGCCGGAACCACAACCCGATCCTCAAAGAAAAAAGAAAAAGCGCTAAGCAGTAAACCGAAGATCAAAAAAGGCAGAGCGAGCCTGTAAAGACTAAGACCCCCGACCTTTAAAGCCGTCAATTCATTGAACTTATTTGTTTGTCCAAAAAAGAAAACGACCGCAAGAAGTGCGGAAACGGGGAAACACCAGTGAAGCATCCAGGGGATCATTAACCAGTAATAATGAATGACCTCGGCAAAAGTAAGTTTATTATCAAGGAATTGCGCTATCTTCTGTACAAGATCAACAAGTAAAAAAATACAGATAAAGGTCAACATAATGAACAGAAAAGATCGCAGATATTGCTTAAGCATGTAACGGTCAAGCTGTTTCATTATTTGTTCACCGGCAAATTACGGATTTTCAGGTAATCAATGCTTTTGGGGGTTGCGCTTAAGACCGTAAATTCCATATCCCGGATCGTTATCACTTCTTTATTCTTTGGAAAACGGTCCAAATGGTCAAGTATATATCCGGCAATGGTTTCATATTCCCCTTCCGGGATCTTCAGATTGAACTGATCGTTCAGATAGTCGATCTCGGTTCTGCCGCTCATTAACAGATCACCGTTTGCATGACGCTTTACATCTTGAGAATTTTCATCATATTCATCATCGAATTCCCCGAATATCTCTTCCACGATATCTTCCATCGTTACCAAACCTGACGATACGCCAAATTCATCCACTATGATCGCAATGCTTGTTCTGGTATCCTGAAATTCCTTTAACAATTCAATGATGCTTTTACTTTCCGGATAAAACTTAATGCTGCGAACTATATCACGAATATTCTTTTCACCGTTCATGACATCACGTAGGGAAACATATCCTATAATGTGATCTATATTGTCACGAAAAATTATTATCTTCGAAAAACCCGATTGTATAAAAGTTGTTTTGAGTGTCTCAAGAGTGCTATCTTCAGGCAGTGCCACAATATCCGTTCGCGGTGTAATGATCTCTGAAGCGGTGGTTTCGGAAAAATCGAAAAGATTATCGATATATTTCTTTTTTTCTTCGTTCAGGATACCTTCTTCATAAATATCATAAATGCTTTGTTCGATCTCTTCTCTTCGGATCATGATGTTCATAGGCTCAGCATTGCTTTTGAACAATCTTAAAAGTCCTGCGATCAATTTTTCAAAAAAGCGTGCAAGAGGATGCAGTACAAACCCCAGTAT
>CAYVLJ010000170.1:0-3543 GCA_964452375.1 uncultured bacterium | reverse complement strand
AGGTTCGTATTGACGAGTCCGGGATGCTGGGTATAAACACCGATATTTTTTTCATCCAGTTTTTGGGCAAGCAGACGTGTCATGAGGATCACGCCCAATTTCGATTGCCGGTAGCATTTGTAACCGCTGAATTTTTTCTTCCTCCACTCGGGGTCCTCGAAATCGATCACACCCTGGTGCAATCCCGATGTGGTGAAAATGATCTTGGGCTCCTGCACATTCTTAAAACAGGGGATGAGCAAATGGGTGATCAGCATGGGTGCCAGTAAATTGATCTGCCAGGTCTCTTCGATCTTGTCGCGGGTCTCACGGAATTCAAAATTCATGACCCCGGCATTGTTGATGATGACATCCAGATGATGATAGCTCTCCGCGATCTTCTCACAGGTCATGTTCACGGATTCCAGTGAGGTCAGGTCGCAATCAACCAGTTCGATACGGCCCCTGCCCTTTGGATGTTTTTCTCGGTAATCGGAAAGCAGTTCAGAGCCTTTCGAGGAATTCCGGCTTGCTGCGATGACCACTGCGCCTTCGGCGGCCAGGTGTAGAGCTGCCGCCTTGCCCAGTCCGGATGTTGCACCGGTGATGAAAATGTATTGTGAGTTGGGCATGTCTTTATCTCCTTCGTTGGGGCGGAACCGAGTTCCGTCCGGATGAATGGGCAGAACCGGGTTCTGCCCTTACCATGGTCTTTTCACCGGCGCGTATAGCCGTGGATCTGCGATCCACCCTTAGCGGGCACTTGCACCGGCGCTTGGTCTGCGCTGATGATCTTATATTTTCACTGCGACTATCACGTCGCGTTTGATCGATTGATCTACTCTGTGGGAGAATCCAAAATAGGGGTGTTCATTCAGGACGGTAAATCCGTTTTCCTTAAGGAGAAGTGATATATCATGATATTGTAAGGTGTGTTCGTTAAAGGCCAGGACCATGCTGCCTTTGCTTTTAAGCACGACGGACCAGGCGGGCAGGGCTTCTTCCACAAGTTCCAGAGGTGACCTGGATCTTCGGTCTGTCTTTCCGGTATGCTGCACGCCGTAAGGCAGGTCAGCCACGATCATGTCGCAGGAATGATTCTTGATAAATTCATCGGCGATACGTGTATCGGCATTGATAATACGGCAGGATCGTGTATTGCCGGATCTATAATCCTCTTTGTTAGGCGCAGCGTTCAGTGTGAAAAGTCCCGCGATCTTGCGACCTTTTTCATCGTTCCGCGTGCCCTTCACGGCTTTGTGTTTGTACTTTCCCTCTTTCATAAAGCGCTCGACATAGATCTGCGCTTCATGGGTCCATTTTTCATGCACATCCACTCCGATGACGTTCATTCCTCTGATCAAACCTTCAAATAGCGTGGTCCCCTTCCCCATCACGGGATCCAGCAGGATCTTATTTTCAGTGTTCGTGCCGCAGGCGCTGACAGCCAAATTGACCATCAGGCGCGTGAACTGTTCGTTGGTCTTGCCATTGTATTTCAAGATCTGCACCATGCTCTCGGGAAAGGTCCTGAAATCCGGGACGGGAACCGGTTTAAGGAGATCATCCTGCACTTTTTCGAAAAGCGCATAATAAATGGACGAGGCTGCCAATGTTTTCAGATCATCCTGTGACAGTTCTTTTTCCGCGGAAAAGGCAAGTCCGGCAGGAAGTCCCGCATCGACTTTTTTAATATCGCGGAGTCCCATATCCTGCGATAAGGAAAGTGCTTCAATTTCCTGAACCGAGATGTCCATCGCCGCATCATGATAGATGCGATTATGTCCGGGATTTGCCAGGATGATGTAATTTTTCATGATTTTCATTTATGGTTATAAAATAAAATATTAATCGGTTTATTCCTTAATATTCTCTTGAGTGAACAAGTGTACGCATCAGGAGAGTACGAATTGTACGTTGGTGTTCACATACCTTTTTAATTTTTTTGTACTTTTCCGCCATCTTGTTTTTTGTATCTTCTTTTGTATTTTCCCATCCACGTTTTCTCGTACGCTCTTACCCTCTTATCTTCTCAACTTCTCAACTTCTTATCTTCTCAACTTCTCAACTTCTCAACTTCTCAACTTCTTTTTATAAACTCTTATCGCCACTACCCCTAAAATCAACAATGACATTTCCGCTGCCAATGACCACCAAGTCGCGGAAGAGGCCTTAAAATTTTCCATGATAATTCCGGCGAGCCGGGCGATCACGATAAAGCCGTTCGTCTCGATCTGCACCGTGAGTCCGGGTAATATCCAGTCCTTCTTCAGCGCGATCACGAAAAACATGGCCAGTCCCAGTTCAATACCGCCGTAGAAGGCGCGTATTTCGATACGTCCCGCCGGATCGACCAGGCTTATTCCGGCGCTTTCGATCAGCTCCGGTGCCACGAACAATACAATGCCGAAACCAAAGAAACCTATAGCCGCCGCAATAAGGGAAAATTTTGCAAGTTTCATAATTCCACTCCGTTCAAATTACGAGGGTACGAGGGTTGGCTCTGCGATAGTACGATTGCGATGGTACGATTCGTACTTTCTTACTATCGCATCTTCGTTTCGTACGCTCTTACCCTCTAACTTTCATTCCCTCTTTCATAATGCTTCTTCAAGCACAAAACGTAAAGATGCAATGACCTTCTTTTCCGCCGGTCCCGTAGGCACTCTTATTGAGCTTGCGGATTCGCGGGTCTAAAATCTCGTCTTTACAATTCCGCCTCAAATTTCTTCAAGACTGATATCAATTCTTTTTTTTCTTCCCCCTCCAAATGCAGGGCTCCGTTCGCCAGATGCTCATCAAAGAAAGGCAGAGAAAAGCTGGAGCTCAGTTTACCACCCCAGCGGGGTATCAAGATGTCTGCGACATGAGCAAGATTAGTCTTGGCGCCGCGCTTTCCGGCGGAGGTGGCCAGCAGGCAGACCGGTTTGTTTTTGAGCGTGGGTTTCTCGATACGCGAGATCCAGTCCATTGTATTCTTGAAAACCGGCGTGATCCCGCTGTTATATTCAGGCAGGGAGATCAGCATAGCGTCGACCTCTTTGAAGAGCTCGTTCAGTTCACGCATGGTCTCGGGGAATTCGCCGCGCTTTTCCTGATCCATGCTATAAACAGGAGCGGGATAGTCCTGGAGATGTATTATCCGTATTTCGCATTTTGTCAGATAAGCTGCAGCATGAACAGCCAGCTGCTGATTTATGGACGTTGAACTATTGCTTCCGGAAAAGACGAGTACTTTTGTCATGAGACATCCTAATTTCTTTGTGTAGATAAAATATATGGTAAAAAACGTGTACATGGCAAATTTAAAATTAGAAGTAAGAACTGCAGTCTCGAACACAATATGATATGGCTTTGTAAAAGTAAACGAAATTAAGAGGTCTATTACATCAGTAAATCAGACTTATCATCTTAATCCCGATGTGTCGGGAAGAGATCAATTCATATCACAAAAACACAGGCCTGTCATCTCGAATGGTGTCCCTGGGTCCTTATCCTGTCATCTCGACCCCGACGTCGCTAAAGCTATGTCGGGTAAACTAAGATTGCCTTTACGCGGACTGC
>CAYVLJ010000169.1:0-3546 GCA_964452375.1 uncultured bacterium | reverse complement strand
AAAATTATTGTATCCTGATCTTATCTCCGGGATAGATCTTGGAATAATTCATACTTGGATTCAATTTTTTAAGTTCGCTTGCGCTCAAACCGTATTTTCGCGCTATTTTCTCAAATGAATCACCGCTTTTTACGGTGTAATATTGTGCAACTGTCTGATAACTGTTCCCCTTCGGTACCCAGATCGTCAGTTTTTGATTCGGATAAATATATTCGCCGTAAACCAAGCCGTTCCAAACCCTGATCCTGGATGCTCTTGTATCATAGATCTCTGCAATATCTCCGAGAGTATCACCCGGTTTAACCGTATAGATGATCTTTCTGTGAGATGCGGACAGATCCGGTTTTCCCGAAGAGGAGGATGAAGATGAAGAACTGTATACCGATCCCGAAGCTAAACTTGAAGATCCGCCCTGTGGGAGAATTAGTTTTTGACCGATATAAATTCTCGATTTGCTTGTCAGTTTATTGGCATTAACGATATCCTGCACCGTTACGCCGTATTTCAATGCGATCTCAGAAAGCGTATCGCCGGATTTTACTTTGTAAACAACATGTGTGGGAGCCGCTTCCATCACGAGTATTTCACGCTCAAGGATATCACGTTTGCCTTTCGGAAGTCTTATCGTATAAGGATATGCGGGTGTATTGAATTTCCGCAATTCGGGGTTAATTTCCCTTAGATCATCAAATTTAATTCCGCAAACACGCGCGATCTTTTCCAATTCGTAACTTTGGTCAAGGGTCAGAGTATCAAAATCTCCCCAGATCGCTTTGGGTTTGTAATCGACAAATCCGTGTTTTTCCGGTTCTATGCAGATCGCAGCAACAGCCATAATATGGGGCACATATTTTCTTGTTGCCCTGGGCAGTGTTTTCATCTGCCAGTAATCACGCGTTTGTTCATAACGTATGGATCGGGCGATCCGTCCTTCACCGGCATTATATGCGGCCATAACCAAGTACCAGTCTTGAAATTCTTCGTATAGATATAGCAAGTATTTTGCGGCGGCTTCAGTTGCTTTGATGGGATCCCGGCGTTCGTCAACCCAGTAATCATATTTTAATCCGAAACTTTTGGCGGTATAGGTCATGAACTGCCATTGTCCCATTGCACCGACATATGACAAGGCGTCAGTCTTCATCTCGCTTTCGAGCATGCTCAAATAGATAAATTCCTCGGGTACACCATTCTCTCGAAGGATCTTCCTGAACAAACGCTCATATGTTGCCTTTGTCTTGATCCAATTTTGCATGTCGCCGCGACGCTTGGACTTGAACAAATTGATGGAAGTTTCAACCCGGCTGTTGATCATAATGGGAACGTGACCGTCACGGTCTTCAAGGACTTCATAATCCTTGCTGCCGTCATGAGCAAAGTGCTCATCGGTCAAAGATTTCATGGCTTCCTGAAGATCGGAAAGAGAGAATTGTTCATGGAGCTCGCTCATCTGGGGGGCATATTCCTCAAATTCACTGACGATCTGTTCGGTAAATTCAACAAATTGTTCATACTGGATCTCGTCCATGTTGTTATAAGATTCTATCTTTGCAAGTATATCGAAAATTATGCTTAATTGAAATTCAACTTCAAGTGAATCGTTATCTTTCTGTGCGAGTAAAGCATCAACGTAGTGCACTTTTGCCAGTGTAAGATGCTTGTCGAAAGGAGTAATGAACTCTGCAGCTTCTTCAAGAGTTACGATCTCTGTTGACAGCTCGTTTTTTCCGGTATCAATTACCGCGCTTGTCTCTATGGTAGCGGGACCGGCCTCACGAATGACCTCTTGGTTCGCCGAAAAACATGAGCTGAGAATAATTGCAAGAATAAGTATTTGTATGCCTGTTTTAAATTTCATTCACGATTCCCTGTTACATCCTTTCGGGTGTGCTTACACCCAGAATTTTTAATCCGTTGGCTAATATTATCTTGACTGCATCAATAAGTTGCAAACGCGCTTTCGAAAGTTCCACATCATCCGTTACAACACGATGAACAGAATAAAACTTATGAAAAGCGGTTGCCAGTCTATATAAATAATTTGTCAGGTGCATAGGTTCCAGGCTGTTTTTACATAAGTCCATGACATCACCAAATTCTATCATGGTTTCGATAAGTTTTATGATCTCCGGTTCCGTCAACAGTGATAGATCTGCTTTTTCATAATCCGAAATTCCTTTTTCGGTACTATGAATAAGAATATTACACATCCTGGCATGTGCATATTGAAGGTAAAAAACAGGGTTTTCATCTGTTTGTTTTTGTGCAAGCTCGAGATCGAAATTAAGGTGTGAATCCATGCTTCGCATGATGTAGAAATATCTTACAACATCTGTTCCGGCAAGGTCCATCAATTCGTCCAGTGTGACAAAATTCGCTTTACGTGTGGACATTTTAACTTTTTCACCGCCCCGTGTAAGGGTAACGAATTGATGAATAAGAACTTTAATATGGGTGGTATCCAGTCCAAGTGCTTCAAGTGCGGATTTTACATCCGGATAAGTGGCATGATGGTCGGCACCGAAAATATCAATGACAAGATCGAAACCGCGATTGATCTTTTCACGGTGATAGGCTATATCGGGTAAACGGTAAGTCGGTTCTCCGGTGTTTTTAACCAAAACGCGGTCTTTTTCGGCGCCGAATTGCATGGCTTTGAACCAGGTTGCGCCGTCCTTTTCATAGATATGCCCTTCTTTTTCCAGCAAATCTAAAACTTCTTTTATTTTTCCCGTTTTATAGAGGTCTTTCTCATTGTAATAAACGTCATGCTCAATATCAAGACGTTTCAAAGTCTCCCGAATTGAGATAAAGATGGACTGGGAGGCAAATTCGATAAAGAGTTCAAGATCCTCTTCGGTTTTATGATCACCATAGCTCTTTCTGAAAGCGTCTGCAATGTCTATGATGTATTCTCCCTCATACCCCCCTTCGGGTATACTCAATTCTTTTCCAAGAAGTTCGTTGTAACGGGCAAGCACCGAAAGCCCCAGCATCCGCATCTGCCGTCCGGCATCATTAAAATAATATTCGCGGGTAACTTCAAAGTCGTGCCATTCCAGTATCCTTGATACGGTATCTCCCAATACGGCTTGACGTCCGTGACCGATCGTCAGCGGACCGGTGGGATTGGCGGAAACGAATTCAACCTGAACGGTTTTATTTTTGCCTGCATGCGTTTTTTGGAATGCTTCTTTTTCACTCCTGATACGAGGTATGAAAGACTGAAAGTAAACAGGTAAGAAAAAGAAATTAAGAAAGCCGGGAGCAGCGATCTCGATCTTTTCCAAACCTTCGATCTTTCCATTCAGTTCACCGGCAATTTCTTCGGCAATATCCAAAGGGCGTTTTCTCAGTTGTTTTGCGAGGGTTAATGCCACATTTGAACTGGCATGTCCAAAATCATTTTTCTTAGGACGTTCAACGGCAAAGCCGGGGCCTTCCCAGCCTTTGTTCATCAAGCATTTCCTTATTTCCTCATAAACCGTTTGAAGCATGTTTTCCTCAAAAAATGACATAAAAAAACGAGTTGCCAATGCAACCCTC
>CAYVLJ010000168.1:0-3554 GCA_964452375.1 uncultured bacterium | reverse complement strand
CCGGTAATGATCACATCCGCTTTTTCATCGGCAAGCCATTTAGGCAGAACTCCGGGCTCGTGAGGCGGCGGTATCTTGTTTTCGGTTTTAATAATTGTCTTGTTTTCATCCGTATGAAAAAACATGAAATATTCACAGTGACCAAAATGCTGCGAAAGTTGTTCTCTTACGACAGGTATTGAAATGATCATTTTTTTGTCCTTTATTTTTTTGATATTGATAGATTGTTATTGTATTTATCCCGGAGTGTTTTTTTCATATCAGTATTTTTTCAGTTGTTCATTCTTATAGGCCGAATAGGCTTCTTCAACAGTCATATTTCCCGCACCGACATAAATATCGATCTTTGCTTTTTCAAGAACCGACAGAGCATTGCCACCCGGACCGTTCCCGGTGATCAACACATTTGCTTTTTCTTCAAATAATGTTTTTGATGCTTTTGGTCCGGCTCCATGAGCTTCCATTTTATTTATTGAGTTATCAACAACACGTTTTTCCTTACTTTCATCATCGTAAATGATAAAATACTCCGTTCTTCCAAAACGGGGATCAATTGCTGATGTCCATTCTTTCCCCGTTGCAGTAAAAGCGATTCTCATTTTTTTATTCCTTTATTTTGTTTGTTTTGCATATTCTTTTATCTGCTCCCAACTGTTTTCCAGAATACTTTTCAATTGGGAATTGTCAAATTCCACGATGGTCTTTCCCTGCATCATGGATTTGGTGAAATTTTCATCATATGGGATATCGGCAATATGATTGATCCCTTTATTCTTTAAGAAATTCTCGATCTTTAGTCTTTTGCCTTCATTCAGGTCGGCTTTGTTAATGATACAGCCCGAGGGGATGCTGAAGCGATCGACCAATTCGTGAACCCGTTCAAGATCGTGTAATCCCGATACGGTGGGTTCGGTCACAAAAACGATATAATTGGCACCCGATAAAGACGAAACCACGGGACATCCGACACCGGGAGATCCATCCACGATCACAAGATCCTTTTTTTCATTTTCTGCAATGATCTTGGCTTCTTTTTTTACTCGGGCAACAAGTTTGCCGGAATTCTCGGCTCCCACTTTCATGCGGGCATGTACCATTTTGCTTCCTGTGCGGATCCTTGATCGATATAACAGTCCCACATTGTTTTCAAGATTCGTGATAGCATTCACCGGACAAATGCGGGCACAATATCCGCATCCCTCACAATCCAAAGGTTCAACCCGGTGTTTGCCATTGACGATCCTGATAGCATCATAACGGCAAACATCTTTACACAAACCGCACTGCTCACAAATTTCCGGGTTGATCTGCGCAAGCTCGCCGCTGAAAAAATCCTCGGACTCCGCTTGGTCCGGTTGTAAAAGCAAATGCATATCAGCCGCATCAACATCGCAATCGGCCGCAATAATATCCGAGCCGCCCAATACGGCAAACGATGCCGTCAAAGAGGTTTTACCTGTGCCGCCCTTTCCGGAAATAATAACGATCTCTTTCATATTATAATGGTCCCGATCTCTAACGAATTAACATATTTTACGATATCTTCCACAGCAGAACGAACGGAAGGAACGGTATTGTAAAGCAGTTCCCCTTCCGAGTATTTTTCGGCAATACTTCGCAGATTCGGGATTGTGGCTATCATCGGAATGTTTTCATCCCTGCAATATATTTCTACTTGCTCATTGCCTATTCCCTGCCGATTGATCACCACTCCAAATGCTTTTTTGATCTCTCTCATCGTTTCAACCGCCAATTTCAGATCATATAGACCAAAAGGTGTCGGTTCGGTAACCAATATGACAAAATCGGCATGTTTGGTCGCTTCGATCACGGGACATGACGTGCCGGGCGGCGAATCATAGATCTTTATGACGTCTTTGCTAAAGGTCTTATTGATGTATTCAAGCGTTTGTGCGATCAAGGGTACGGCCTGCTCTTCACCGATATCGAGTTTGCTTTCTACGATCGACAAATTCCTGTTTTGACGATGTGTTAACTGGCCCATTTTTTTGGGGGTCATCGGCAACGCCTGTACCGGACACAGTTCCGAACAGGCGTAACAGGCATGGCATAATTCGGGAAATATCATGACCTCGTCGAGTATCTGCATGACTGCATTGAAATTGCATACTTTTTGACATTTGCCGCATCTGGTGCATTTATCGGCATCCCACTCGGGAATCATTTTATTCATGATCTCCCCGTGGATCATATTGCCGCTGACAAACAATTGGGTATTGGGTTCTTCTACATCAAGATCAACCAGGACGGTTTTTTGATACTTAGATAATAATGATGCAAGGTTTGTGGATACGGTTGTTTTTCCCGTTCCGCCTTTTCCGCTGGCAATTGCAATTTTCATCGATTGATTTTCCGCTCTTTATCTATAGCAGCAAAACATGATATAGGGTGGAAAAAGTGCAAAACTTTTTCAACCCCATTTTTCAGGATAAGATCATGTTCCATTAACTGTTTTCTAATTCTTTGATCCGTTTGTTTACAGTATCAAGATTTTCTTTCATGAACTTAGCTTCATCTTTCAAAGCCTGCAATTCGTCTCCGGCATTAGGAGCATTTTCCGGGTAGGCTCTCCAGCCGTATCCCCTGCCATATGCTCCCCGAAAACCGATACCTCTTCCAAAACCAAAGCCTCTGCCGCGTCCCATACCGCCGCCAAAGCGGTCTTTGGTAAATCCCGGACTATCATAACCGTTGCATAGACCCAGGCCTCTTCCTGTTCTCGGACCCATTCCTTCCGGTCCTCTTCTGTCTCCTCTTGGCATTTTTATTCTCCTTTTTCAATTATTTCAATGGTGTCGATATCCCCGTCTGTGACCGGGAAGATGCAATATTTCGGTTTCGATCTCATCGCTTTCGCAATCGGGGCAATGGCTGTTTTTTTGCGCGTATGCAGCTTCCACCCATCGATGACCGCAACCGCGACATCGCAATCTTCCCGTCACATCGGGTTTTAATCGAATGGCTTTTCCGTTGATCAAAGCATCTGCCACTTTATTGTGAGCCCGTTTGATAATATTGCCGAAGGTCTGCCGCGAAACATTCATTTTTTCCGCAGCATCATTTTGGTAATAATTATCAAGATCTGCCAAGCGCAAAGCCTCCAATTCATCGGCTTCCAGAAATATCTCTTCAAGTTCGGACATTCTTTTGCCGCGCGGCTTGTAATAGATATCTTCAAAATCACCGTAAATTCGTCGCATTTTGTAAGGTCTTGGCATTGCTCCTCCGTTATTGGCATATGCTATTTATAACTTAGTGAATAAAGAAATCTTTAGCAACAAGAAATGATGTTTTATTATAGAAAAAATATGATGAGAGGGGATTATGAATTATGAATTATGAATTATGGATGATGGGTGATGGTGATTAAATTGCAAGTGTAAATTTCGATCTGCCAGGTCCCGGTATTGACATAGTCGGCACTTTCATCCCCGGAAAGAAAATTCATGGGAATCATGGCAAACTGTAAAGATGCCCCACCCTGGAGAAAAAGAACATGGTATTGGTCATCCAGACCTAAAAGACGTTTGGCC
>CAYVLJ010000167.1:0-3574 GCA_964452375.1 uncultured bacterium | reverse complement strand
AATTGAAATAATGCCAAACTTTCAAATTCCAGATAAAATCAAAGTAGATCGGGATTCATATTCCGATAAGTACGGAAAGTTCACGATTGAGCCGCTTGAACGCGGATTCGGTACCACAGTTGGAAATGCGCTTCGCCGCATAATGCTTTCATCCATACCCGGATGTGCAATTACAGCGGTACGTTTCGAGGGTGTACTTCATGAGTTTTCAACCATTGAAGGCGTTCTGGAAGATGTAACGACAATTATCCTTAACCTGAAACAGGTGAAGCTGGATATTGTGGAAGCTAAGCCCGTAAAAGTCAATCTTAAATTTCAGGGACCGAAAGAGATCAAAGCAAAAGATCTGAGCGGTGACAACCCGAATGTTAAGATCATGAATTCAAATTTTCATATCATGAACATTCAGGAAGAAAAAGAGATCAATTTAACCTTATGGTTCGGTCGCGGACGCGGTTATTCCCCAGCGGAAAAAAACCGCACACCCGATGCTCCGGTTGACACAATACCGGTTGATTCGATCTTTTCACCCATCCTTAAAGTGAATTTTGATGTTGTAAAACTTCAGTCAGGTATCAAGGAAGACCTTGAAAAACTGACTATCGAGATCTTTACGGATAATTCGATGACCCCCGACAATGCTTTGTCCTATGCATCGGACATGATGATTTCTCATTTGAATCCTTTCTCGGAATTGAAGTCGAAAAATATCATCGAACCTGAAGAACAGATCGACGAAGAGATCCTGCGTATACGTAAGCAGCTTCTTCGCAGCATTGATGAACTTGAACTTTCTGTTCGTTCATACAATTGTCTGCAAGCAGCCGACATTCGTACGATTGCGGATCTTGTAGTGAAAGAAGAACAGGAAATGCTCCGTTATAAAAATTTCGGACGGAAATCGTTGAACGAACTGGTAGCAAAACTGGACAATCTCGGTTTGCGTTTTGGTATGGAGATTTCCCCTTACATGAAAGATGTTAATAAATAAGGAATGAAGATACATGAGACATCAAAAACGAGGCAGAAAACTCGGTCGCAGCACCAGCCATCGTAAAGCCATGCTTTCTAATATGGCTGCATCCGTTTTGCTTCATAAACAGATCAAGACAACAGAAGCCAAGGCAAAAGAAGCTCGCAAATTGGTTGAACGCCTTATCACTTACGGTAAAAAGGGCACAACCCATGCTCGACGTCTGGCTTTTGCGATCCTACGGGACAAAAAAGCGACTACCATCCTTTTTGATGAGATCGCTCCGGTTTATGAAAAACGTCAGGGTGGCTATACTCGTCTTATCAAACTGGGTTATCGCCCAAATGATACTTCCAAAGTTGTCTTGCTTCAGTTAGTGGATTTTTTCTCTGAAGAATCTAAAAAAGGGAAAAAGAAATCGACAAAACCGGTAAAAAAAGCTGAAACTAAAAAAGCAGAAGTAAAAGAAGAAGCTCCTGTTGAAGAAAGTGTTCAGATACCGGAAGAAGAAACTGTTGAAGAAGAAACCGCTTCCGTAGAAGAATCAGCTAAAGATGCTGAGGAAAAGGTTGAAGAAGCCACGGAAGAAAAGACGGAAACAAAAGAAAAAGACAAAGAAGAAAAAAAATAATTCCAACCGGAATTAATATATGAAGGGTCCTCTTTGAAAATCAAAGAGGACCCTTTTTACTTAAATTCATAATTGTAACTGTCTCTTGTAGATTTCTGTTTTTATCTCTATATTCTAAAGTTATCCGAATAGTTTAGACGTGAAGTTGTGATGATATCAAAAAAGATAAAAGATAGTATATTCAGACGCATCCTGCGTTTCTTCTTTGTCCGTGACGACGGAAAGTCAACACCATTTCGCCGCGCAATGCAAAAAATCATTTGGTTGCTTTTTTTGACATTTAAGGATTTTGGCAGTAATATGTGTTTTGTGCATTCGGGAAGTCTTGCTTATGTCAGTATTCTTTCTTTGATACCCATGTCCGTTTTGATCTTCAGCATTGCAGGTTTGTACGGTTTGGGTGAAACGGTGATCGCATTTGTTGAAGAGAATGTGTTTCCGTATTTGGTCCCCGAATTCCATGAGCAGCTCGGAACATGGCTTAACAGTAATATCTCACAAGATGCTTTCAGAAATATTGGAACGACCTCGATAGTTAACATCATAGCAATAGCCGGTCTATTAATGGCAGGGACAGCCATATTAGTTATTTCCGAACGTGTTTTCAATGAAATATGGCGAGTAAAAAAGGGCGGCAGTTATTTTCGAAAATTATCAGGATTTTGGATATTCTTTACGATCGCACCGCTTTTGATCGTCGGAAATACTTATGTAAAGAATTTTTTAATTCCGGATGGCGGATATATGGATATGATGATCCAGCAAAACACCATTATCGGATTTCTTTATAACCGCGCATTGCCATTTACCATAACTCTGTTTGTTATGGTCATGTTGAATATATTGTTGCCAAGAGCAAAGGTTTTATTTAAAAGCGCTTTATTTGGGGGAATGTTTTCAGCTTTGCTTTGGGAATTCTCTAAATCCTTTTTCTATCTATATGTTATGAGAATGACAACAGTAACCTCATTCTACGGCTCACTGGGTATTATCCCCGTTTTTATGATCTGGATGTACTTAACCTGGATGATAATCCTTCTTGGTGCGGAACTCGCATACACGTTCCAGAACAGGCGATTAATGACAAACCTGTACCGTGGGTATGAAAATGCCTTAACTCACTATACGCACGCTTATTTGGGTGTTTCCATACTCATTTGGATGAACTCCTATTATAGAAAAGGCAAAACCATTCCTTCATTGGATAAATTCTGTGATTATATAGGTGTTCGCCTTAATACAATGACAGATGTATGTCAGGAACTTGTCGAATTGGAATACCTTGATCCCGTTCGAAGCGATATTCCGCGTTTTGTGTTTGCCCAAAATCCCGAATATATACACTTGAATGATGTCATTGATGCTCTTCTTAAGATAGAATTTTCTTCAGAGTACAGCATAAGGGATGAAAAAGCCCCGACCGAGAAACATTTTAGCACCGAATCGGTTTTTATTGAAGCGCAGCGTGCATATTTGAAACCGTTCAAGAATAAAACGGTTTCGGATTTTAAAAACCTCTGATTTCCATGAAAATCCTCTACATATCACCTGAAAATACCGTTGGTACACTTGCTCTCTATAAACGTATTCACGAGCAACACGGCAATACGGTTCGTTATGTTACGTTTTTCAGGTCGCCTAAAGCATTTGAAGAGGATTTGTGTCTGGAACTTCCTTTTAATTTTACACGCCCCTTTTTAAAGAGTATGCGCCACCGGTTTTACCAGCTATACAGAGGCAGGGAAGGTTATCACAAAGAACGGGCTGGTTTCCCACCGGTTTGGGAACCGGAAGGTTTTATTGATAAACATTTTTTAAGTTGGAAAGAAAAGATTTGGAATAAAAAGATCAGACGCGCAATATTTGACTACGATCTATACAATGCGGATGTCGTTCATTTTGAATCAGGAATGGATCTTTATAAAGATGCCCGTTTTGCAAAGGAACTTAAATCACGCGGAGCGAAGATC
>CAYVLJ010000166.1:1914-3611 GCA_964452375.1 uncultured bacterium | reverse complement strand
GCTGATATCTAGGTAGAATCGCCGTCCCAGTTTGACGCGTGTTCCCGGTCGGGGCATTTGAGCGACAACGCGGAAAGGTTCGATATCGTCGCGGGGGATAGATTTTCCCTTTACAGGGGTGAATTTTTCAAGTTCTATTAAATGTCTTGCTTCTTCCCAGGTAAGTCCCTGAACATTCAGCAAGGTCCTCTCCTGTCCTTTACGCGTAAAAGCCGGCATCACAATAAAGTTTATCAATAGGGCAATAATTATTGATGCCACTGAAAATATGAGTACAAAGATCAACAAACTACGAATGGGCCTTTTCTTTTCACCGCTTCGTTTTTTTCTTTTTCGTACTTTTTTTACTCTTTTTACTTTGGCTTGCGGTTTTGCTACCGGGATGAGTATTTTGATATTTTTATTTTTATCGCTCATTATATAAAGTTAATGATTGTAGATTTGAAATTAAAGCGAAAAAGTTTAAAAGAGCATTGAGTCGATGATAACAATTCAATTTGAGTCGAATTATTCGAGTCAAATTATTCGACTCGAATAATTCGACTCTTTTCTTGGAAGGTTTGCATTTTCTAGAACACTTCTTTAACCACCCTCGTGATCAACTCTGCCCGACCTTCGCTGTAAAAATGCACGCCGGGAACGCCGGCTTTTATCAGTTCCCTGACTTGCTCTTTGCAAAACTCCACACCGATATCCTTGATCTCAGTAAGATTTTCCGCTTTAGTCACATCTTCTACAAGATCGCTGGGAAGATCAATATGGAAGGTTTGCGGCAAAAACTCAATATCTTTTCTGCGGCGAACGGGTTTGATACCCGGTATGATCGGAACGTTGATCCCGGCTGCACGGCATTTATCGACAAACTCGAAATAATGTTCATTGATAAAGAACATTTGGGTCACGATATAATCAGCACCGGCGTCAACCTTCTTATTTAGCATTGCGATGTCGTGTTCCAAATTAGGTGATTCGAAATGCTTTTCCGGATAGCCCGCCACGCCAATGCAAAAATCGCCGGGAGTTGGATCTTTAAGACTTGCGTCGAGATACTCGCCTCTGTTGAATGCTGCGATCTGGGCGACCAGTCCTTCCGTATGTTCATATCCTTCTTTGTGGGGTATAAAGCGGTGTTCACCTCTCGGCGGATCGCCCCGAAGCGCAAAAACATTGTCAATACCTAGAAAATTCAATTCTATCAATTGGTTCTCAAGCTGTTCTTTGCTCATTCCGCCGCAGATCAAATGCGGAATGACGGGAATATCGTATTTGAATTGTGTGGTTGCGGACATGGCAACCGTACCGGGACGTTTTCTGATGGTCCGGCGCTCGACCAATCCATCCGGACGGTCAAGATAAACCACTTCTTCCTGGTGATTGGTAATATTAATGTAAGCGGGTTCATATGGCAGCATCGTCTCAATGGCTTCGTTGATGGCATCCAGCGTGTGCCCCTTAAGCGGCGGCAGGAGCTCGAAGGTAAAAAGCGGTTTTGATGCTTGCTTTATTATGTCTGTAACTTTCATAATGTTTCCTCGGTCGACTCGCGAGTCGCCCCTACACGTTCAGGGATTATTTTATCGTAATTTTCCTGCAAAAACTTTTTTCAGTTTTTCAGGACCCATTCCTTTTCTATTTGCGTAATTGGCAAATTGTTCTTCGGAAATCTCTCCGAGATTAAAATATTTTACATTTTCTCC
>CAYVLJ010000166.1:0-1904 GCA_964452375.1 uncultured bacterium | reverse complement strand
GGTGACTTTCATATTCATTCCTTTTTGACCGTCCGAAATATTTCTATCTTAGGGGTTCGACATGTCGAACCCTTTTGTATCGGGCTGGACATGTCCAGCCCCTACATATAATTTAATTGTTTATCTTTCCGCCAAAAGATTTTCTTAATTCTTCTTTGTCTTTGCCTTTTCTATTCGCATAATCGACAAATTGATCTTCGCTGATCTCTCCGAGATTAAAATATTTTACATTTTCTCCGCCGAAATAATATCCGCAGACCGTGGCGGCGGGTTTCATGGCGTAACTTTCGGTTAATAACGTTCCGCATTGTTTTGTTGCATCTAAAATGTCGAAAATCGCAGCTTTTTCAGAATGATCCGGTGCCGAAGGATATCCCACAGCCGGACGAATGGTCTTTTCTCCCCACCAATCTTTGACAACAACACTCTCCAGATACTCGCTCAAGGCTTCGGCCAATCTGTCGGCAATCATGGCAACCAAGAGTGCATGATAATCGTCACCCTGATCTTTGTATTCCCAAGACAAAGCATCAATACCCTTGCCTGCTGATGCTACGAATAACCCAACCGTGTCGTTTTCCACAACATAATCAGCCAAAGATAGTGCAAAACCATCTTTATTCTTTGATTGCTGTCTGAGAAAATATAACGTGTTATTTTTACCCTCTTCCTTGACCTTAACATCAACATCTTCATTTTTTCCCGATGCCGGAAAAAGTCCGACCACGGCAGAAAGCGCTTTTTCGAACACTGCGCCCGCTTTCGGATCTTTCAACAGGATCTTGGCATCTTTTTCGATACGTTTGGCTTCATCGGAACTCGGTTTCACCTGCCAGGCCAGCGCCAGCATTTTCCAATTGATCAAGGGAACGATCTCAGTTAATGGGATATCGTTAAAAACTCTGATGCCGTATTCTTTGGGCTTTGGCGATAATGTTTTCTTTTTATATCTAAGTTTTCTGGCTTCTCTAAGTTCTAGCTTCTGAATTCCGTCTGACTTCTGGCTTTTGGCTTCTGTCTTCACGATCTTGTCGTATCTTTCTTCTGTCTTTTCCATAAATTTTTCTGCGTTCTTGGATGCCAACTCCAGCGCCACTTTCACGGAATGCGACGCATCTGAAGAGTAAACGACTTTTCCGGGATACAGCGGCGCCAGTCGGGTTGCCGTATGTGCTTCAGACGTCGTCGCCCCGCCGATAAGTATGGGAATGTCCAGTCCTGCTTCGTTGAATTGGTGGCAGACCTCCCCCATCTCTGCGAGGGACGGTGTGATCAGTCCGCTGAGTCCGACCATATCGGCTTTATGCTCAACGACCGCTTCAAATATTTTTTCCGGAGGAACCATTACGCCAAGATCGATGACGCGGAAATGGTTGCATTGCAAGACCAGCGATACAATATTCTTGCCGATATCGTGCACATCGCCTTTGACGGTCGCCAGCACAATGGTACCGCGCATATTTTGTGCGCTTTCGTCTGTTTCTATAAGATAGGGACGTAAAATATCAACCGCTTTTTTCATGATACGAGCCGAACGTACGACCTGCGGAAGAAAGACCTTTCCTTCTCCAAAGAGTTCACCGACTTTGGACATACCACCCATCAACGGACCTTCGATGAGTGATAAAGCATTTTCCAATCCTGCTTCATTTAAATCATCGTTCAAATGCGAATCATCACCGCGAATCAAGGCTTGCGATAGTCGTTCTTCAACATTTTCCTTTCGCCATTCTTCTATTTCGACTTCTGACTTCCGGCTTCCGGCTTCTGCACTTAGCGAGCCACTCATGGCGAGCTTGATCAAGACTTGGCGTGCAGCCGGTCCATCACCGTTTTCTACCAGTAGAGCTTCTTTGATGATGATTTTCGCACTGTCGGGAATACCTGCCGTACTCATTTCCATG
>CAYVLJ010000165.1:0-3655 GCA_964452375.1 uncultured bacterium | reverse complement strand
AAAGCATAGCTGTGCGGCTCCGTCGTTGTGCCCGCGCCTTCGATCTCCGCGATCATTTCCTCATTGCGGTAAAGGCGGAAGGCGGCATTCTCGGTCTCGGAGGCGGTGCTCCAGGAAAGGAGGACGGCACCGTTGTTAAATTGACCGGTAAAATTATTCAGCGAAACGGGGAGCGCCATATCGCCTCCGTTGTCGCTGGCAAATTCGATCACACCGGAGCCGCTCTCATCATAACTCAGTTGAGTAGCATCGATGTTGTAAGAAACACTTGCCGGCGCTGCGGTCTTTCCAAATCCGCCGCTGTAAGATGGAACCACCTGCCATTCTCCACTGGGCTGACGGTACCAGATATTATTGGGAATATACGGGAGATCCAGGTCGTAGGAGAGTCCGTTGGTCAGCACATCGTCATTATCAAACTCAAACCGGTAATAGGCTCCGATATCTTCCGGATTTACAAATAGCTGAACCGAAGAAATATTCGAATCCTCAGCGTATTTAAAACTCAAAGACGTTTCAGCGGATCCGCCGCCGGCAGTAAACGAAACATTAACATCCGGAACTTCATCATCGTCCAAATCGATACCTCCGCTATAGATGGCAGTGCCGGAATTATAGCTCATGCTTCTGACGGGGATAACTCCGTCGAGTGTCACACCTTCCCATTCCCAGGAAAGGAAGGGGCGGATCTGTCCTTCCAAAATATTCCAGATACCACTGAAATTCCATCCGGTAAAGGTTTCCCGTTGCCGCATTTGCGGACTTGTTTTGGCGCTTGCGGCTGCAGGTACGGCCTGTGTGGCATTCGTCTGGCCCGAAGCGGTCTGATCGAAATAATTCGCGGAAAAAGTATTGGACCCCGAAGCGCTTCCTAAAAATCCCTTATTATCCGGATCGCTTGCGCCCGTATAAGTCACGCTTCCGCTGCTGTAACAGCGCAGGATGGTTGCACCGTCATTCAGACCGCAAAAACCGCCAATAGCTCCCGACTCGCCGCTAATGCGCGAAACGGCCCCGGTATTGAAAGCATTGCTGATCGTTCCGGTATTTTTACCCGTAAAACCGCCGGCTTCCAGAACGGCGCTGACAGCAGTATTGGTGTAAGTTTCGGAAACCGTGCCGTTATTCAGCCCGAATAATGAACCTACCGACTGATTGCCGCTTACCAGTCCCGCACCGCCGACATAGCATTTTTCTACGCTCCCGTGATTCTGTCCGGCAAGCGCGCCGACATAATCATTCCCGATTATTGAAGTAGATTCAACAACCTCAACGCCGAGATATTGGATCGTCGCTCCCGATCCGATATACGCGAACAATCCCACATTATCCGTTGCCGGTCGATTGATCTGCAGTCCGGTTACCTTGAATTTATTTCCGTCAAAATGTCCCTTGAACTGATCGGTATTGTCTCCGATGGGTTCCCACAGGGCACCCTCGTTGTAACCGTCGGCCAACAGGTATGCCGTAAGATCAATGTCGTTGTTTAAGATAAAGTATTTATCGGAATGATCATCTCCGAGAAAAGTGCGCATGTTGTTCAAATGTGCAATTGTCTCAATTTCCCAGGGTGAACTGATAATTCCTGTGCCACCTGCAAAAAGCTGCTCATAACCCGGAGCGGGTACTTCGGCATTGGAAACCAGATATGGATAGGAAATACTTCCGCCGGAAGGTACATACATTGACCAGATCGCGTCCTCCGGCCCAAAGTCCCAAGCTGAAAAAGTATTGATGGTTTTCATTTCGGCAGTATTATTACCTGTTGGTGTTCCAGTACTTGAGTTAACTTCTCCTGCGCCGATTATTTTGCCGCTTGTTTGTGTGTCCCAAAAGCTGTTAGAAACGGTTCCTCCATAAGCTCTGCCCATAAAACCACCAACAACAGAACCACCATTAATGTCTCCTGTTGAATAACAATTAGTAATTGCTCCCTGATTATTGTTTCCAACAAAACCGCCCACATAACCTGATGCTCCACCGCTTACTGAGCCGCCCGCATAACAATTCTCAATAACACCGCTTTCTATACCAGACCAATAATTATGTCCGCATAAACCACCAAGATCAGTTCCGCTTGAACTTACGTTTGCTTGCGAGTAGGAGGATTCAATTTTACCGTTATTATATCCTACCAGACCACCGACCCACATATCACCATTAACGCTTCCCTCTGTGTGGCAATTTGTTATAATACCTCCGGTATTTTGTTCACCGACCAAACCTCCCGTTGAATAACCACTACTAACACCAACAATATCGCCAACAACAGAACAATTTGATATTTCAGTACCATCCCTTGTCTGTCCAACGAGCCCACTAACAATATACTTGCCCGTTATATCACCCGATTCATCCAGAATAAGGGAAAGGTTTTCAATTTTGCCAGAATTTCCAATGCATCCGAAAAGCCCGATCGGATCAGAACTAGTCGGTCTGTTGATTTTCAAATTTTGGATTGTTTTATTATTTCCATTTAATTTTCCGCAGAATTGATCTGAAACGTTGCCAATAGGCAACCAAAAAGCTCCATCATTATATCCCGGATTGCCGTTTGACAAATAATCAGCAAGATCAATGTTATTCATTAATTTGAAATACTTATCTGAGTGCTCAACACCCAAATAATTACGAATATTGTTCAATTCATAGGCATTTGTAATTAACCAGGGATAGTTCACTGAACCATCTCCACCGGGAAATTGATCTGAAATATAAAGATAAGGGTAATCAGTGTTTTCGTTGATTGCCCAAATATAATCAAAATCCCAGTCTAAAAAAGTGACTTGTTGATACATTTGTGATGTGGTTTTGCCGCTTGCTTCACCCACTGTGGTCGTTAAGCCTGAGGTTTCGGTATCCCAATAATTACCTGTCATTTGATAACCACTAACCCCAGAATTTACTTTTCCACAAAAACCGCCTCCCATAAGACCCCCTGAGGAATTTTTAACCCAGCCTGTGGAAAAACAATTTAGAATAGCTCTGGAATTCGTTCCCACAAAACCACCCAAATCAATATTACTTGAACCGGAAGTTCTTGAAACATTACTGTAGTTGTAACAGTTTTGAATGTTTCCCCAGTTAGATCCTACGAATCCGCCAGAATATGCGGGTGCTATAACTGTACCTGTTGAATAACTGTATTTAATATAACCATTATTTAACCCAACTAAACCTCCTGCTTGTTGGTAGGCTGTGGCAATTTTACCATTGACATAACAATTTCTGATCGTTCCTCGATTTTCTCCAACTAATCCACCAACATGAAATGCGCCTCGGATCTCAGCAGATGGATCTATTATAACACCAAGGTTTTCTATTAGTGATCCTGATTCCGTCCAACCGAATAACCCACAATAATTCATTACTCTATTTATTTTCAAACCGCTGATAATTTTTCCATTTCCATGGAATTTACCATAAAAGCGAATTTCGGATAAAACATCCCCTATTGGAAACCAAAAAGCTCCGTCATTATAGCCCGGATTTCCTGGCGATAAATAAGTTGTTAAATCTATATCGTTCATTAAAATAAAGTGTTTTAGAGCATGTTCAGCTCCGATGAAATTATGAACAGAGTCGAGCTCCGCTGCGGTAGTGATTTGCCAGGGATCCAATTCCGTTCCGCTTCCTCCCGCAAATTGTCCCCACG
>CAYVLJ010000164.1:0-3731 GCA_964452375.1 uncultured bacterium | reverse complement strand
CCCTGGGAAGATTTTATCGATCCGGGGAAATACCAGCTGATGTTGAGCAAGGCGGGTTTCAGTACTTTGAGAGAAGAGATCGAAATAATAGAGGGGCAGGAAAATACCTTCCAATATACTTTGGAAAAGTATACGGGGAGCGTGGTTTTTCAGCTTTATCCACCGGGTGCTCAGCTGATGATAGATAATGTCTTGCAGGATCCGGACCGGCCTCTTGAATTGAATCCCGGCATTCATAAGATCTCGATCACGCATACCGGCTATCATGAAATTTCGGAAACCCTCAATATCAAAAAAGGGGATGTCCTGAAAAAAACATATGAATTAAAGCAACAGACCGGGTCCCTGCAGTTTTCGGTACAGCCGATAGATGCGAATATCGAGATGAAAGATTCCAAAGGAAAACCATATAAATCCTGGCAGGGGATGCAGCATTTAAAAAATATTCCCATCGGGTCTTATGATCTCAGCATTTCAAGAGAAGGTTACGAAACGGCAACAAATCGTCTGATGATCAGTGAAGATAAAAAAAGTCAATTGAGGGTTACCCTGGTCGACCTGAACAACGAAGACGAGACCGAAAACTATCGTGATATTACACCTCAGGAACAATCTGAGATAGACAAAGAAAAATCTATTCCTTCAGCAAATACGAAATCGGAACAAAAGCAACTGTATGACCCGAAAACCGGTATAAGTGTAAGACACAAAACGAAATTTAAAATAGGTGTTGAAGCCGGCCCCGTAACCCTTGGCGCCAAACTTGGTTTTATGTTGGATGACAGGTCCTCCCTCAATGCTTATGCCGAATTGAGACCTGTGG
The DNA here is from genome assembly GCA_964452375.1 of uncultured bacterium. Classification (GTDB taxonomy): domain Bacteria; phylum Fidelibacterota; class Fidelibacteria; order Fidelibacterales; family Fidelibacteraceae; genus M50B103. Next base: position 2,908 of record CAYVLJ010000164.1, on the reverse strand, counting down.
GAGCAGCTCTAATGTTTTCCTGGGAAAAACAGAGCGATCCCGATAAAAAATTCAGATTCATTTATGGGATAGGAATGCATACCGGCTATGCATTTATTGAAATCCCCGGATTCTCGGTAGACAATAATTTCGCATTCGGTATTGATGCCATTGTTGGAGTGAAATATGCTTTGGGTGATCTGGCGCTGGGTGTGCAATACCAACCGGGATATGATCTTATCGGAAAATGGGCCGGAAGTCTGGCTGATATCAATTTGATCGTTGAACTGGACCTATGATCTTTTAGATATGTCCATATCGCTTTTAAGCGGGCGAAATTTGAAACAATAAACGAATTAAATAATAATTCGCGATAAGTAATAAGCTGAAGAAAAAAATAACATAAGGAAAAGGGAAGTGAAGTATAAAAAAGTTATTATTTTCATATCATTCATACTGCTTTATTCATACCTGTCGGCAGTAACCATCAATGAGATCAAAACGGCGGGAGACGATTATTTGTGGGGAGAGGGTTATGACCGCAATCCGAACAGGGCTGATAAAACCGCACTGCAACACCTGATATCACAGATATCTGTCCAGGTGAAAAGTAATTTCATCAGTGTCATAGAAGAAAATAAAGATGATATCACGGAATATACCGAACGCGTGGTGGAAACCTATTCTAACGTTATGTTGGATGATGCCCATTATCTGCAGGAAGAAAAAGACGGAGTATGCCATGTACTTCGATACATGAAAAAAGATGATCTGGACAAGCTGTTCGCGCAGCGTGTTTCCATGATCCATGACTATATCGAATCGGGTATAAGCGCGGAAAAAGACCTCCGGATCGGAGATGCGCTAAAATATTATTATTGGGCCCTCTGCCTACTGAAAAGCCATCCCGATATGAATGAAATTCGAGGCATCAATGACAGCATGAAAGGCCTTTTGATCATAAAGTTACCCGAAAAGATCGATCAGCTTTTTAATTCGCTCGAGTTCAAGATCAGGTCCAGCGATTATGACAAACAGAACAGTCACAGGAAAACGCTTTTAGAGATCAGCTATCGGGGAGAACCGGTTAGTAATCTTGATTATAAATACTATACAGGAAATAACTGGACGCCTTACCTGACATCGGTGAATAATGGTTTGGGCATTGTTGAATATTTGGGTGTGCCGGCAAAAGATATGACCGATGTCAAACTCAGGATAGAATATGTTTACGAATCAAAAAGCAAGATGAATATCGCTTTAAATTCGGTTATTGCCAATACCAATATCCCCTGGTTTTCAAATTCTCAAAAGAAGATCGATCAATTGTTCATCCCAAAATCGCCGAAGAAAGAAAAGATCAGCACCGAATCTGTCGGTGTGATGTTGGAAGAGGAAGAATCAGGTCAAGATTCGAAATGTTATAAAACGGTAATGGACTTTGTAAAGGCCTATGATAACAAAGATCCTGAAAAGATCATGGCGTGTTTGACGACAGAAGGACAAAAGATCTTCAATAAGTTAATGAATTACGGAAATGCCGAAATGATCCACGAAGGCAAGATCAATTTAACCTGCTACAAAGTGAACGATTCATACCTTGTCAGGTCTATTCCTTTCAAATTCAATTTTCCTTACAATAATCGAAAATTTATTGAAGATGTGGTATTTATCTTAAACGAAGAGGCGAAGATCACATCAATAAATTTCGCTTTGAGTGATATTTCCATCAATGATATCATGGACAAAAGCAATGAATGGGGCTCTGTCGAGCGAAAGCAGCAGATCATTCACTTTATGGAATCCTATAAAACCGCCTATTGCCTGGAAAACATTGATTACATTGAAAGAATATTTTCCGATGAAGCTCTGATCATTGTGGGGCAAAGTCTGAAATCGGGAAAAAATATCGACAGCATGTACACCAGCAGCTTAAGCAATGATGAGGTCAAATATATTAAAATGAATAAACGGGAGTATATTGAACGATTAAAGAGGATATTCGGAAGTTCCGAGGCCATCAATATTCATTTTGAAGAAGCCACCGTGAAACGATCGGAAAAAGATTTCACCTACGGCATTCAGATCGCGCAGTACTATTACAGCTCGAGTTACGCCGATTTCGGCTATTTGTTCTTAATGTTCGATATCAATGACCCCAAAGAGCCCAAGATCTGGGTCCGTTCCTGGCAACCGGAAAAAAATCCGGACGGGACGATCATTGGGATCGAGCGGTTTACTTTTTAGGAAGGTGAGAAGGTAAGAGGGTGAGAAGGTGAGAAGGTGAGAGGGTAAGAAGATAAGAAGTTGGGAAGTTAAGAAGATAAGAAGTTGAGAGTTGAGAAGTTGGGAATTTGAGAAGTGAAGGATAATGTTTAAGTATTTGGTATATTGAATCAAAAAAATGAGTAAGGCATGTTAAAACAGTATATACAGAAGATTTTTATCATCACATTAGCTTTAGGGTCATTAATTTTCGCCGATGAATTTATCGTGAAATCATTTTCATTCCTTGAGAATGATCTGTCGGCCAGGAAATATGCCAAATATGATATTAATGGAAAGCCATGCGCCTTGATCAAGGTTAAAACCGATATTAAAAATGATATAATGTTTGATTCAAATATCGGCATACCCGTTCCTCCCGAGCGAAAACAGGGCGGCGAGTATTGGGTTTATGTCGCTGAGAACGAGCTGGCTATCAAGCTGATGTCCGAAGATTTTATTCCTTATAATTATGCTTTTCAGGGGATCGGTCAGATCAAGGGTTTGAATACATATGAATTGGTCGTTACATCCCGTGACCTGCAAAAACTGAATATTGAGAAAAACCTGTTTTCGGTAACCTTCAATTTGAATACGGACAATGTTTACATTCAAAAAGACAATATGGCCAAGATCAAAGCCAACGGCACGATCGCCGGTTATG
>CAYVLJ010000163.1:0-3792 GCA_964452375.1 uncultured bacterium | reverse complement strand
GAATAAACCGTGAAAGAGGTTAAATAAATGAAATTATCATCATTAAGTATAAGACGGCCGGTCACCTTTTTTATGGTGTTCCTGATCGCATTGGGATTCGGGATATTCGGATTGTCAAGGCTCAAACTTGACCTGTATCCGAATCTGGAATTCCCCGTAGCGCTTGTGATCACCAATTATGAAGGTGTCGGACCGGAGGACATAGAAAACAGTGTAACACGTACGCTTGAAGGTTCCATCAGCACGGTGGAAGGCATTAAGCACATCAATTCAACTTCAAGCAAAGGTTTATCGATCATACAGGTCGAGTTCAACTGGGGCACAGACATGAACCAGGCCGAGACCGATATCCGGCGGCAGATCGATTTCGTCAGGGATTTTTTACCCACCGATGCGACGGATCCGATCACCTTTGTTTTTGACCCCTCCTTTATTCCGGTCATGCGCCTGATGGTTGCATCTGATGAGCTGGGAAGCGCCGAACTTCGACAAATAGTGGAAGAACAGGTTCAGCCACGGATCGAACGTGTTGACGGCGTTGCTTCGGCAACTGTGAACGGCGGACTGGAACGTGAGATCCAGGTCAATATCAATCCTTTCGAACTGGCCGCCAACAACATATCCATTCTGGATGTGACCTCACTGCTCGGAGTGTCCAATCTGCCCATCCCCGGCGGTTTGATCGAAGAAGGAAATCTGGAATTTTCCGTGACCACCAACTCCGAATTCGAGAGTCTGGATGATATCCGTAATACCGTTGTCGGTTACTCTCCCATGGGTGAACCGATCTTCCTGAAGAACGTCGCAAAAGTGGTCGACGGATATAAAGATATTTCAGCCATCGTCCGTGATAACGGCGTGAACACGATCAACATCCGGGTTCAAAAACAATCGGATGCCAATACCGTTCAGGTTGCCAACGCTACCTCGGAGGTTCTGGCCGATATCGAAAAAAGTGTCGGCAACGGCCTTGAGATCTATGTTAATTTCGATCAATCCGAATTTATTAAAGAATCCGCCAACAACCTTGCCGTTACCGGTATCCTGGCGTTTTTGCTCACCGGATTGGTGCTGTTCATTTTCCTAAGGCATTTCAGCTCGGCATTGACAGCCGCCGTATCCGTGCCGGTTTCCATCGTGGTGACATTCTTTGTCATGAATATCCTGGGGGTAACCCTGAATATTATTTCCATGGCCGGACTGGCGATCGCGATCGGAATGCTTGTAGATAACTCCGTGGTGGTATTGGAAAATATTTTCCGGAGAAACCGTGATCTGAAAGAACAGATCTGTATTGCAGCGGATAAAGGCGCATCAGAGGTTGGAACGGCCGTTATGGCATCTACTTTGACAACGCTGTCAATTTTTATCCCCATGCTTTTTGTGGGAGGTGTTGCCGGTGAAATGATCAAGGACCTTGCATTGACGATCATCGTATCCTTGACGGTATCTCTTTTTGTATCCCTGACACTTGTGCCGCTCTTGTCCTCAAAGCTGTTGTCAAGTAAACAGCAAGCGCATAAAACAAAGGGCATGCGTGCCTTTGACCGCGGTATGGGCAAATTCTTCGATTGGCTGGGCACGGGCTATCGCAAAACACTCTCCTGGGCCCTGGGTCACAAGAAAACGGTTGTATTCTCGGTTATAGGACTGTTTGTTATAGGTATCTTCCTGCTGGGTCAGGTTGGCTTTGAATTCATGCCCAAAACCGATGATAACGAGATCGATTTCGATGTTGAATTGCCGGTTGGCACGGCATTGCCGACCACTGACAGTTATTTCAAACAGATCGAAAATATAATTATGATGACCGTCCCCGAGCTGGAAAATGTCAATGTGAACTTTGGAAGCCGAACCGGAATTGCCTCGGTCTTCGGCGGCACGTCCAATAGCGGTGGGGTCTCTATATCCCTTACTGACAAAGAAGACCGAACCCGCAGCAAATTCGAGATCCAGGACGAACTTCGTAAAAAACTGAACGGGATCCCGGGTGTTAAGGCCACCTTCTCCAGCGGCAATTTTATGGGCGGCGGGAACGGTGCGGACCTGACCGTTGAGATCTACGGTTTTGACATGAACGAAGCAAAACTCGTTGCCAATAACCTTCAAGATAAAATGGAGAACATTAACGGTATCGTAGACATTAATCTTTCGTTCTCCGACCCGCAACCGGAATACGCTATTGTGATCGATCGCGAAAAGGCCGGATTGATGGGATTGAACATTGCTCAGTTATCCCAGATCGTCGAAACCGCCGTGAAGGGCAAAACTGCATCTATATACCGCGAAGGCGGTAACGAATACGAAGTTTATGTTCAGCTTGACCGTCAATACAGAGAGTCTGAACAAGATCTGAAGAACATCTTTATCAAGACGCCTTCGGGCAGTCAGATCCCCTTAAGTGCTATCGCTACGATCAGCGAAACAGAATCCCCGGTATCCATTTCAAGAAAGGACCAAAGCCGTCTGGTAACGCTTAATGCCAATGTCAGCGGAGTTGATCTGGGAACCGCTACCAATCTGGTGGAAGCTGAGATCAAAACCCTGGCCATGCCGTCCGATTTCCGAATAGAGATCAGCGGTGCGGCGGAAGATCTGAGGGAAACCACCAGCTCATTCATGCTGGCCATTCTGATCGCCATTGCACTAGTGTATATGGTCATGGCCTCTCAGTTCGAATCCTTGCTGGATCCCTTTATCATTCTCTTCACGATCCCGCTGGCGCTGATCGGTGTAGCCGTGATGCTGTTCCTGACAAAGACAACCCTGAACATGACCTCCCTGATCGGTTTGGTGGTGCTGGTGGGAATTGTGGTGAATAACGGTATTGTGTTGATCGACTACATAAACCGTCTTATCCGTGAAAAGAAACATCATGTCACCGATGCGATCCTCGAAGGCAGTCAGACACGTTTACGTCCCATTTTAATGACAGCCCTCACGACCATTCTGTCGATGATCCCGCTGGCACTTGAACTGGGTTCAGGTGCCGAGCTGTGGGGTCCCATGGCACGAGCCATCATCGGCGGTCTCTTCGCTTCCACTTTCCTGACATTGTACTTCATTCCAATTATTTTTGATGCCTTCCAGCATCGGAGAATGGAAAAGAAACTGGTGGAAAGCTGCGAAGATGTGTTTGATAGTGCAGAGGTGAATATTGAGACGGTTGCGGTGAAATAAGAAGAACATACATTTCTTCATAAATAAAGGGCGGATCTGCGGGTTCGCCTTTTTTATTGCCCACTAGAAAACCGAGGCTCTAGCGCGCTAGTGCTATCATGCCTGATAAATATTTTTTATGTTTAATGATCGTATTGTATATTTGACACATGAAAATTCATTTTAAATCATTTACAAATACTTCCTCGCTCTATGAACAGAGCCTGATTCTGCGCAACCGGGTGTTGATAGAAGCGGTTGGCCGTCACGAGAACTGTCGGGATTTTGATTTTCCGGAAAAGGATGTCTATCTTTCCGCATTTGACAACGAGCTGTTGATCGGCACGGCGATCATCACTCCCTTGGATGACTACTCCGTCCAAATGCGCCAGATGGCAGTTCACGAGGATTATCAGGGTAAAGGGGTGGGCCGAAAGATCGCCAGGGAATTTGAAAGACTGGTCCTTGAACTTGGTTATAATAAGGTTATCCTTCACGCTCGTGAAGTCGCGCTGCCTTTTTATGAAAAGCTGGGTTATTTGTTGAGCAGTGATGTGTTTTATGTGATCGAGATCCCGGATTACGAGATGAAGAAAGATCTCAAAAAACATTAAGATACAATATAATACCTCA
>CAYVLJ010000162.1:0-3862 GCA_964452375.1 uncultured bacterium | reverse complement strand
TTATTCCTCTTCCTCAACAAGGAAAGACCACATGGGGAGTCCGGTTTCGGGTCCGGATGTGAATTCCCATTCATCAATAAGCACATCCCATACGCCGTTGCCATTCGCGTCATGCCAGGTATAAACAAAATCCGTCCAGTGATATTCGGATTGCCAGTCACCAAGAAGTTCGTTATTTCTCCAGTAAACGGTTGTGGTTTTATCTTCCCGTATGCGAAATCCTTCCATGCTTTCACCGGGTGACCCCGAATAAAATATTCCATCAATCGTAAAAAAACTGCCGAATGGTGAAAAGTAATAGACGATCAAGCTACTATCAGGATCATTATCTCCCCCAATATCCAATAATACTTCTACAACATTGTTCGTATCGGATGGATAAACCGCATCACGTTGAAAGACATTTACCAGCAGCAATCTCAGACTGTTATATTCTCCGGCAGGCAGATCCGGGGATAGAAATTCAAATTCTTCAAAATATTTCAACCCGCTGCTTTCACCGACACTGTGCCATTCAAAATTATCGATTATGCTATCCCTGACCGTGTCTTGCGCAACCCAGGCTTCTTTGATATAAAACTTGGTGTTCTTCACGTACATGGCATGATAATTTGAAGAATCGCTCGTTGTTCCTGTCATAATATTTTTTGACAAACTGTTTGAAGGGAAATCCCTGACACCCTTAATGATAAGAGTCCCGGTTTTTTCGGTATTGAAAAGATTGCAGGAAACAAAAAACAGCAAAATAAGAAGCATCATTAGCGTATTTTTCATCTTATCCTCCGTCATTTAATTATTGCAAACCAAAATTAAATCCCAAATAAACACAAGGTGTGCCTATAATTACTCTTGTTTCTTATCGGGATAGAAAGCCATTAATAATGACCTTTATTTAAATTATGCGTTACTTGAAAAATGTAATACTATTTATACGTAATGCAACTATAAAAATCCATAATAATGCTATTTAAAATTATGACATCGTACGTCCAGCGCTATTAAATAAGGATCAGGGAGCCGCATCCTTAACACAACGAACTGAAAATCCGTCCTTCTTAACGCTACCGTAACGGCCTACGTCAACTCTACTATAGCAGAGATCACGCCGCCATGCTTCGGACGTACTGCCCTCGGACGCCGACCAGAAGTATGCGTACATCTCAATAAAGTCGAAGTAACCGTTGAGGAAGTCGCGGCAACCGCCGGGTAACCCAGCAAATCTAACCTCATCTGTTCCGTTTCCATTGTTACTCCAGCCGCTTGTGCTTTTCAGCTTCGTGCCTTCATCTGTCCCCCGCCAGCCATCAGCATTCACGGTCAACTGATCCATACCCAGGTGCATCTCAAGTGCCTTCCAGTCATCATCCGTAGGCACACGCCAACCTGCGGGGGCGATTTCTTTATCTTTTGTTCCATTACCGTCTATATCCCCATTCACCGCATACCAGTTGTAAAGGGCACCGTAGGTTTCTGCATTAGCGCTATTATTGTCATAATAGCAGTAAGCACCGGTGGTCAGTTTAGTCCACGCCGCGCCATCTGTCACATTCGGAATAGCTGTTCCATCATTGTATTGGGTGGTTTTCAGGTTTTCGGCCATCCACCACAGATCGCCGATTTGTATGGTTATGTATGTATTGCCGTCAATGTCGGTCACGGTGCCGGTGTCTTGAAAAAACACTCTGTCAATATCGCTGACCGTTTTTCTTACTGTTGTTCCGTCATTTTCTACAATGACCATTTCATAGCTCTGAGCGAACAGACTCTGAGCCATGAGCAGGACTGCAATGAGCAGGATGATGTTGTATTGTTTTATTTTCATTGCCGCGTCCTTATCTGAGCAAGAGCATTTTGATGATCCGGGTCTAAGCGCAGGAAATCAGCCGGCAGATATAAACGCCGCTATTGAAGGCGCTGCCGTCAAAACATACCTGGATTCAGCAAATAGTTTGACATTAAAACAACATTATCGCAGATATCAGATCAATTATCCAACAGTATAATCGTCATTTATTATCAAACCTCTATATTGGTATGATAAAATGGGTCAAGTGGTGTGATCTTTGACACAGCGGACAGAAAAGCCGGCCTGCTTCGGGATATCGTCCCGGTTGACTTGAAAATTATAATTTACGAGAAGACGTCGCCAAGCTTCGCCCGAATCACCTTCGGACCCCGACCAGAAGGTTGCTTTATGGTTTAAATCAGTATATGCTGTTGAGGTGCTGCGAAACCCGCCGGGTAAGCCGGTAAAACCGACCTCATCTGTTCCATTCCCACTTGACCAGCTGCTTGTGCTCTTTAGTTTCCTGCCTTCATCTGTTCCACGAGGACCTATATTATCCGCAGCAGCCTGGCTCATGCCCAGGTGCATTTCAAGCGCTTTCCAGTCGTCATCGCTTGGCACACGCCAGCCTGTCGGGGCAAGACCTCGGGCATCTTCAACCGCATACCAGTTGTAGAGTGCACCATAGGTTTCGCCATTGGCGACGTTATTGTTATAATAGCAGTAAGCGCCGGTGCTTAATCCGTTCCACACAGTGTTATCTGTCACATTCGGAATGTCTGTATTATCGCGATATTTCGTGGTTTTCAGGTTTTCGGCCATCCACCACAGGTCGCCGATGCGTATGGTTTTGTAGGTATTGCCGTCAACGTCGGTCACGGTGCCGGTCTCCTGAAAGACCACGCTGTCAATATCAGCGTTAGATGTACTGGTTGAAGTTTCATCTTTGGCTAAAACTACCATATTTGTAGGGTTGCCTGAAAAGGTGATATTGTCTATGTCGACAGCGGCTTTGCGTATAACTGTTCCGTCAGTTTTCATAATGACCAGATCATAGCTTTCCGAAAAAAGGCTCTGAGAAATTATAAGAACTGCCATGAATATAATTAATTTGTATCGTTTTGTTCTCATTTCCGCCTCCTATCTGAGCAAGAGCATTTTAATGATTTGAGTGTTTGCACCGGAAACCAGCCGGCAGATATAAACACCGCTGCTTATGGCACTGCCGTCAAAGCTAATCTGATACAGACCGGCATCCTGTGTGTCATTGACCAGCCGCGTTATCTCTCTGCCCTGAAGATCGTAAATGCTCAGTGTTGTCAGGTTTTTCTCTCTTAATTCATAGGATATTGTCGTTTCCGGATTAAAGGGATTGGGATAATTGGGCATTAGTCTGAACATATTGGTGCTGATAAGGTTCTCATCAGCAACGGTAATTTCGGGACTGTATTCAAACGACCCGCTATAATCCGTCTGTTTCAGGCGATAGCGGGAGGCGGCGGGATCGGGACTGTTCTTGTCGGTGAATCGGTAGCTGGAAAGAGCGGTGGTGCTGCCTTTTCCCCGGACAAAGCCCAGCGTTTTCCAGGCGCTTTCATTATTCTGTTTCCGTTCCACATAAAAGCCAAGGTTCTCCGTTTCGGAAGCCGTTTCCCAATACAACAGTACCTGCCCGGCCTGCCGCGTGGCGGTAAATCTCATCAATTCAACCGGAAGCGGTATATCGCCTTCATTTGTTTCCCCGAATTGCATCTTGATGATGTCCGAAATACTTTCCGTTACCGTGCTGCCGCTCAGTACAAAATTGATCTCTGTGCCGGCTTCATTGAATGTGATCTCGGTGAGATTGCTCAATTCGGTGTAGCGCCAGCCGGAACCGGTCTCTACATTCATGTACTCGGTGGCCATCAGGGCGGAAGTAAAGGCCAAAACCAACAGCGTTAGTTTTTTCATGCCATTTTCTCCTATATTATATTTTTTCTTAGTGAATATGCGATCCCAAATAAACACAAGGTGTAAGGATAATTACTCTTGTTTCTTATCGGGATAGCAGGCCATAAACACAACCTTTGATAA
>CAYVLJ010000161.1:0-3870 GCA_964452375.1 uncultured bacterium | reverse complement strand
GGAATACCAGACGTCCAATTCTTCCAAACCCATTAATACCTACACGTACGCTCATGTGAGTCTCCTTTTTGTTTGTTTTTCAAATGTCATAAAATATAAAATGATTTGGGTTGTTTTGCTATGTTTTTCTTGTCTGAAATGTTTATTTCATAACAGATTTTGTCATGTCCATTAATCCTAATAATGGAGGTTCGAGAGCCTCCCTACATAAACCTTAAATTTTCTTCTTTCCCATCATTATAATTTTCCTTAAACTTAAAGATGAAAACTTTGACCCTGACATTGGACCATTTTCATTTTTCGGGAGACTTTTCTCCGGATACGATCTTTATGAAAGAATTACACTTTGATGTTCAAAAACCTGACGATACGATCATATTGACCTTAAGCGCTCCCGTGATCGGAGATACGAAACTGGAACTTGATCTTATTAATTTCCAGGATGATATCTTAACGATGCATATACTTTCAAACCGCAAAATAGCTGATTTGGTACTGTCTTTTTTGCAACGATACGCACGCAGTATTCCTTTTGTCGATATCGATTATCCGACCCTGCGGCTCAATACCAAGATCATGGCTGATAAAATGCTTCCCGGGTTCAAAATACGTCATATTGCCATGATCAATCAAAAATATATAGTTGAAATGGAGATAAACTGAAAAGATCGATCATATTATTTATTGTTATTACTCTTGTTTTTTCGTGTGCTATTGATATCCCCGATAACGGGGATGACGGTTACCCTTCTCTTCCCGGAGGAGATACACTGGATATTCTGACATGGAATCTGGAACTCTTTCCTAAAAGCGGCAACACCACCGTCAGCTATCTGGAAGATGCTGTAAATAATCTTCAACCGGACATTATAGCCATGCAGGAGATCAGTTCCGAAACATCCTTGCAAACTTTAGCCAATCGCTTGGAAAACTATGACTATGCAAAAGCGAACGGCGGGTCGGACTGGGGACTGGCCTATCTTTACAATTCCGATCTCATCACTCTGGATACGCCGGTCTATGAGATCTATACGTCAAATTCCAGACCGTTTCCACGTCCTCCCTTTGTAATGGAAGCACGCTGGAACGGTCATAAGATCGTCATCATGAACAATCATCTTAAAGCTGGTGGTGACGGTTTTCTTGACAGCGGTGACAGTTATGATGAAGAAACCCGCAGAAAAGAAGCTATCGGATTGCTCGATGACTATATAGATGATAATTTCAATGACGACAGGGTCGTTATTTTGGGTGATATGAATGATGAATTGACCGATATTCAACAAAATAATGTTTTTATTGATATGATCAATGATCAACTCTCCTATCAGATCACGGATATGAGTGTTGCGGAAGGATCGAATTTACAATGGTCATATCCTTCATGGCCTTCACATATTGACCATATTATAATTACAAATGAACTTTTCAGTTCACATTTTGAGACAAAAACCATATTATATGATACTTACTTAGACGGACGCTGGACTGAATATGAAGAATATATTTCCGATCACAGGCCCGTTGTCGTTACATTGGTCATTGGAGAATAAGCATGGTTAAACGACAGGAACTGGATATTGCGCTCCGGCAATTATTCAGATATGAAGATTATGAGGATTTTTGTTTGAACGGTCTTCAGATCGAAGGTCGCGACACGATCAAAAAGATCGCGTTTGCAGTTTCTTACAACATCCTTTCAGTGAACGAAGCTGTTTCAGAAGGTGCCGATGCATTGATCGTACATCACGGCATCTTTGGAAAGGACTTCTTTTCTATAGCCGGAAGGGAAAAACTTAAAGTCAAGTCAATGCTTGATGCGAATATGTCTCTTTTCGGTATTCATTTGCCCCTGGACGGCCATCGAGAACTTGGGAATAATGCGCAATTGGCAGCCTGTATTGCCGCCGATATCATTGAACCGTTTGAAGTGGGTTTTATCGTCGAAAATAAAGCTAAACTTGACCGCAGGGCTATCTTAACAAGCTTTCATGAAAAACTGGGCACCGAAAATGAAGGTGATATAGAACCCGAAGGCATCAAGCCCGGCAGAACATTCGGCATTGACCACTGCGATTTCGGTCCGGCAGTACCGGAAAAGATCGCGATCGTTTCCGGTGGTTCAGGATCATACTACGAAGCAGCGCTAATGAGAGGCATCGATACTTTCATAGGCGGTGATATTCGTGAACAAATACCCGCAATTGCCTATGAAAGCAAAACCAATTATATAAATCTCGGACACTACTGGTCCGAAACGGTAGGCATCAAAGCTTTACAGAAATGGTGTGAAGAAAAATATAATATTGAAACCGTTTTTATCAACATCAACAACAGAATTTAACTATGAAGATATACATTGTTCCTTCTTGGTATCCCTACCCTTCCAAACCGATAAACGGAACCTTTTTTAAGGACCATGCCGAACAGCTTGCGGCTGCCGGCCATGAAGTTGTCGTCATTGCCACTGAGATCATTTCCCTAAGAGAATATTTTGATGTTCGAAAAGATCTGGGGAAACGAGTCTACACCGAGAATAATGTTAAAACCTACCAACAGCTTGTCATCAACAGACATCCCGGTAAGCCCGAACCTTTTTACAAAAGGTATCGGAAACTTCTTAAAACACAAATTGATGAAGTATTGAAAAATGAAGGCAAGCCAGACCTCTTTCACGTTCATTCCTCATTGTGGGCAGGCGCCGCCCTGGCGTCCTATGAATTGGGGATTCCTATCATAGTATCCGAACATCTCAAAGAATTTCTGATATATCAGGGTTTTTCGGATTTTCAGCATCGTCTTATCCAAAGCACTTATGACAGGATACAGGGAATTATCACGCCATCGACCGCTGTAAAAAAAAGAATTGAACAATATTTTACGGTTCCCGATTCATGTCAAATGAACGTTGTTCCCAACATGGTGGATACCGATTATTTTAAACCTCTGGATAAAAAACCCTTTGTCAACCGATTCACCTACCTGATCGTGGCAATGTTAAGGCCGGAAAAACGCATTGACAAGATCATTGAGGCTTTTACCGGGATCGGTAACACACATCTTGCCAAGATCCGTATTGTGGGAGACGGTCCGGAATTTCAAAAATTAAAAGATACCGCCCGGGAGCACAGTCTTACCCGGCAGGTGGAATTCGTACGCGATACAGGCAAGGATGTGGTTCTAAGAAATCTTCAGCGAGCCGATGTCTGCATGCTGTGTTCCAAAATGGAAACTTTCGGCGTTTCCCTCATAGAAGCCCTTTCTTGCGGTATACCGATCATTGCGGGCAATATCGGGGGAGCAAATGATATTGTAAATAAAAAAAACGGGGTATTGGTACCGGTTGATAATCCTATCGCACTTCAGGATGCAATGAAAACCATGATCGAAGAACCTGAAAAATACGATCGAAAAAAGATACGCGAAGATGCCATCGCCCGTTTTGACAAAAATGTGGTGATCGGGCAACTGGTTGATATTTACCAAAATATGATAAAATTATAATAAAATTATACTCTTGACAAACAAACCATAATATCTTAATTTTATTCAACCATAACAAAGAACAAAGACATGTTAACTATGTCTGAAAATTGTATTGTACCTAAATGAATTTATTCAGGGGCTTTGATATTATGTATAAAATAAAAATTCCACTTATTATTGTCGTGATGACCTTTTTTCTAACGGGCACAGCGTTCGCACAAACCTATCTTATCGATGAAACTTTCGGGACAGTGCCACCCTCCAATTGGACAAACGATAGCCCTGCACCAACCCAAATAACAACCGTTGGTCAAGATGATTTAAATTCTTTGAATTTTCCAGAAGATAAAATTGAGAAGGTAAAAAGAATGATTAAACAATCTG
>CAYVLJ010000160.1:0-3887 GCA_964452375.1 uncultured bacterium | reverse complement strand
GATAGGTCACCCGAAGCGGTGTGTTCTGATAACTGAACGTCGTGCCGCGCATATCTTTCAGTGCGAATTTTTCTCGCAGCAAAGTATTGGCGGCAATCCGTCCGAGTGCAACGATAACATTGGGCTTTATAAGTTCGATCTGACGATGCAGATAGTTTTCACATAGGGCGATCTCTTCGGGCAGGGGATCGCGGTTCTGCGGAGGACGGCATTTCAAGACGTTGCCGATAAAAATATCCTGCCTCGAGAGTCCAACCTCAGCCAGTACCCGGTCCAGCAGTTTGCCTGCCCGTCCGACAAAGGGGACGCCGGTCTTATCTTCCTGCTCGCCCGGGGCTTCGCCCACGAACATGATATCGGCATCGGGATTTCCGGCGCCAAAGACAAAATGATTGCGGGTTTTTCCCAGATCGCATTTCTGACAAGTATGGATCTCTTCGTAATATTCTTCCAATGGATGTTTTTTTGCTTTTGAAAATATCTCGCGGCCGTATACGTCCCGCATATACTCGAGAAAAGGGATCTTTTCCTGCATGACTAGTCTTTCGTGGTTAAAATGGTTTCCCAAATGGCCTTTGCCGTATCAGCTTTGCTTTGCAGAGGCAGAGAAACACTTTGATGCTCTTTGTTGATAATGGTCACTTGATTGGTGTCGCTTGCAAATGCAGCGCCTTTATGTGACGGATTATTCACAATGATCCAATCCAGGTTCTTTTTCTTCATTTTTTCAATGGAGTTGTTCAACTCATTTTTGACTTCGACACTGAAACCGACAAGGATCTGATCTTCTTTTTTTTCTCCCAGTTCTTTTAAAATATCGTCTGTTCGTTCCAATTCCAGGTTTTCCGGCGTTTTGTCTTTTTTCAATTTGCCTTTTGCAGTATGCTTGGGTTTGATATCTTCCACGGCTGCGCTCATGATGACGATATCTTGTCCGTGAAATTTCTGCAAAACGGCTGCTTTCATTTCTTCAGCTGTTTCGACATGGACAGTTTTACAGTTCAATGGGTCGGGGAGGGCGGTGGGACCGGAAATATATTCAACATCGGCACCCAAACCTGAGGCAGCCTCTGCAAGGGCAACTCCCATTTTCCCTGTGGAAGGATTGGATATAAAACGGATATCATCGATATATTCGCGCGTAGGACCGCCGGTGATCAGGACTTTTTTATTTGCGAGCGGAGTTTTTTTTTGAGATGTCAACGCTTTTTCAAGGAAATCGATAAGCGTGGATTCGTCGGGCAGACGTCCGATACCCCAGCCTTCTTCGGCTGTAGCCAACTCACCGGTCTCGGGTTCAATAATGTGAAACTTTCGATCCCTCAATATTTGAAGATTATTTTGAACGGCCGTATTAAGATACATGTTCTTGTTCATTGCGGGCGCAATGACGGTTTGTTCGGGACCGGATACCAGGAGCATGGTGCTTAGCGCATCGTCGGCTATGCCGCCTGCTATTTTACCGATGATATTTGCGGTGGCCGGGATCACGGCGACAAGGTCGGCGGCCTGAGTAATGTCAATATGGCGTGTTCCGACTATACCGGCATCGGAAACGAACATATCGGTGATCACTTCTTTGCCTGAAAAGGTCTCAAATATCATGGGGGTCATGAATTTCTGTGCATTTTTCGTCATTACAACGGTCACGTCACAGTTTAGGTCCCGGGTCAAACGACGGAGCAGGGTCGCACTTTTATAAATGGCGATCCCGCCGGTCAATCCCAGAACGATTTTTTTACCCCTGAGAACAGACATGGTTATTCTTCGGTTTCAGGTTCTTCCAGAGGGAATTCTTCTTCTTTTTCGTATTCGAATTCGATCTTGTCTTTTTCGTATTCTTGCATAGCGAGCGACGCCGGTTTTTCAAATGAATTGAAATCAATGTCATTTTCGAAAATTTCGTCTGTTTCCGGATCGATCATATTCTGGATCGGATAGTCTTCATTCCGTTTTTGATTGATCTGACGTGCGCGTTTTGCCATCACGGTGATCGCTTCAAAAATATCATCCGGGCGTTCGCCCTTGAAACGGAAATCTTTTTTCATTGGATTGCCTCCAGTTTATTCATAATAATGGTCTCTATTTCATAGACCGCATCGTTTAATTTATCATTTATTATGATGTGGTCAAACTTTTCTTTTTCTTTACGTTCTTCGGGAATTCGGGAGAGTCGTTTTTGTATTGTGTCTTCGGATTCCGTTCCCCGGTCCCGCAAGCGTTTTTCAAGCGTTTCAATATCCGGAACATCAATAAAAAATGAAACGTTTTGTTCCGGGTATTCTTTCATGACGTTCAATGCGCCTTTGACATCGATATCAAGAATGAAGATCTGTCCGTTCTCCAGCGCTTCCTCAAGAGGTTTCCGCGGCGTTCCGTACAGATCATGGTGAACATGCTCATATTCAAGAAGCGCATTTTGTTTGATCATTTTTTCAAAACCCGCTTTATCAATAAAATAATAGTGCTGACCTTCGACCTCATTCTTGCGGGGTGGGCGGGTTGTACACGAAACAGAGAATTGCCAATCGGGATGTTTTTCTTTCAATAGTCGAATAATGGTGGATTTTCCACCTCCGCTGAAAGAGACGAATATAACGAGCAATCCTTGTTTCATTGGATATTCTGAACCTGTTCCCGGACGATTTCTATTTCATTTTTTATTTCAACCACATGCTGGGAAATTTCAGAATTTGAGGCCTTGTTACCCATCGTGGTGACTTCCCTGTTCATTTCCTGCAAGAGGAAGTTCAAACGTTTTCCAACCGTTTCATCGGCATCAAGATAAGCGGCGAATTGTTTCAGATGTGATTGAAAACGGTCGATCTCTTCACTGATATCAAGTTTATCTGCCAATTGAACGATCTCCTGGTGCAGCTGAAGTTCGCTGGGATCTTCTTTTAGGAGCATCTTAATGCGTGAGCGCAGTGTTTCTACATGATTCGGAATATTGTTTTCCTGAAGCATCTGGATGGTATGAACCTGTTTTTCCATAGAGATCATTCGATCTTTGAAAATTTCACGAATGTAATCGCCTTCTTTTCTTTCCATAGCCTGAAGTTCTTTGATCGCGCTGTCCAGGATCCTGATCATTTCTATTTCAAGTTCTTTGTGCTCTATGCTGCTTTCTTCCAATGCCAAAAGTTCAGGTTGTGATAAAAGATCCTGCATCGAAACATTCGGTTCAATACCGGACTCATTTGAGATCTCGGCAACGGTCTCCATAAAATTCTTTAACAGGGGTTTGTTGACCGAATAAGAAGCCAAAGTATTATTGGCGGAATTGACATTAATATAGCAATGGATATTGCCCCTTGAAATATGCTCGCGAATATATTTTCTGAACGGTTCTTCCAAGAAACTGAGGAATTTAGGTGTAGCTACAAAGATCTCAAGATAGCGGCTGTTCACCGATTTTATCTCGACCCCGATCTCCATGTTTTGAACATTCCCCTCGCCTTTTCCGAAACCGGTCATACTTGTCAGCATAGGCACTCCTTTTAGCAAGCATAAAATACAATAATCTATGATAAATCCAAGATAAAATGTTGATATTTAAGGGGTTTGTATATTGCGATACGAAAAGTGGTTTTAAGTTTTTATTTAGAAGATTATGAGGAAAACCAAAGATTAATAATTGAGTTTTGATTAAAACTAAAGACATTACAACGAAGGACTCCACAGGAGTCCAAGAAGAATACAGCACACTTACTCTCCTACATACGACTCCAGAGGAGTCGAAGAAGAATACAGCACACTTATATTCCTACAAACGACTCCAGAGGAGTCCAAGAAGAATACAGCACACTTATACTCCTACAAACGACTCCAGAGGAGTCGAAGAAGAATATATCAAAGAACTCATATAACTAACGACTCCAGAGGAG
>CAYVLJ010000159.1:0-3966 GCA_964452375.1 uncultured bacterium | reverse complement strand
GCGCAATAAAAGAGAAACGTGATAACCTTCTTTTATACATTTTTTTATTATTCCCTACCGAATGCGGGCGATGGGTTATAGGTATAACAATAGAAATGTAAGGTTAACAAAAACATATACCTCTATCAAAAATTATTTATATCTTACGGATATGTTCCTTATTTGTAACACGATGCGGGCTCAAAAGCTGCGAAAAGCAAAAAGGATTAATATTTGCGTTAGAAAAAATATTTTTGTACCTATAGGGAGAAAAGGGGTTATATGAATAGTATGAATTACGGAATCATTGGAAATTGCAGAACGGCCGCTCTTGTTTCCGAAAAAGGGTCGATCGATTGGTTCTGTTTGCCGGATTTCAGTTCGGCTTCTGTTTTTGCTTCTCTTTTGGATTCCGAACGGGGCGGGCACTTTGCCGTCAACGTACATCAAGATACCCGGATCAGTCAGGTCTATCTTCATCATACCTGTATTTTATCGACTCGCTTCAGTACCCCGGACGGCGAATTTGAGATCCTGGATTTTATGCCGCGATACAAGAATGACCGCCAGAACTATGTTATTCCGGCTGATATCATCCGGTATATCCGGCATATTTCAGGCAAGCCGAAACTGACTCTGGATTACGATCCAAGACTGGGATACGCCCGCTATGACACCCATTCCGAGATCCGCGAAGGCCATATTAAAAGCTGGTCGACGAACGGAAAGTACGAATCTATCTATCTCTATTCCGATTTACCATCGGAAAGCATCCTTAATCATGAAGAGATAACCATCACAAAGGATCACTTTTTATTGATCAGCTACAACCAAAAACTTCTTAACCAGGATATAGATTCGATCAATCTTGAAATGCAGCGGACAAAGGTTTACTGGCTGGACTGGGTAAACCGAACAATTCGTTTCAAGCGCTACCGGGAAGTGATCATACGCAGCGCGCTGACCCTGAAATTGCTGAGTTTTCAAAAAAGCGGTGCCATTCTGGCGGCCGTCACGACCTCACTGCCGGAAACTCTGGGAGAGAACAGGAACTGGGACTATCGTTTCTGCTGGATCCGCGATGCATCCATGACGATCACGGTCCTGACCAAGATCGCGCACTATAATGTGGCCGAACGTTTTTTAAGGTTTATCATTGATGTGATCCCCTATAAAGATGAAAAGATCCAGATCATGTACGGGATACGCGGTGAGAAGAAGCTGACCGAAAAGGAGTTGCCCTGGCTTCGAGGATACGAGGGGACGAAACCCGTGCGCATCGGCAACGATGCCTATCGACAAAAACAACACGACATATATGGTGTTTTGCTGGATGTCATTTACAAAGCGTTCAATCTTTTCAGTAATGATGTGACCGGGGGTGAGGACTTGTGGACGGTTGCGCGGACCTTGGTTCGTTCGGTAGAGCGGAACTGGCGAAAGCCCGACAGGGGTATTTGGGAATTCAGAAGCCAGAATCGGCATTTCGTCTTTTCAAAGGTTCTTTCCTGGGTAGCGATGGACCGGGGCGTGAAACTTGCGAAAATGCTGGGACAGCAAAACTACGTTGAAACCTGGAGCAAAACACGTGATATTATTGAGCGTGAAATCTATCGGAAAGGCTGGAACGAGAAGATGGGAGCCTTCACCCAGTGTTATAACAACAACGATATGGATGCTGCAAATCTGTTGATGGCAAACTATGGGTTTATTGATCCCAAAGATCCTAAATTCGTCTCAACTGTGGAAAGAACACAAGAGGAATTGAGCAGAAACGGTTTAATGTATCGATATAAAAACAAAGATGATTTTGGTTTACCTTCTTCGGCATTCACGGTTTGCAGTTTCTGGCTTGTCAAAGCCCTGTACCAGACGGGCAAACAAAAGGAAGCCGTTGAGCTTTTTGAGGATCTGTTAGGGCTGGGAAATCATTTGGGCTTGTTCAGCGAAGACATGGATTTTGAATCGAAACGATTGCTCGGTAATTTTCCCCAAGGCTATTCACATCTTTCGCTTATTGATGCGGCAACTGCGCTTACCGGAACGTCAGTGGATGAAAACGAAGCTATCCTGAACCGAATTGAGCACGTTCATGAAAACAGAGAAACGGAGGTGTCCTGATGAATAAAACGATCTTTATTTCAAACCGTTTACCGGTCACGATCAAACGCGATCCGGATGGCTTGAAATTTTCGGAAAGTATCGGAGGATTGGCCACCGGATTGAAAAGCGTTCATGAAGAGGGGAAAAGCCTCTGGGCCGGTTGGTGCGGCTTACCGAACGAGGACCTGAAGAAAAAGGATATTACAGAGATCAGCGAAAAACTTTTCTCTGAATACCAGAGTGCTCCAGTATTTTTGACACAGGATGATATTGATGAGTATTATTACGGTTTCTGTAATAATACGGTCTGGCCGCTTTTTCATTATTTTACCGAACAGATACAATATGATCCCCTTTATTGGGAAGCATACTGCCGGGTAAACAAAAAATTCTTTGATCAGATTAAAGACTTGATCGAAGACGGAGACCGGATCTGGGTGCACGATTATCAGTTGTTCTTGTTGCCGAAAATGATCCGGGAGGCTTTCCCGAAAACAAGTATCGGTTTTTTTCTTCATATTCCTTTTCCCAGTTATGAATTGTTTCGTTTATTGCCATGGCGCAAAGAATTACTTGAGGGGATCTTGGGCTCAGATCTGATAGGGTTCCATACCTATGATTATGTGCGGCACTTTTTCAGTAGTGTCAGGCGCTTATTGGGCTACGAGCATAATTTGGGATACATGGAAGTTGGAGAAAGATTGGTCCGCGCGGATGTGTTCCCGATGGGTATCGATTACAAACGATATCATGAAGCTCAGAAAAAACAGTATATTCAAGAGGAAACGATCAGCATACTCGAAAAAGTACGGGGAACTCAGCTTGTATTGTCCGTTGACCGCCTTGATTACACAAAAGGTATACCCGGTCGCATCAAGGCATTTTCGGAATTTTTAAGAAACAACCCTGAATACCGGGAAAAAGTAACGATGATCCTCATTGTGGCGCCCTCCAGGATCGAGGTGGAATCCTACTCGGAATTGTTGAAGGAGATCCAGGAACTGGTCAGTGATACGAACGGAGAACACGGTACTATCGGGTGGATGCCCGTGTGGTTCTTTTACCGTTCTTTTTCATTTGAAAATCTCACGGCTCTTTATGCGGCCGCGGATGTTATGCTGGTAACCCCGCTTCGTGACGGAATGAACCTGGTTGCCAAAGAGTATGTCGCCGCCAGAGTGGATAAACGGGGAATGCTTGTTTTGAGCGAAACGGCGGGGGCCGCCCGAGAATTGGGTGAAGCCGTCATTGTTAATGCCAACAATATCCGGGAAGTTGCCGAAGGGATCAGGAGCGCTTTGCAAATGAACGTTGTGGAAAAGATCTCAAGGAATACGATATTGCATAAAAGGCTTTCACAATATGACGTGGAGTTCTGGGCCAATGATTTTTTAAATAAGTTGCTTGAGGTTAAAGAAAAACAGCATTACAACTTATTGCAAAAACTCACCCCTGAAAAGATGAAAAAGATGATCTCTGAAATGAATAAGGCTGAGCATCGACTGCTTATGCTGGATTATGACGGTACATTGACGGGATTTAAAGATAAGCCGGAAGACGCAAAACCCGACAAAGAACTTCTGAGCTTAATTGATAAACTATCGTCAGAAAAACGCAATGAACTTGTCATCATCAGCGGCAGAGACCATCAGACAATGGAAAGCTGGTTCGGTGGTCTTTCGCTGAATCTTATCGCCGGGCATGGCATGTGGCATAAGGAATTGAATGGGAAGTGGCAACAATCGGAAACTCTCAGCAATGACTGGAAAAATACGATCCGCCCGATCCTGGATGTGCATACGGCTCGTACCCCGGGGTCCTTTGTAGAGGAAAAGGACTATTCCCTGGCATGGCATTACCGAAGATGCGAACCTGAGCTGGCTG
>CAYVLJ010000158.1:0-3999 GCA_964452375.1 uncultured bacterium | reverse complement strand
AGCCCGGGGTCGACTCACCATTGCCTATCGCGCTGACAAGCTTTACGGCAACATTCCTGAACGGCGCAGTACAACTCACATGGCACACCGCGACCGAAACCGACAACGCACACTTTTTGATATACCGAAATGATGACGTAATTACAACAATTGAAGGCGCAGGCACGACAAGTGAACCGCACAACTATGAATACATTGACAATCAAGTTATCCCGGGCAATACTTATATTTATGTGCTTGCCGATATCAGTTATGCCAATGAAGAAACGAAATACACTAATAAAGCTGTTACGATCAATATCCCGGAGAATGATATACCCACCGAGTTTGCTTTAGAAGACAACATACCCAATCCCTTTAATCCGATCACGACCTTCAGCTATACTTTGCCTGAGGCACAGAACGTGAATATCACGATCTACGACCTTACGGGACGACAGATTGAAACGCTGATCAGCAGGTATCAAACTGCCGGCAGCTATTCATTAAAATGGGATGCTTCCAATTACAGTTCCGGCGTATACTTTTATCGCCTGCAGACCGGATCATTCACATCCACCAAAAAGATGATCCTGATGAAATAAGACCTTTTTTAAGTAAAACTAACAAAAGCCATCCTCAAGCGGGTGGCTTTTGTTATTGAGGACAAAGATTTTGTAGTTTAAGGTTTAAAATTGAACGTTTATAGTTGAGGGTTTGATCCATCATTCCCTAAACTTTCAACCATCACGCCACCTAATATAGTCCGCTATTACCAAACAGCGAAAATTCTATAAAGATTTTATCTTTTCTATCCACACTTGGCACTAAGCTGATATTCATAGCTCGATGAACTGCATTTTGAAGGAATACTCTCACCTTATCTGAATCATATCCAAAGGAAATTCCCAAACGATTATATGAAAAAGAGGCAAAGATCAATCCAAGGGTATAGTCACCTCCGACAATATGGGTAAAATCATATGTGGGACCCGGATTCCCCAGGCATTGCTCGGTATAATCACCGTGCCATAGTTTATAGCCAAGAGAAAAACCTAAAAGACGATCAGCCTTATTCACATAAAGCCTTATTTCGCCTGCTGCCGTTCTAAAGCCATCCCTTGTTATTGCATAGGCGTCATTTCCGATATCAACAATGATCATCTTATTAGAAACATTCAATGAATAACTGTAGTGCGCAAAAGGTTGTGATGTCCCATCCGATGCAAAATAATAGGTATATCTTTTTGCAAATGTATGGCGATAGGGACTTGGGTTCAGCCATTTTGAATCACCGAATTCCGAAGGTTTTCCCCAACCGAGCATTATTTTGCTCCCGGTTTCAAGAAGAACAGAAGATCCCGGCAATCCAAAATTACTTAAGTAAGCGCTGCCGTTAATATCCAGTTTCGCACCTATGCCGACCGGTAGTTTTCCAAGATCTAGCCAAGCCGATAGATCACCATTAATGCCAATATTATTCCGATGAGTACCTAAATTAACATTGGGGAAATAGGATAGAAAGATTCTTTTATTTTTCCGGTTACCATAGACATGTTCAAAAAAATCGGGAGAAAAGGCCATAAGACCTGAGGATAGGCATAACAACAAACATAGGGTCCTAATCCATTTGCCGGTTTTCACATCAATGCTCTCCACTATTGAAATATGGAAAATATATTATATTTGTCTTAGTTATGGAAGAAGTATGTCGGAAGGCAAAAGGTCGAAGACACACCGAAGCTTCAGCGAAAAAGATCGATTTTCAATATTCCCAGACCCCGCACACCAGACCCCGCACCCCAGAATCCAGACCCCAGAATGACGTGTCCACCGCGGGGAAGTTTGTGTTTTTGGGGTTTGGGTAGTACGATTTGGGTTTTGGAGTATGTGGTATCAAAATATTGATATTGTTGCTAAATGAATGGCTATATGGGGCTTAACTATCAAATTATTGTATTAAAATTCTTTACACCGCTCTAATTTAATATTAAATTAGATTACCAAACTAAATATGAAAGGTCGACCATGAAGTTAAAACTTATCTTCCGGGGATTACTCTTATGTTTTTGTATTGGGGCTTTATTTTCTCAGACTGCCGTTGCTCCCAATGGCAGTGGAACATCCGGTGATCCTTATCAGATCGCTTCCCTGGAGAATTTGTATTGGGTAAGTCAAAACGCATCCGAATGGGATAAAGACTACATTCAAACCGCTAGCATTGATGCCTCTGAAACAAGCACTTGGAATAGCGGAGCAGGTTGGTCGCCGATCGGTAATAGTACAAGCTCATTTACCGGTTCTTATGACGGAAATTCAAAGATCATTTCCGGGCTTTATATCAATCGGCCGACAGAAAATTATTTGGCCCTGTTCGGTAAAACGGAAAATGCGACGATAGAAAATATAAGATTGTTCGACGGGTCTGTTACGGGAGACCATAATTGTGCCATCTTAATTGCCGTAGCAAAACAAACAAGTACTTCAAATTGCGGAACCACCGGAAATGTGACCTGTAATCAAGTCGGCGGCGGACTGATCGGGACAAATTATAACTATTCTTCTATTGATAATTCATATAGTGAGGCAAATGTTAATGGTCCCACAAGCGACGGGCACTACCGTTTTGGCGGATTGATCGGGGTAAATTCAACTTATAGTCAAATAAACAATTGCTATGCTAAAGGAAATGTCAGCGGATATCAATATGTCGGCGGTTTTGTCGGTTATAACGGCGAAGCCTATTATGTTGCTAACGATAATTCCTCTATTTACAGATCATATAGTACCGGTTCTGTTACAGGAACATTGTTCCGTGGCGGATTTTGCGGAATCAATGATGACGGATGCTACATCAATATGTGTTTTTGGGACTATCAAACTGCCAATGAGTCATATTCACCCTATGGAATGGAAAAATCAACAGCCGATATGAAAACACAAAGCACGTATACCACATATGGTTGGGATTTTACAAGTATCTGGACAATAGATGTAAATTATAATAACGGTTATCCAGTACAAATTTGGCAAACCCAAGATCCGGATCGGATAGCCGATGCTCCACTGGGCGTCGGGAGTCTTGAAGATCCGTATCAAATTGCTTCACTTGCGAATCTTTATTGGATCGCTGAGGATAACAGCCGTTGGAGCTCTCATTATATCCAAACCGCTGACATAGACGCTTCCGCTACTTCAGCATGGTTTGTTGGCAAAGGCTGGTCTCCCCTCGGCAATTATACAATAAAATTCACAGGTTCTTACAATGGGCAAGGTTATTACATTGATAATTTATACATCAACAGGCCAGCAGAAAATTATGTCGGTTTGTTTGGATATCTTCAAAGTGGTTCTGTCAGTAATTTAAATATCAGAACATCTAATGTCACAGGCGGTAATTTTACCGGCGGTCTTGTTGGATATACATATTATCAGGCAATCGTTGAAAATTCCAGTTATTCGGGAGATGTGGGCGGCGGCACCTACGTTGGAGGTTTGGTGGGTCAGAACTACAGCGATTCAGATATCCTCAATTGTTTTAGCGACGGAACCGTCGCAGGAACCGGATCGATGATCGGCGGTTTGGTCGGTTACAATAATTATAATTGCGATGTAAGTAATTGTTATAGCAGATCTGATGTAAGTGGCGGGACAGAAGTCGGCGGTTTAGCCGGAAAACATTATTATTCCGATATCACGAATTGTTACAGTACCGGAACCGTCAGCGGCAGTTCAAATACCGGCGGTTTGGTGGGTGAAGCCACCATTAATTATTCTACCCGGGTCAATGATAGTTTTTGGGACACGGAAACTTCGGGACTCAGCAACAGCGATGGTGGAACGGGAAAAACGACTGCTGATATGAAAAATTCAACCACCTATACAAATGCCGGGTGGGATCTTTTCCTCACCTGGGGCAGAAGCGATGACAGCAATGACGGATATCCTTTTTTGCGCACAGCGGCTGAAGAACAAGCGCCTTTATACGGCGCCGGAACCGAAGTGAGTCCTTATCAAATC
>CAYVLJ010000157.1:0-4020 GCA_964452375.1 uncultured bacterium | reverse complement strand
CGAACTGGAGCATTTCCATGAAGTCACGATCGAACGCGAAATACGCATGAAAGAATTAAGCGATGAATTGAAAGCGCTAAAGGGCAAGAACAAATGATAAAAGGAAAACTCCAAAGACTTACATCTATGTTCTTACTTGCATTTGCGGTTATAATTACATTTTGCCCTACCGCTGATGCTGAAACGATAATGGAACGCGATACGATCGTGATCGCCTCGGAACCCGATTATCCCCCCTATTGTTTCATTGATGAGGACGGAAAAGCCGCAGGATTTTCCATCGACCTCTTCCTGGCTGCGGCTAAAGAGGTTGATCTTGAGGTTGAGATCAGGATCGGCATCTGGTCCAAGATCAAGCAGGATCTGGCTGAAGGCAAGATCGATGCCCTGCCGCTTGTCGGACGTACGCCGGAACGCGAAGCGGATTATGATTTTACCATGCCCTATATATCCCTTCACGGCGCAGTTTTTGTAAGAAAAGGTACCCGAAATATTTTATCATTGGATGATCTGAAAGACAAGAGCGTTCTTGTCATGGAAGGAGACAATGCCGAGGAATTTGTCAGACGGGAGAAGATTTCCAATAATATTGTGACCACCTCGACTTTTGAAGAAGCTTTCAGAGCCCTGTCAAGAGGTCATCACGATGCCGTTATTACCCAAAGGATCATGGGCATTAATCTGCTGAAAGAGATGAAAATTAAAAATGTAAAAGCTCTCGATTTTCATTTGCCCCTCTTCCGTCAGGACTTCTGTTTTGCGGTAAAAAAGGGAAACACCGAGCTCCTGTCACGCCTGGATGAGGGTCTGTCTATTGTCATTGCGAACGATACGTATGAAAAGATCCGGAATGACTGGTTGGGTCCCGAAAAAAGTGATAAAATAAATGCCATTGACGCTTTTCTCATTTCCCTTAAGGTTATCATCCCATTCATTATTTTCATATCGATCGCCATGATCGTGATCTTACGAAAGCAGGTCAGAAAAAAGACCAATGATCTCCAAAAGGAGATCAACGGACATAAAAAGACACTGGATTCGCTTCATAAGCAAAATTTATTGCTTAACGAAATGGAAAAAGTCACCAATATCGGCGGATGGGAATATGATGTGAAAAACGATCGGGTTTCCTGGACAGACGGCGCATTCTCCATTCATGGCGTATCACAAGATGATTATGATCCCTCGGATTATAACAGTGATATAAACTTTTTTTCTCAGGAAGAACGGAAAATCCTCGACAAAGCTTTCAAACAAGCACTGAAAACCGGTAAATCTTACTATCTCGAACTTAAATTAAAAACCCCAGCCGGTATTGAAAAATGGGTCCGAACGATCGGTCATGCAGAATTTACCCACGGTAAGGTAACCCGGCTATACGGAAATATCGCAGATATTACCGAGAGCAAAACTATTCAGGATGAGTTAAGATCCAGAGAAAAACAAAACCGTCTTCTGCTGAATTCCACCGCGGAGGGAATTTACGGGATAGATATGAACGGCAAGTGTACTTTTTGCAATGCCGCTGCTCTAAGTATCCTGGGATATGAAAAAGAAGATGATGTGATCGGAAAGGACATGCATGATCTGATCCATCATAGTCATCCCGACGGCTCGCCGTTCCCAAAAGATTCATGTAAGATCTTTGACGCCTTCAAGAAAGGGCAGGAGACCCATTCCGATGAGGAAGTTCTATGGCGTGCGAACGGAACATCATTTCCCGCCGAATATTTTTCACACCCCATTTCGGAAGACGGAAAGGTGACCGGCGCGGTCGTAACCTTCTGGGACATCGGTGAGCGCAAGAAAGCAAGACAGGAACTTGTCGACTTAAAAGAAAATCTGGAAACACAGGTCAAAGAGCGCACTGCCGAACTTCAAGAAAAGCTCCAAACTCTGGATAAAAGTCAAAAAGCCATGCTTTATATGATCGAAGATTTGAACGAGATCACCACAGAGCTGAAACAGAAGCGCCGGGAACTGGAAGCAGCCAACCGGGAACTGGAAGCTTTTACCTATTCGGTTTCTCATGATCTGCGCGCGCCCCTGCGGGCCATTGCCGGGTTTTCAAATTTTATTTATGAAGATTATGCCGACAAACTGGATGATGAAGGGAAACGATTGATTGGCGTTATCAGGAATAATGTATTAAAAATGGACCAGCTGATCATGGATATGCTGAATCTGTCCCGCATTTCACGAACTGACATGAGGATAACCGAAACGGACATGAAGGCGATCGTCAAATCCCTGTTGCTGGATGTTGTAAGTCCGGAAATAAAAAAACAATTCACAGTAAAAGTCGGTGATCTTCCGAAGGCGATATGCGATGTAAACCTGATCAAGCAAGTCTGGCAAAATCTCATCGAAAACGCCTTCAAATACAGCTCTAAATCTCTAAAGAAAGAGATCAAGATCGGATCAAAGGAAACCCAAGACGAATTAATCTATTTTATCAAAGACCATGGAGCGGGTTTTGACCCCGATTATTCCCACAAGCTTTACGGCGTTTTTCAAAGGCTTCATCGTGAGGAGGATTTTGAGGGCACCGGCATCGGTCTGGCCATTGTTCAGCGGATCGTTCACCGGCACGCCGGTCGTGTATGGGCTGAAGGAAAAGAGGGGAAAGGTGCGTGTTTTTATTTTTCGCTGCCGCTTAAACAAAAAAAACACTAAAATGGAGTGATCGAATGAAAAAAACAAAAGAGGTGGAGATCCTCATTGTGGAGGACAATCCCAACGATGCTGAAATGGCCCTTCGTGCATTGGAAAAAAACAAAGTGACCAACAAGGTAATGGTTGTCAATGACGGGGCTGAAGCCCTTGACTTTTTTTTCGGACGGGGAAAATACGAGGGTATAAAAAATAATATCAGACCTAAAGTTGTTTTGCTGGATCTCAAATTACCAAAAGTGGACGGTCTGGAGGTCCTGCGCGAGATCAAAAGCAACAAAAGAACAAAGATGATCCCCGTGGTGGTCCTGACTTCCTCCAAAGAAGAATCCGACATGGTGGAAAGTTACAAGCTCGGCGTGAACAGTTATATTGTGAAACCCGTCGATTTCGACAAATTTGTAGAGGCTGTGCGGGATCTGGGGATGTATTGGTTGCTCCTTAATGAATTGCCATAAGCTTTAATTTACTGTGAACGCATCATCTCATTAAAAAAAGGTTATTAAATGAAAATTGACCAAAAGCTGAATATCCTTTTTGTGGAAGATCTGCCGGCCGACGTGGAACTCGCGCAGCGTGAATTAAGAAAAGAGAAGCTTGAATTTTCACCGCGCGTTGTCGACACCGAAAAAGCATTCCGTGCGGCGCTTGATGAACTTGAACCCGATATTGTGATCTCGGATTATTCTATGCCTACTTTTGACGGCATGAACGCCCTGAAGATCACCCGTGAACGTTCGAAGCATATCCCCTTTATTGTGCTGACCGGTTCGATCAATGAGGAGACCGCCGTCAGCTGTATGAAAGCCGGCGCAAACGATTACGTGCTGAAAGAACAGATCACACGTCTGCCCTTTGCCGTAATGGAAGCGATTTATAGAGATCGTGAACGGATCAAAAAAGAAATTGCGGAAGAAAAACTGAGAGAAAGCGAGGCAAAATATCGTAGCTATATTGATAATTCTCCCAGCGGGGTTTTTGTAACAGATGAACAAGGCAATTATCTGGAGGTTAATCAGGCTGCTGTGATCAATACGGGATATTCGAGAAACAAATTGCTTAAAATGAATATTTCAGATTTAAAAGATTATGATCATATCGGCAGATCGGCAGATGATAATTTTATAAAGCTGATCAGAACCGGAAGACTCAGCACCCAATTTCCCTTCAAGAGGAAAGATGGAAAGACTTGCTGGTGGAAAATTGACGCCGTAAAGATCGGTGAAAATAGAATTCTAGGTTTTACGACGGATATTACACAACTTAAAGAAACCGAATCCCGCTTAAAGCTGGCGCTTGAGAAAGCCAAGGAAAGCGACCGTTTAAAATCCGCATTTCTCGCAAACA
>CAYVLJ010000156.1:0-4052 GCA_964452375.1 uncultured bacterium | reverse complement strand
AGGGATGCCGGCAAACCGATCTTGAATGTTTTACCGATGATCTCCCAGGAAAATTTAAAATCACTGAACTTGAATTGCACGAGACTGTCTTTTTTAACGAAAAAGAATATGATGTACATGATGGTAACGCCCATC
Source organism: uncultured bacterium (assembly GCA_964452375.1). Classification (GTDB taxonomy): domain Bacteria; phylum Fidelibacterota; class Fidelibacteria; order Fidelibacterales; family Fidelibacteraceae; genus M50B103. The sequence goes on along the minus strand of CAYVLJ010000156.1, from coordinate 3,917 downwards.
TGGGCTGTGATCGTCGCCCATGCTGCTCCGGCAATTCCCATTTTAAAAACAAATATAAAAATGGGGTCCAGTATAATGTTGATAACCGTTCCAACGATAGCAAAGCGAACCGGTGTTTTTACATCGCCTTCGCCGGACATGATCGAACGGAAAAAGACACCGAGAATATTGAAAACAAAACCAAAAACGATAACTTCAAAGTATTGGATGGCAAGATCAATGATATGATCGGGAGCTCCCAATAATCTAAAAATAGGGTATCTGAAAATAATACTGAGGCCGGAGATCAATACACCCAGAAGAACACCCATAAGAACTGCATGCTCAGCGGCATTGTTGGCGCGGTGACTGTCTTTGGCGCCCAAAGCCTGTGAAATAAGCGCGGTGATCCCGATACCAAGTCCAAAGCAAATGGAAATGGCAAAGAAAACAAAGGGCAGATTGAATTGCATGGCGGCTATGGCGTCTTCACCTAAGCGGCTGACAAAAAACGTATCGGTTAAATTGTAAAGATATTGAACGATCATTCCCAGAAGAACGGGAAGTGTCAAACTCCAAACGGCTTTTTGGGGATTATTTATATATGTCTGAACACGTTTTGATTTATCGGTCATTTTCGCCTTTTCATTAAGTTAGGGAAGATAATTATTAATTCACCCAAAAAGAACAATTTTATTGAGTTAAACGGCAGTTGTATTGATACCAACTGAGGATGTGAGGAATATCGGAAATGATTTTAATATCTATGTCTAGTGGATCTTTTTTGGATTGAACAAATAATAGAAAAAGATCAGCACCGAGTACAGTTCCAATCGCCCCAATAACATACTGAATGTCAGGACGACCTTTGAAATATTATCAAAAAAGGCGTAGTTCTCGATGGCGCCCACCCGTGATAATCCGGGACCAATATTACTCAGTGTGGCAATTGACGCCGCAAAAGAGGTGACAATATCATATCCGCGGAAAGTAAGAAAGAGATTGATAATGGTAAAAAGTCCGACAAAAAGGATGATGAACCCGATCACATTTTTCATCACATTTTCACCGATCTTTTCCTTGCCGATCTTAAGTGTGAACAATCCCTTCGGATAGGTTAATTTCCTGATCTCCTTTAATACGAATTTGCCCCCGATCATAATGCGGATCTGTTTCATTCCACCACCGGTCGACCCGGCGCAACCGCCTGCGAACATAAGTAAGATCAGGAGTATCTTGGAAAAAACCGGCCAGACCTCAAAATTCGCCGTCACAAAACCTGTTGTCGTCACGATGGACACGACCTGAAAGGATGCATATCGCAGGGATGTTCCAAAATCAAATCCCAAATCGGATCTAAAGATACTGATAGTGACCAATAAGATAGCGATCAGGACCACACTGACATAAAAACGCCATTCGCGATTTCGGATCACATCACCAAGTCTGCCCTGGATCAGGAAAAAGTGCAAAGCAAAATTTGTCCCGGCCAAAAACATAAAAACAAGGATCACCATTTCAATATATAAACTTCCGAACCCGGCGATCGAGGCATTTAACGTTGAAAATCCTCCAGTTGCAAGAGTTCCGAATGTATGACATAAGGCTGTGTAAAGATCCAATCCGCCGAACATCAACAGCACGGTCTCCAGGACCGTCAGTCCAAGATAGATCAGCCAAAGGATCATTGCGGTATCCTTGACCTTGGGACTGATCTTGTCTTTTGTAGGTCCGGGCACTTCGGCTCTGAACAATTGGGTCGAGCTCAGTCCCAAAGCCGGAAGAATAATGATCGCAAGTAAAATAATGCCCATGCCGCCCAGCCAGTGGGTCAGACTGCGCCAGAAAAGGATCCCTTTTGCGACAACTTCGATATTGGTCAATACCGTTGCTCCGGTAGTGGTAAAGCCGGACATTGTTTCAAAGACACAATCGATAAAACTCCCCCCGAAAACCCCATTGAAATAAAACGGAAGAGCTCCGAAAATAGCGGCGCTGATCCATCCGAGCGATACAATAATGAATCCCTCTCTTGTTTTTAAGGGCCGGTCTGGATGAAAGCTTACAGCTAGAATGATACCTGTTATCAGCGTGATACCGATACTCAGTAAAAGATCATTGGCGTCTCCGGAATTATAATACAGAGAAAAACCCAGCGGCAGGCACATGGATATTGCCAAAATGATCAGTATAATACCTTGGATCTTAAAGATCGCTTTCCAATTCATGATCGCCGCCTATGCAAACAATTTTTCCGCTTGCTTTTTAGATTCCGGAAGAACAAATATTATAATGATATCATTCAGCTTGATCTCATCGTCACCGTAAGGAATGATTACCTCATCATCACGAAAAATCGCACCAACGATCATACCCTTGGGAAACTTAACCTTAGAAAGCGGTTTATTTAACAAAGGGATTTTTTTTGAGATCTTGATCTTGATGGTTTCGGCATCAATGTATGGCACAGGTGTAACGGATAAAATATCACCTTTACGACAGAATTTGATGATCTCTCCAAAAGCCAGTGATTCGGTTGAGAACACCGAATCGATCTCCCGGACCTGGTTGATAATGGAGGATATGGCCACATTGGAAATATTGCAGACAGCTTTGTAGGCATGGTTCTTTTTTGCCAATACGGCAGAAATAATATTGTGTTCATCATTTCCCGTCACACATGCCACAAAAGAGTTTTCCATGTCAAGATCTGATAAGATATCCTGATTGGTTCCGGATCCATTAATAACCAGAACATTATCCAATTCTTCGGTCAAACGTTCACAGACCCGCTCATCTTCTTCAATGATGGTAACACGTCTGCCTTCTGAAACCGCACGTTTCGCAAACTCTCGTCCGATACGATTTCCGCCGATGATCACGACGCTTTTGATCTTGACTTTTGTAGCAAAATAAAGATCGATCACTTCTTTCAGGATATTTGACCTACCGATGATATATAGTTTATCACCTGTATTCAAAACATCTTCTCCCCCGGGGATCAAGACTTCATTGCCTTTATTGATGGCGATAATGCGCACTTTTTGCCAAATATCATTCTGACTGGTGATGTCTTTCAACTTCATGCCATTACCGTAAAACTTTTCATTGATGACCGTTCCAATCACCTTGACATTTTCACGGATGTAATGAATGTGTTCCATTGCGTCCGGCTCTGATATCAGTTCCATGATCTTATTTATTGATAATTGCTTCGTGGCAACCGTTTCATCAATACCAAAATCTGCAGGCAGATTTGGTGGTCCCGGAAAATAATGAACATAATTTTCAACTTTTGCGATCGTCGTGGCTTTACTGTGTTTTTTAACCAAGCCACAGCAAATAATATTCACATCATCGTTATTGCTTAACGCCAGGAAAAGATCTGCTTTTTCGATATTGGCCTGCAAGAGTCGTTTTACTTCGTTTCCGTTCCCATTGATGATCCTGGCATCAAGACTGTCATTTAAGAACTTTGCCTGTTTTTCTGATTTTTCAATGATGGTCAGGTTATGATTTTCGCTAATCAGCTGTTCAGCAACCATAGAGCCCAGTTCACCGCCGCCAACAATTACTATATTCATGTAAAAACTCTACCTATTATAAAGTTGATAATTCTATGAGCTTGATGAAAATATTATACGTACAATGAATTTTGATATTTTATACAACATGGGCAAATGTTATTAAATTGTGGTCTCATTTACAATATTTTTCGCATCCAATAAATTATTATAATCTAAGCTTGTGAGCAATAAATACTTCCAGCACAAGAAAATAATTTGTATCTTGTTATTAAATATACTAAGGAGTCCCCATGTCAAAAAAAGCCTTCCTTGCAATATTCACACTTATTATTCTTCTTGCCGGCTGTGGAAAACCACTACCTGAACTATCTCCTGCAGACCAGGCAGCTGCAGATACACTCGATATTGATA
>CAYVLJ010000155.1:0-4059 GCA_964452375.1 uncultured bacterium | reverse complement strand
GAATAGATTTCTCCTCCCTACGCACTTTGTGTACAGCTTTTGTAGCCGGGACTACTCCAGCGAAGTCGGCCTTCGACGAGCAGGGTATTTATTAAGCCTACCTGACAAGTTTCGGAACGAAGTCGGGGCTGAGATAATACGTTGTTGCTGTTTTCATTTTACGTTCATGTCTTAGGTCTTATGTTTCACAAATTTTCTTTGCTAATCAGAAGGTTTTTATTATCTTGGTTGTTGTTTACATAATATAGACACATTTAAAGGAAATGTTATGAATAATGCATTCACTGAATCGCGCAAACTCATTACGATACTTGAAGAGGATCATGTTTTTCAGCAGACGATCGATAAATGCGCCGTGTTAATGATCAAAACCTTAAAAAACGGAAACAAGATACTATGGTGCGGTAATGGCGGTTCGGCGGCGGACAGTCAACATCTATCCGCCGAATTGGTTGCTAAACTAAAATATGTCCGACGGGCTTTTGCTTCAGTAGCATTAACTACCGACACATCTTTTTTAACAGCCTGGATCAATGACAACGGTAACGGCCGCGATCTTTTCGCCCGTCAAATAGAAGCTCTTGGCAATAAGGGTGACGTTCTGATAGCTATTTCAACAAGCGGGAATTCTGAAAACATTCTTGAAGCCGTCATCACGGCAAAAAGTAAGGGTTTATCCGTTATTGTTTTAACGGGTAATGACGGTGGCAAACTTAAGGGATTATCTGACATTGAACTTATTGTGCCCTCGGACAATACGCAGCGCATACAGGAAATGCATATTATTGCAGGCCATCAACTTTGTGAAGAGGTTGAACTTGCATTCATAAAATAATGTCATATGCAGAGAACCTTTAAAGATTTCATCTATCACCTGCAGGGCGAACGACAGTTATCACCCAATACGGTCCTTTCATATAAAACCGATATTTCCCGCTATCTGAAATATCTGCGCGAACATAATGTTGATAATGAAGAATTGATCACAACCGATCATGTCATCACTTATCTTGAAGAGTTGGGAGATATTCCCTTAGCCCCCACATCACTTGCCCGAAATCTTTCTTCCATTCGGATGTTCCATCGTTTTATGGTCAATGAAGGTTATTGTCCGAAAGATGTTACGGAAAACATTGATTCCCCCAAATTGCCAAAGCGGCTACCCAAGATCCTGGATATTCCCGATATCGAAGCGCTGTTTGCCGAGATCGATACCGAAACGGATCCCGGGATCAGAGATCGTGCGATGCTGGAACTCCTTTACGGTTCCGGACTTCGCATTTCGGAACTTCTTTCACTAAGACTGCCTTCTGTGATGCTGGAAGAAGGATGGGTCCGTGTTTTGGGCAAAGGTTTTAAAGAACGCATTGTTCCTTTTGGCGAAGAAGCGCAATCCTGGTTAAAGATCTATATTACGAATGTAAGGCCTTTACTGGCAGAAAATTTAAAAGCTGAAGATGTGATCTTTCTGAATATGCGGGGTACCCCCCTTTCACGCATGGGCGTCTGGAAGATCATTCAAAAATATACTCGGCTGGCAGGAATAGAAAAAGCAGTGTCTCCACATGTTTTCAGGCATTCTTTTGCCACACACCTGCTCGAAGGCGGCGCAGATCTGAGAGCCGTTCAGGAAATGCTGGGACATTCGGATATTGCCACAACACAGATATATACGCACCTTGACCGCAATTATTTGAAAGAAGTACACAAAACATTTCATCCAAGGGAAAAACTAAACAAATGAATCCACAAGTAATTAACTATATTGCCATGGTCGTGCCCATTTTACTGGCACTGACCGTTCATGAATACTCGCATGGTTATGTAGCATATCGTCTTGGCGATCTTACGGCAAAGAACATGGGCAGATTAACCCTTAACCCCATTTCACATATCGATCCAATAGGAATGATCATGTTGTTCGTCATCGGTATGGGGTGGGCAAAACCTGTTCCGATCAATATCTATTCTTTTAAGCACCCCAAACGGGATCTGGCCATTTCTGCCGCTGCAGGACCCGCTTCAAATTTTATCATGGCAGCTATTACCGGTCTGTTTTTCAGAATATTTCCGGGATTGATCCCGATGAGCAATGACACAACATTCCTGCTCTTTTTAAAATTAAACCTTTTTTATTTCATGCTGATCAACGTTGGCCTGGGAATATTCAATCTGATCCCTATTCCTCCGCTTGACGGTTCTAAGATATTGCGTGGATTTATGAAAGACAAGCATGTATATATCATCGATTATCTTGAGCGCTATGGTGGAATTATTCTTCTTGCTATCGTTTTTCTTGGCAGACTCACGGGGTTTTCCGTTTTCGGGCGTCTGATCGGACCCCTGATACATGGATTGGTTAAACTATTTTCGGGAATACAAATATGAGCGATTTTCTGGGATATAATGAAAAAGATTTCCCCCTGCCCGAAATGCCGGCGGATGATGCCATACTCGGCCGTGTGGTCGAAGAACATCGAGAGCGGTATTTTGTCATGACTGAACGGGGTGTTTATGAGGCCGGCGTAACCGGTAAAATCATGTTCACATCGGATTCAAAAGATGCGTTTCCGGCAGTCGGAGACTGGGTTATTCTTTCTCCCATGGATGATGAACAAGGCATTATTCATCAGATACTTCCCCGTAAAACAATTCTACGCAGGCGATCCAAGGGAAAAAGAACAGGTGAACAACTCATCGCAGCAAATATTGATATCGCTTTCGTCGTAATGTCGGGTGATGAAGATTTTAGCTTAAACCGTCTTGAACGCTATCTCACGATCATCTATGACGACAACATAAAACCCGTTATCATTCTGAATAAAACTGATCTTTTTTCTGAAGATGAGATCAACAAATTTGTCAAAGAGATCAAATCCAGGCATCCAGATGCAGAACTGGTTTGGACGTCTGCGCTCACAGAAAAGGGACTAAAATACGTTACTGAACATCTTTTACCGGGAAAAACATATTGTTTTGTTGGTTCTTCCGGTGTCGGGAAATCATCTCTCATCAATCGCCTGACCGGTACAAAACGTCAAATAACTGGAGAGATCAGTGACTCTACTGCAAAAGGACGTCATATCACAACATTTCGCGAATTAATAGAATTGAAAAACGGAAGCTATCTTATCGATACACCCGGTATGCGCGAAGTCGGTCTGTCGGCGTCGGATGCGGGATTGGGAGAAACTTTTCCCGATATCATATCCCTGGCTGAGAATTGCAGGTTCAGAGACTGTACGCATACCAATGAACCGGGTTGTGCAGTTGTGGCAGCCTGCAAAGCCGGTGAGCTACAGGAGGAAAAACTTGAAAATTATCTGCGGTTGAAACGGGAATCCGACTTTTATCAGATGGATGATTATGAAAAACGCGCCAAGCAGAAATCATTTGCCAGGATGGTGAAAGAAGTCAAGCGGTATCAGAATGCGAATCGGAAGAAGAAGATATAATTGAGCGCTGGGCGCTGAGCACTGAGAGTGTGTGAAAAGATAATTCGTGAAACAAAAATACTATCATAAACATACACAATTTCATGAATGATATGTTTAAAACTTAGAAGCGGTATAAACACAATAAACAAAACACTCCATTTTGGAGGAATAAACACAATAGGTATACACTAACGCTATCGGTAAGATTTTGGAGGAAGAAATCATGAAAGTATTTTTTAGTCACGCTTCAGAAGATAAGCCACTTGTAGAACAAGTCTTTCTTAGAGTTGGTCAGCGATTTCCTGATATAAAGGGTTGGCTTGATAAGTACGAAATTTTAGGCGGTGACGACCTAATAGAAACTGTACATACTGGAATAGAATCAGCAGATAAATTCCTTATCTTTTTATCTCCGAACTCGATAGATAAGCCTTGGGTAAGAACAGAACTTCGTAAAGCATTGGCAGATGAAATCAGCGGCGTCAAGCCTGAATTCATTGTTCCCGTAAAGGTTGGTCATATATCTCAATTCCCACCATTTTTAGAAAGTCGTTTTTACATCGACATTGAAAACAAAACTGAAGAAGAGTGGATGATTGATATGTATGCAGCAATTACAAGG
>CAYVLJ010000154.1:271-4077 GCA_964452375.1 uncultured bacterium | reverse complement strand
TTATATGTCATGTCATCCACTATAACGGCGATCGCCGGTGATTTGGCGAAAGCGAATGTTGCGATGATCAACAGGAGAATTGAAAGTTTCTTCATGAATTATCCTTTGTCAAATTATGGTGAAGACAAGGCATTGCCTTGTCTCTAAGATTGTGTTACATATCAAATATAATTGTTCGTTTATCGTTTAAAATATTATCTCCAATGATACTTTCATCTCATTAAAACGCGTATCATTATTGATCGGTCGGACTTCCTTGTATGTTCCCGATAAAGCGGCTCTTCTGCCGCGGAATGGGAAAGCGATCTTTAGGCCGCACTCGATCTCTTCTCTATCGGTGGCATAGTAGGCGATCTCATTAACGGTGATCGCATCATAATACCAATCGGTCATAACGCTGTATTCGATCGATTCGCCGATCTTTATATTGTTATAGTTCAGATTGAAGAAATAGTCAATGCCCTTTCTTTTCAACTGATAGTCCAGTCCGACACTGAAAGTGGTCCATGGAATATAGTGTGCCAACCCCAGGAAATTATCTTCCCGGTGGATATCTTCAAAACCATATGCGATCTCGCTAGTCCATATTTCACCCGTTACCGGCGAGTAGGGTATATAGGCACCTCCCCGGAAATGCCGGTACCCATATTGATAGATCAAAGCATCCAGATCGGGATGGTAACCTTGTGCGTTTTCCCAATATTGCTGAAAATACAGATCTATATCAACATGCCGGCTAGCCGTTGAATGTAGAACTGCTCTGTAATTGAATCTGCTCATATTCCAGGTCCCCCGAACCACAGGATCACTACCCCCGTCTGTGATCGTTGCTGCCACTTTTTCCGTAGAGCCCTCAATGGAAAACCGATCAAGAAGCTTCATATCAACTGAGGCGCCGTGACCATTAGTATTTTGCAAGCGTTCTTCCGTGGTTTCGGCATAGCTCAATAATGCGCGGTCAAGTCCGCGAATTCGCATAAAGATAGGTGTTCTGTTTTGTTCCAGACTATATTTTTTGGTCTCGATCTCTTCTTTAAAATTGAAAATAGATGATGTAACACCGAGTCTGATATTTTTATTTTCAAAGCTCATGGCCGGACGAATATGCAGGTTGTTTCGCTTTGAATTCGGTTTGGGGAATACGGATTTAAATTGCTCATCCACATTATAGAAAATATCCATTGCGATGCGAAGGTTCTTCATGAGCGGATAAGAAAAGATGATATTCCAGTCGATACCGTTCAAGTTAAAATCCCCGGTGGTACTGTCTCCAAAGTAAAAGGGTATATCGATATTTGTTTCAGCGTTATGAAGCCACAATTTACCGATGCGCTCTTCATTTCGGTAAGCGAAGCGACCGCCAAAAAAGAGACCGTTATCCATTTCCTGATATGCCGAGACTTCGAGATTATGATAGCTTTTGCTTTCGGGATCGAAAGGCAGTTTGTATTCACCGCCCGTTCTAAGCCACGAATAGCTGAAAGCGTAGTTGTAAGGGGCCGTTTCTTCAGAAAGGTAAGCGGGATTGCGTAGGGGTAGATCGGCTGTTAAATCGGTATGAATATCAAGAAAGAGCGACTCGGTGGTCGGGAATTGCGCGAAAGCCAAGCCAAGGATACTGAAGAGAATCAAGAATTTTTTCATTCTGTCGCCTCCTCGACCCAGCCCGGAGTGGGTGGATTATTAATCTTAAAATCCAGCGAGCTGTTATTGTTATCCATAAGTATCATACGGTCACCTTCCCATCGCTCAATCTTGCGTTCGACTGATTGTGAGGAGTAGGAAGCAATACCGCCGGTGAGACCGGCATCGATCGTTGCATCAACGCGTTTATGATCCATTTCAGACGTATTGTCTCTGTACTCCACACCATCGACAGTCCTATTCTTGGGAAGCAGGATACGGTTGAATTCATCATAACCGTAGGCATAAGGATTATTAACATCCATTAGAATGACAGCGTTGTTCATAACGGAATAGAGAAAATCAATACCGTATTTATGATGGATCTGGATCATATCGGTGACATTTGGGTTATTGACATCCCCTTTGTCCGCAACATAATATTCGAAATCAGCATTGAGGAGATTAATAGAATTCACGGGATTGGGTGAGTGGTCAATGGCGTCCTGTGCAATGACGATCAATTCCCCCGGCTGAATGGGATAATCATTACCATCACCCGGGAACATGTAAGCATGAACAGCATGAAGGAGGGAATCGTCGATAAAGCCGAATTCCACATCCGCAATAAGCAAACTATCCAGATAAATGACCTCAGTGCTGTTGTTATATATCTCGGTAAATTGATCATGAAAATACTGAGGGATGATTGAGGCCGCTCCGGTATAATATATTTCCGAGATCAGCAGAGCCGAAGAACGGGAAGTTTGAGTCATAAGTCTCAATAAAATCGTGTCATTATTTGCGATAAAAAGGGATGTGTCCTGAAGCTGTCCATTGATAAGGATTACATCGGTTCCGCTTACTCTGTTTCCTGTTGCGAGAATGTTATAGCTGTCAGGTAATAAATTCTCGAATAGGACCTTCCCTTCGGTATTGCTGACACCCTCATATTCATCCCCGTAGGTAATGGATTGCAGGATCACCTGACCTTCTTGAACAAGTGAATCGCTGCCCGTGGCCGTTGTGTCGATAAGCGTGAGTTCAAGAGAGAAGCGCATGGAATCGGGTGGGGGCACAATGAGCGCGCAAGATATAGTAATGATAAGTACAAGTAATATTGGATATTTTTTCATGCTTATTTACCTCCCCGGAAGAGTTGGTCTATCTTAGATGAAACCTCTATGCCAAAATAAAGCGCAGGGTTTTCCATGGTGTACCTTTCGTTGCTGGACCGTTGCAATTGATACAAAGGGCGATAATTAAAGAAGTTATTCACATAGAAAGAAAATTCCGAGGCTTTGCCAAGAGATTTTGAAACTCTAATATTAAAGACCCAGATATTTTTACGGTTTTCTTCGAGATACCAATAGTCATCGTAGGTTTTCTTAAAAGATGTATTCGTTATTGCCGCTTGCTCTTGTTCGGTAAAATATATCTCTTCGCCGTGTGAATTGAAATATCCTACAGCTAAAGAATCATTAAGATGATTGTAACGGTCTTTATCAAATACCACTTGCTGTGCTGAAATGGTTGCCCAGGCACCCAATTCTTTAATTTTAAAATCCAGATTGTAATTCATATAGAATTTTTCACGTTCAAGGGAACTGTATATGAAAAACGGGTTCACCTTTTCGCCCATTTCAGGAATGTAAATATATCCCCGTAGATCGTATTTCCCTTTTTCCGAATAAGTATAGTTGTAAGCACCTTGAACACGTAGACGCATATTCAATGGCGTGAAAGGTTTTGTATTGATCTCAAATTCCAATCCACGGGTTTCAGCAGTTAAAGAATTGTCATATATTGTATATGTTGTCGAGATTGAATCATGAATAGGGGGGTCCGTCTCCGATACTGTGTAATCATACTTGTAAACAAAGATGGGTTTACGTGTAGATAGGCTAAAACCATCAAGTGTGGTGCTTTGATAGGCTGTCAGGCTTAGGCCAATATCACCGATGCGTTGATCGATACTAACTTCCCATTTTTTCTGTCGAGATGCTTTAAGATCCGGATTTTCTTTACTGTAAATATAAGTTGAAACAATGACCAATGAATCCACAATATTGTTCACATCATCCACATCCACATGAATGGGATTGGGATTTAGCATGGCCAAAGAGGGTGCTTTGGATGTTTCACCGTAGCCAAAACGGATCTGTGTGGTTTTTGTCGGATGC
>CAYVLJ010000154.1:0-236 GCA_964452375.1 uncultured bacterium | reverse complement strand
AACGACAAATGAGTCCAATCGTGCACCCAAATTCAACTGGTAGGGGATAAGCAGCTTGCCTTTGATCTTGTCTTCGATATAGAACGATGTGGTAGTTAAGGCAGATAAGTCTTCATAATTGCGGGGTCGATCTCGTTTAATCCCGGATATAGAGGGAGGGGTTAAGGGGTTAAAGATACGGCCTTCGCCCAGATTGAATTCATCGCGGAAGGTTACACCGGCAAGAAAACTATGTT
>CAYVLJ010000153.1:0-4133 GCA_964452375.1 uncultured bacterium | reverse complement strand
TAACTTTGTAGTGGTTTTGCCTTGATATAACATTCCACATTTCTTATTTTAATACGATATAGCAAACACAGGAAAAAATGAAAAAGAAATTTCTACATTCAAAGATCCATAGAGCGACGGTAACCGAAGCCAACCTGAACTATACGGGGAGCATTTCCATTCCCGAAGATCTGATGGAAACCGCAGGTATAGCGGAATTTGAATTCGTACAGGTTGTCAATATCAATAACGGTATCCGTTTTGAAACCTATGTGATCAAGGGGGAACGGGGAAGTAAGAACATTTGTCTAAATGGAGCTGCTGCCCGTTTAGCGGTTTTGGATGACCGGGTTATCATCATGTCATATTGTGATCTGGAGCCATCTGAAATATCCGGGCACAAACCGACCATTTTGGTTCTTGACGAGAAAAACAATATCATAGAGAAAAAATAGGAGGATCAATGATTTCAGCTCTTGCGACTGTTATTTTAGCTGCCGGAAAAGGAACCCGAATGAAATCAGATCTACCAAAGGTTCTCCATAAAGTGCTTGGTGAGACCATGGTGTCCCGAGTAGTTACGCTTGCACAAGATATTGGATGTGAAAAAACCGTTGTGGTCATCGGTCATAAAAAAGAACTGGTTGAGAAAGAATTATCAGGCAGAAACGTTGATTTTGCCGTTCAGGCGGAGCAACTGGGTACGGGACATGCCGTTATGATGGCTGAACCGGCATTGAAGGATTTTGACGGAGATGTACTTATCCTGGCAGGTGATGTTCCTCTATTAACAGCTTCCACTTTGCAAAAGCTGATCGCTACGCACCGTAATGAAAAAGCAGATGCAACCGTTCTAAGCGCCATGTTTGAAGATCCCTACGGCTATGGAAGGATCATCAGAACATCTGAAGGGAACTATTCACATTCTGTGGAAGAGAAAGATGCCGACGATGAGATCAGGAAGATCAAAGAGATCAATTCGGGCATTTATGTATTTAAATCAGAACTATTATTTCATTATTTGCGTTTTATCGGAACAGATAATGTTCAGGGAGAGTATTATCTAACGGATGTTCTGCCAATGATGCGAAAGGACAGCAAGAAGATCGCATTGCAGGTGGCGGATGATCCTGATGAGATCCAAGGTGTAAATACGGTGGACCAATTAAAGGAAGCCGAAGAGAAATTAAAGGCATCAAAATGAAACGCTTAACAGCTTTTTTATTAATTTGTACGGTAGCTCTTGCGCCGCTGTACGCTCAATATGTCGATGAAATATCTGAGTTTACTCAGCAGGGAGTGGGTTTTGATATGTCTTCTGCCCGCTCATCAGCGGCATTTCTCGACTGGTCAAAGATCCAGATGAACCATTCGGTATCCATGAGCATGGGAATGTCCGGTTTCGGGTCTGAATCATTTCTGACATATCATAATCAATTTTACATGCCGCTCAGTTCGAGGTTGTCGTTTTACGGTAATCTATATTGGCAATTGCAGGCTTATGCTTCAAATCCCGCGCTTGAAAGACTGAACAGTCCGGCCGGAGATATTTATTTTGATGCGAATCTTGTCTATAAGCTTTCCGAGAATTCAACGATCAGCATTGGTGTTGCAAGGTATCCTTCACTGTACAATATGTACATGACCGGAGATCCCAGATATACCAATTATTACTACGATCCGTTTTATTATAATACTTTCAGGGGAGGGATGATACCATAGAAGCGAAACAGGTAAATATCGTTCTGAATGTTATCATCATCGTTTCCGTGGTATTGATCGGCATTTTCGCATATTCAGCCTGGATTGATCGTCCGGCACGTATTCGTGAATTTGCTGAAGTCGAGATACCCTCAGATATGCCTGATTTAAAGATGACCAATCAATCCGAAAGGGAAACACTTAATATCGTTGTCAGGATCCTTAATGGCAACGGAACCAGCGGTGTGGCATACAAATTAAGGGAATATTTGCTGAATCAGGGTTTCGATGTTTCCGAAACGACCAATGCCGATCATTTCAATTATGAAAAAACCATCATTTATTTACACTCCAGTGATTATGCAATGTCCAAAAAGCTCTCAGAAAAACTGGGAATCGCCAATAATCCCGTGCTAGATGACAGATCGCCCGACTATCCTTGCGATATTACTATTGTAATGGGCAAAGATTATAATAAACTGCCACCTTTTAAAGATAATTAACCAAAGGAGCCTCATGGCGGAAAAGAATATTCTGAATGACAAAGAGTCATCACAAGAACTCGCGCAAATGATCGCAGAGCTCGCTCTGGAAAAAAAAGCCGAGTACGTCGTGGTGCTGGATGTCGCTAAGCAGGCGGGTTTCACCAATTATTTTGTGATCGCAACCGGTAATTCCGATGTCCATTTAAAAACTTTGTGTGATTACATTGAAGATGAATTGTCTCAATATAAAGTGAAGGTCTGGCAAAAAGAAGGCTATGAAAACCTTAAATGGGTCCTTATGGATTTCGTCGATGTGGTTGTTCATCTTTTTGACCGTGAAACACGCGAATATTATGATCTGGAAACCTTATGGGCTGATGCCGAGAAGATCATCGTTCGTGATTCGTAAAACATAATAAATACATATTGCGATGGAATGTACGGGAGGCCAACCTGCGCTCCGAAACAACAGCGTAGGAGTGAGCTTCCCTTTTGTTTAGGGCGACTCCAGAGTCGCCCGTATTTTTTTACAATATATTAATAGAGTCATACGCATTATTTCTTGAAAGTAGTATGAATTTCAATTAAATTTATTATCTTTGCGGGGCAGGGAAGGATCAATCGTCATTAGAAGGAGAAATACGCATGACAGACGAAAAATCAAAAAAAGATCCGAAGGTGAAAGAGAGTTCGCCCAAGGAGCCCGCAAAAGATCAGAAATCAGTCGGCAGTAAGCAAAAGTCAGCAGACAGTAAGAAGAAGTCTGAAGAATCCTCCTCCGCAAAGGCTACGGCGGATAAAAAGAAAAAGAAAAATTCTGAAAAGAAATCGATTTTGACGCAAAAAGAGATAGATGCTCTTATCGTTGAAAATGCCGATCTGAAAGCAGTAAATAAAGAAGCCAATGAGAATTTTCTTTTATTGGCGGCAGAATTCGAGAATTTCAAAAAACGTATAAATAAAGACCAGTTAAGGAGCAAAGAGCTCTATAAGGAAAAAATGTTGGGTGATCTGCTCCCCGTATTGGATGATATCGAACGCGGTTTGCAGCACCATAAAGATGATGAGACAGGTAAAGCTTTTTCCCTTATCAAGAGCAAATTGCTTTCATATCTTGAAACTTATGATGTAAAACCGTTTGATTCCGTAGGTGAAGAGTTCGATCCGGAAAAACATGATGCCATGCTGACCCGTGCCGAAGAAACCAAAAAGGACAATTTAGTCCTTGAGGAATTTGAAAAAGGCTATATGATAGGTGAAAAAGTTCTTCGCCATGCGAAGGTAATCGTTAATATAATCGAGTAAACAATGCCCAGAGATTATTATGATATATTGGGGGTGAGCAAAAGCGCAACGGACGAAGAGCTTAAAAAAGCCTATAGGAAGTTGGCGGTAAAGTATCATCCCGATAAAAATCCGAATAACAAAGAAGCCGAAGAAAAATTCAAAGAAGCCGCAGAAGCCTATTCGGTCCTTTCGGATAAAGATAAACGACAGCGTTATGACCAGTGCGGCCATGACGGTCTGAAACAATGCGCATTGGGCGGCGGTTTCAGCGGTCACGGCATGTCCATGGATGATATTTTCTCGCAATTCGGCAGTATTTTCGGCGATGCTTTTGGCGGCGGCGGTTTCGGATCCTTTTTTGGCGGAAATACTCAAAGAAGGGCATCCAATCGCGGCAGTGATATGAGAGTAAATCTGCGTTTGACTTTTGAAGAAATTTACAGCGGTGTAAAAAAGCAGATCAAGATCAAACGCTATGAATCCTGCGATACATGCCATGGAGAAGGCGGCAGCGGAAAACGCACATGCCCGGTTTGTCACGGAACGGGGAAGGTACGAGAACGCGTCAATTCTTTTTTCGGTCAAATGATCAGCGAGAAGGTTTGTTACAATTGTCATGGAGAAGGATCGGTCATAGATTCTCCCTGTAATGTTTGCCATGGTGAAGGCCGGATTAAAAAA
>CAYVLJ010000152.1:0-4151 GCA_964452375.1 uncultured bacterium | reverse complement strand
AGATCGCTGAAGGACAAAGTCTCGTATCCTCACAAGAACGCGAAGAAAAATATCAGCAAAAGGGCCAGACCATCTGGATCACCGGGCTTCATGGCAGCGGTAAAACGGATATTGCCTATATGCTGGAAAAACGCCTGTTCGATCTTGGCCATGTTGCTGTTCTTCTGGATGGACATAATGTGCGTTCCGGACTTTCGAAGGAATTGGATTTTTCATCTGCCGACCGAGCAGAACATTTACGGCGAGTAGCTGAAGTTTGCCGTTTGCTCAATGAGCAAGGGATCATTACGATCTGTACTTTTATCTCCCCACGTGCCGCTACCCGTAAACAGATCGCCGAGATAATCGGAGAAGATCGGTTTAGGCTGATCTATATGTCAAGCGATCTCGAATCGAGTCGTAAGAACAGGCCCGATCTTTATAAACTCGCCGAAGAGGGGAAATTATATAATCTTGCCGGTATCGATGCGCCATATGAAGTCCCAGAAAATCCTGATGTAATTCTTGACCTTGAGAATAAAAATATCGAAACTATTATAGAACTAATACAAAAGAAGTAGATTATCATGGATATCATAAAAAACGATCATAAAAACCCCAAGAAACGTTATGTCATATCACAGCATCAGCTATATTTGGCTCGCCCTGATGTCTGGCGAAAATTAAAACGTGAGAATACCATCGATAAAAAATACCGGCCCATGACACGCCGTATTGCCTTTATGAATTATGTATCTCGACCATTACAACTTCTTCAAAACAACTTAAATCGTGGTAAACTTAAGCGGATCAACTTTGAAGATGAACCCCCACTTTTTGTTATAGGTCATTGGCGCACCGGGACAACATTTCTTCACAATCTACTCCATCTTGATAAGCGTTTTGGCTATTTAAGCAATTATCAAACCTTTGTTTTTACCGTCGCTTTATTGAGTAAACGTGTGGTTCGCTTTCTTTCTAAGCCATTGTTCCCGTCTGAACGTTCTCAGGATAACATTAAAGTAGGTCCTTCTTATCCGGCTGAAGAAGAGCAACCTTTTAGCATGATATCTTCCAGAACAGGCATGCATACATTTTTCTTTCCAAGAAACCGAATGTATTTTGATAAATACAATGTTTTTAAAGGGATTTCGGTTCGAGAAAAACGTTTGTGGCAACGGGATTATATTTACTTGCTACGAAACATTTCGTTATATAATCATAAAAAACCGCTGTTGCTTAAGAATCCTCACAATACCGGTCGTGTTAAAGAATTATTGGAGCTTTTCCCGCACGCGAAATTTATTTTCCTTCATCGAGATCCTTATACGGTTTTCTTGTCAACTTTGCATATGTATGATAAAGTTGTTCGCACTCAATTCTTTCATGATGTTTCCGATAAAGAGATCGAAGATCTCGTCATGTATATTTCGCGAGAAACTTTAAATAAGTATTTAGATGATCGCCATTTGATCCCTGAAGGTAATTTGATTGAAATACCTTATCAAGATCTTTCAGATCACCCCTATGAAACTGTTAAAAAGATCTATGAAAAATTGAGTCTTCCCGAATTCAAACAAGTTGAACCTGAAATCAAAAAGCATCTTGAAGAAGTTAAGGGATATAAAAAGAACGTTTTTAAAGAATTATCACCTGAACAAAAAGCCAGAGTGCGTAAAGAGTTAGACTTTTATTTTAAGGAATTTGGATACGAATAAAATTCATAAGATATAAGACGTGAAATATTGTAGAGACGGAGCTTTGCTCCGTCTTTTTTATGGTTGCAAATTTAATTAAAATTGTAATCCCGGAATTCCGTCTGGAAGTTTCGGGTTCTCATCTATTAATGATTTCAAAATATTTTCAAATAAATGAGATTATTTTGATCCGTGATGAACTTCTCTGCATTCATTTTTCCGGTATGACATACGTTATATGCTTTGTTTGGTGTGACTCTGAATTATGTATAATATTATTTCAGAAGAACCATTTTTCTCACATCAACAATACCATCCGACACTAATTGCAAGAAATACGTGCCGCTTGGCAGGTCATTGGCGTTGAAATGAATTTTATGTACGCCAGCTGGTTTTTGTTCATTAAATATTGTATGGACATATTTACCATTAAGATCAAAAACTTTCAATTTGACATTGCTGTTGCTTGATAAGTGATAGCTGATATCTGTAATTGAATTAAAAGGATTAGGATAATTTCTGAGAATATGCGTTTTATTGGGTGGGTCTATTTTTGATAGTCCGACAGGCATTTCCGCTCCGTATTGGATCACAGTTACGCTCATGCCGGGGCAACTAACAAGCAGGGAATCTTCCGTGCCATCGCAGTATATCATATTGTTGGCTGTTTCGATGCGATCACCGTCAAAACGGAAGAATTTATAACTATTCATTCCCTCGGGTGTCGCAACCATAAGGTCTTTGCTTTCATTGTATTTATTGATCAGGATCAGGCGTATGCCGTCGTCAGCCGTTTTGATAGCAAAAGGCTGGACCGTGAGACACGCCGTATGTTCGTTGCTCATATGCAAGATACCTTCCTTGGGCGTTTCACTGCTTGCAACACTGATCATTTTTGAACCGGGAATTAAATCAGCGGTTTCAATTAGGTAGCGCCACGTGAAATAAGGTATGTTCATATCGTAATCCGGATACCATTTTAGTACGCCATATCCGCCTAAAGTATTCCAATGAAGAGCAATGTCATAACCCCCTTTTGCGGCATGCAGTTTTGCTGCTGCGTGGTAGATACCTCCAAACAAATTTGTATTTCTCGGATCTGTCCAAAGCTCGCCGTTATTTTGCCATGAACCGTTCACGTTGTAAGCATCAAGAATGAGCTTGTCAGGAAGATCGGCACCCATTTTCTCCTTGATGCGCATCGGACCTTCTTCGTACCAGATGGTATGATCCATGACATCGTCATCACTTTCGTCAGGACCCCACGTAATGAACTGGTTGGCTGCAATAAAATCTAACAGTGTGTCGGCACCGGGTTCGTTCATAACGTAAGTGCCCCAGTGGCCGTTCTCCCAGCCGCTGTGGCCGGAGGGCCCGCCGCATAGCAAGGTGTTGTCCACGGACTTTATCTCTTTTGCGGCTTCTACATACAGTTCGGCGCAGGTCTTGAAGGTCATATAATCATCCCGGTCGGGGTACATGTAATTTACTTCGTCGAACATCAGGAATATTTTAACATCATCTTTATAACGGGTCGCAAGTTCGCGGGCGGTAATGGGCCATTCCTCACGTGTTGTGTCATGATACCACCACCCGCTGTCCGGCGTGCCGGCAAACCAGTCGTGGGACTGAAAAAGGCAGAGCGCGATCTCATATCCAAGGCTACGGGCCGTGCCGATATTGTCGTCCAGTTCCGACCAGTCCCAAACGCCCGGCTCCGGATGAAATTGCTCCGGATATGCCCACTGACGGATCCACTTGATATTCAGTTTTGCCAATTTGTTTGTTGCTATGGTATCCTTGAATGCGATGGAGTGATACTGCAGTCCGTAAAAATCATCAGTGAAAGAGTACAGTTCAGTATCCTGAATTGAGATACTGATCGGATTTGCGAATAATATGCTTATAAGCAAGAGTGGGAGTGTTGTGAGTATTTTTCGCATAAGAAAAGTTAGTGAAATGAAAGGGAAGATGGAAATGAATTAATGTATGATTGCGGGAATGGACCCGTGTATCCGCCCAATGAATTTAGAGGGCGGGTCAAGCTCCGTCCGTACACTCTCAAGAATTATTCATCTTGTCAGCTATAAATTACCGTTCCCACATCTCCGCTCATTGCCATATGGGCTTTTTCAAGTGATGTGATCACAGTTTTACGTCCCGGTGCCGCTTCAACAAAACGCAATGCGGCTTCGATCTTAGGTAACATGGAACCTTCGGCAAAGTGCCCCGCTTTAATATATTTTCGTGCCTCTTTTGCTGATATATTTTTTAAAGGTCGCTCTTTTTTTGTCCCATAATATAGTGATACATGATCAACAGCTGTTAGAATAAATAAGTAATGGGCTTCAACAATATCTGCTAGCATCGCAGCAGTAAAATCTTTGTCGATAACAGCAGAAACACCATGATAATTATTTTGCTCATCTTTGATAACCGGGATCCCGCCACCGCCGCAGGTGATGACGATAAACT
>CAYVLJ010000151.1:0-4169 GCA_964452375.1 uncultured bacterium | reverse complement strand
ATGAGACGCTGCATTGCAGCGTCTCTACCATATGGCATTAATTAATTTCTATAGGTAAATGTACGGGCAGGACTTGGCCCGCCCTTTTATTACAGGACATGGAAATGCCTTGTTCCTACTTTTGCCTTGAAATTATCCACTGAAAAATTTCACTTATCCACACATTTACCCCCACGCAAACCTATATTTTTCAATAATTAATCGTATTTTGCTTTCTTTTGTAAGTTTTCTCTTTTAATTTAACGAACAATACTTTTTTGAGGATAATATGGCAGACAAACAAGACATTACACGCATCCCACCGCAATCTATAGATTCTGAAAAAGCGGTATTAGGTTCTATGATGCAGGATAGTATGGCATCAAGCCGCGCTTTGGAATTATTGAACGAAGACTGCTTCTATCTTGATGCCCATAAATTTATTTTCAGGTCGATGAAAGAGCTGAACGATAAACTTAAACCTATTGATCAGTTAACCGTTGTAGAGAAGCTTACTCAAATGAAACTTATAGATGAAGTGGGTGGTCCGGCAGTTATTGCCGATCTTATCAATCGTGTTCCTTCAGCCGCAAATATTGAATATTACTCGAATATTGTTAAAGAAAAATACATTCTTCGAACTATCATATCAACATCGAACGATATGATCGATCAGGCATTCTCAGAAGATGAAGAAACAGATACCATTCTTGATAAAGCCCAGCAACAGATCTTTCAACTAAGGGAGAACAGCGCCTCACAGGATTTTGTCGATATCAAATCTATTTTGCATCCTACAGTTGAACACATTGAGAACCTTTCGCAGCATCACGGTGATGTCGTAGGTATACCTACGGGATTCAAACAATTTGACGACATGACAAACGGATTTCAAAAATCCGATCTTGTAATCATAGCGGGGCGTCCTTCAATGGGTAAAACAGCCCTCGCTTTGACCATGATGAGAAACATGGCACTTGATCATGAGATCAATGTGGGTTTCTTCTCTTTGGAAATGGCGCAGGAAGGTATTGCCATGCGTTTATTGAGTATGGAAAGCGGTATCGATCATCAAAAACTTCGTCGAGGCAAAATCCCGCAACAGCAATGGCAGTTCCTTATTCAGGCAGCGGCTAAAATAAATGACGCAAGCATTCATTTTGACTTTACGCCCAATTTGAATGTTCTGGATATGAGAAGTCGAGCCAGAAGATTAAAAAGCAGAGTTGGAAAACTTGATATTATCTTTGTCGATTATCTTCAGATCGCGCATGCAACTGTCAGAGCAAATGACAGCCGTGTTCAGGAAGTTGCCATGATCTCGCAACAGTTGAAAGCCCTTGCGAAGGAAATGAAAATACCGGTGGTGGCGCTTTCTCAGTTGAGCCGCGCTCCTGAACAACGTGGTGGTGATAACCGTCCCAAGCTTTCGGACCTCAGGGATTCCGGTGCGATCGAGCAGGATGCCGACCTTGGCATGTTCGTTCACCGTCATCATTACTATTCCAAAGATCCTGCAGATGAGGGCAAAGGGGAATTGATCATTGCCAAGCACAGGAACGGACCTACCGGTTCTGTTAATCTCACATTTAAGAACGAGATCGTTCGTTTCTTTGATGCACCCTTCGATAGCTATGCAAATCAAGCAGAAGAAGGAGCTTTCTAAAGAATATGTCTTCCGATCTTCCTAAAAATTTTCCCAAAGAGTTTACTTTTCTTATCGAAAAGGTCAAATCTTACAATGCCAATGTCGATGCAGATCTTCCCTTATTGTGGAAAGCTTACAAATTTGCCAAGGAAGCTCATAAGGAACAATTCAGGCAATCCGGAGAGCCATATTTTCAGCATTTATATAACACGGCACTTATTTTAGCCGAACTGAACATGGATACCTCGACCATATGCGCCGGATTTCTGCACGATGTCTTGGAAGACACGAATATTTCAGAAGAAGTTATCAGTAATGAATTCTCTCCCCAGATCGTTCAGTTCGTTAAGGGTGTCACCAAGATCGGCGGTATCAAGTTTAAAAGCCAGGAACAGCAACAGGCGCAGAATTTCAGGAAAATGCTTTTAAGTGTTGCAGACGATATACGAGTGATCATCATTAAGTTTGCCGACAGGCTTCACAATATGCGCACACTTGATGCTCTTCCACTTAAAAAAAGAAAGCGCATAGCCCTTGAAACCCGTGATGTTTACGCCCCTCTCGCCCACCGACTGGGTATGTACCGGATAAAGATGGAGATGGAAGATCTGGCTTTGAAGCATCTGGATCCCGAAGTCTACGAAGAACTTAATCAACGAATTACCGCACAGAAAAAACGTTCGCAGCATGATATTGATGAATTTATCAAATTGATAAATTCTTATCTTAAGGAAGAAAATATCGAGGCTCGTGTTTTCGGACGGATCAAGAACTTCAATTCAATTTATAACAAAATGATCCGGCAGAATCGACCGTTGGAAGAAATATTCGATATTCTTGCCATTCGAATTATCGTTAATACAATCACTCACTGCTATTCCGTATTAGGTATTGTTCATCAGAATTTCACTCCCATTACGGAACGCTTCAGGGATTTTATTGCAACGCCCAAATCCAACGGTTATCAATCGGTTCACACAACCGTGATCGGTCCCAAAGGTATTCCCATCGAGATCCAGATCAGGACCGATGAAATGGATAAAACGGCTGAAGTCGGTATCGCAGCACACTGGAAATACAAAGAAGAAGGTGAAAGCGATGAATTGGATCGACATATTCAGTGGCTTCGCGATCTGGTAGACATTCTGAAAAACGATACGAAAGATGATGAAGATTTTCTTGAAACTCTAAAGATCGACCTTTTCAACGATGAGATCTTTGTTTTTACGCCAAAAGGCGATCTTATTAAACTGCCGATTCGTGCAACTGCTCTGGATTTTGCGTTCGCGGTTCATACCGAGGTGGGATTCCGCTGTATCGGAGCGAAAGTGAACGGAAAGATCGTTTCACTGAACACTCAGCTTTCCAGTGGCGACAGGATAGAGGTGATTACATCAAATAATCATAATGTTTCATATAACTGGCTGAGGTTCGTTACAACGAACCGTGCAAAGAGCCGGATCCGAAAGTGGCTTCAACGCCATGAATTTGAGCAAAGCGTCAAATTGGGAGAAGAGATCCTTGAAAAAGAGATGAGAAAAGCCAAGCTCAATTCCAAGATAAAAGATGTTAAAGGCCGTTTTAAAGAATTGGGTTATGAAACGGTCAATTTGTTCTACCAGGCCATTGGCAAAGGCGATCTGACAGTAAAATCAATTATCAGTGAGTTATACAAAAAGGAAGATGAACCCCCAAAAAGCACCGATCCGCTTAAAAGTATCAAACAATATCGTTCCACTAACGGTATCAGCGTCAGTGGCTATGAGAACATGATGGTTCAATTGGCCAAATGCTGCAACCCTATTCCGGGCGATGAGATCATAGGATTCATTACCCGGGGACGCGGTATTACCGTTCACCGTCACGATTGCCGCAATATTCCCAATCTTGAAGAAGAAAAAGACCGTTTTATTGATGTAAAATGGAGAGTAAAAGCGGGACGAACCTTCGTTACCAGGATCAATGTCATAGGCGAAGACAGGCCAAATCTGATATATGACGTATCTCAGATCATACATGACCAGCATACGAACATGTTAAGTATAAATTTCTCAGTCGAAGGAAAACTTGCCCGAGGACAGGTGGCAGTTATGGTTGAAAGTCTAAAACATGCCGAAAGGATCATACAAAAATTGAAAAATATCCCGGGTGTACTAACCATCGACAGAACATAATTCTGGAGGAATCAATGGAAAAGAAAACATTCACCAAAAAAGATGTCGCAAAGCACATACGTCTGCGTACTAAGGGCGGATGCAAAATGCGCATATATGAATGTGAAAAATACATGGACGAGATCTTTGCGGCCATGTTGGACCTGCTGATGGATGATGAGGCCGAACGAGTCCGGATCGAGATCAGGAACTTTGGCGTATTTGAGGTCAAAAACTCAAAGGCAAAACCACAGGCAAGAAATCCAAAGACCAATGAGGTCATTTACGTTCCAGCACGTAAAAAAGTTCATTTCAAAGCAGGCAAGATACTGAAAGAATATTTGTCAAAACCACGTGAGAACTAGGAGATCCATATGAAGAGGATCCTC
>CAYVLJ010000150.1:0-4217 GCA_964452375.1 uncultured bacterium | reverse complement strand
GATCATCCGGAATACGTATCCTATATTTGGGAAGGTGAAACCCCGAGTGGTATTGATGCGCCTGTAGCTACGGCTCCTACAAATGTGGACTCAACCGGCTTCACTGCGAACTGGAATGCTGTGGACAATGCCGATGCTTATAAACTCTATGTTTCTGAAAATACCGATTTTACTTCATTTTTAAGCGGTTATGGGCCAAAAACGATTGCAGGTTTATATGAAAATATTTCAGGTCTGACCCCGGAAACGAATTATTACTACAAATTAAAAGCATACAATAGCAGTGAAGAGAGCGTTTTCTCAAATGTGATCACTGTTCTGACTTTGGAAGGCGGAGGAACAGTTACTCCTCCGGATACCGGAAATACATATACCGAAACATTCGCCAATTTTCCCGAAACCGGCTCATCATATGAGAACGGTTCTTTTACAGGACAAGATGGAACAACATGGTCATACGATCAATGTCGGGGAGATATTATCATAAGCAATGAAACACCTTGCCTGGGCAAGGGGCGGACACCAACAGCTTCCATTACATCAGGTACAATTACAGGTGGGATCGCAACTCTAAGTTTTCAATATAAGCAGGCTTTTTCAACTGATGTGAGTCTCGATGTATTTGTAAATGATGTCAAAATGGCAACGCTTACCTCCGATAATGAAACGGATGTGATCAAGAACAGCGGTTCTATTTCAGTGGATGTTGCCGGAGATGCTGTTATTAAGTTCATACAGTCTTCAAGTGAATCCGGACAAGTTGCCTTAGACAATTTGACTTGGACATCTAATCCGGTAGCTGTTGAACCTGTTTTGCCCGAATCATTTGAAGTCGGTGAAGCATACCCCAATCCTTTCAACCCCGTTTGTGTTTTACCGATCGAACTGAAACGTGACAGCAGAGTAAAAATATCGATATTAGACATTCTTGGAAATGAACGCATGATAATTCGTGACGGTTATTTGAACGCAGGTTCGCACAAGATCAAAATAAATGCCGACGGATTGGCGACCGGTGTTTATTTTCTGCGAATTCAGCACGCAAATGATATGATAGCACAAAAAATAGTATTGCTGAAATAAAATTGAATATTGATATTATCAAATTTAAAGGCAGTTTTTAAACTGCCTTTTTTATTATCACTACATTATGTGAATATATCTCGAAGATAACTCTATACGACAATTTATTCAACTATCTCACGTATGGGCGAATAACTCAAAAAAAATCTATACAATCCTCGTTTTTTATATTATCCCTAAGTATTGAGGTGTAATTCGAAAACAATTCTGAACAATGATATGCTATTTTTTAATAATACCCCGACGCATGGAGGGGTAATCTTAGAATAACCCTACACAATGATAAGCTTTTTAATAATACCCCGACACATGGAGGGGTAATTCTAAAATGACCCGGGATGGAATCCCGGGTTAATTAACTCAATAAATATCAACCCTGAGCGAAGTCGAAGGGTTGAGCAATAAATGTGACCTGGAACACATCTCATTTTTAGGGCTTTTTAAAAACATTATCTTTCTGTAATTTTGTATTATGAGTTCATTCAAGCAAATACTTTATCATCTCATATTAAAACCTCATAAACGAAAAAAAGTATTTAATCAACCGCAAAGACACAGACTTTTCAAGTATATTTCTGTCGTATCAAAAAATATTGAATGCCCGATTTTTGCAATTAACGGGACAGAAGATCACATCCATATTCTTGTTACGATCAAACCAAACATTTCGCTTTCAGACTATATAAAAAAGATCAAGATCTCTTCATCTCTTTTTATAAAAGAGCATATGATTTTTCCATTATTTTCGAATTGGGCTTCAGGTTATAGTATATTTACATGTCGAATGAGCGATAAGGATACGGTAACGAATTACATAAATAATCAAGATGAACGTCATGCTAAAAAATCACTCTACGATGAAATTCATGATCTTCTTGAAGAATGCGGTTATTTTAGGTCAACCCCTCCAGAAGGTCGGGGTTGATTTTTGGGGAGTTACTATTCCCGGGATTGCATCCCGGGTCATTATTGACCAGCCCCTCAACTTCGTTCGGGGCAGTTAGTTATTATGATACACATAATCAGCGATTGCATCCCGGGTCATTATTGACCAGCCCCTCAACTTCGTTCGGGGTTATTAAATATTAATTATCACCAAATCGTCAGATATCATTTAAATTCATTAAAGCATTGAAAACAAAAACAAATAAATGTAAATTATTTGTTAATAAAAGAAAGGATAAAAATGCCTCAAGTGAACATTACTCTTCCGGACGGATCGGTCAAATCGTATGACCCCGGTGTGACTCCGATGGATATTGCTTTATCCATCTCTGAAGGTTTGGCTCGCAATTGCGTTGTTGCCGAGGTCAACCACCGTCTGACAGATATGACCCGCAAAATTGAAGAAGATGCGGATGTTCGCTTGATCACCTGGAAAGATGAAGAAGCGCATGATGTCCTTTTACACAGTACTGCCCACGTGATGGCACAAGCGGTTCAACGTTTGTTCCCTGATGTCAAAGTAACCATTGGACCTGCAATAGAAAATCGCTTTTATTACGATTTCGATACGCCGACCCCTTTTACCGATGCCGACCTTGAAAAGATCGAAGAGGAAATGAAAAAGATCATCAAAGAGGACCAGCCTGTCACCCGACGTGAAATATCGCGTAACGATGCCATCAAGTTCTTTGATGAAATGGGGGAGGACTATAAAGTTGAGATCATCTCCGAAATACCCGAAGATGAAATTCTGACCTTATATTCACAGGGAGATTTTACCGACCTGTGCCGCGGTCCGCATATTGCATCCACAGGCAAGGTACCCGCTTTTAAATTATTGAATGTTGCAGGCGCATATTGGCGCGGCGATGAAAAGAATAAAATGTTATCCCGTATTTACGGAACGGCGTTCCCTTCAAAAAAGGAGCTGAAAGCATATCTTCAACTAATGGAAGAGGCCAAAAAACGCGATCACCGTAAACTGGGTAAAGAGCTGGATCTTTTTGAGATCTCCGAGACTGTCGGACAAGGTTTATCCCTTTGGTATCCCAAAGGTGCCACCATGCGTAAACTGATCGAAGATTATTGGCATAAGGAACATCGCGTGCGAGGTTATGATATTATCCAAACCCCGCATATCGGCAAGGCTGATCTTTGGGAAACATCGGGACATCTGGATTTCTACAAAGAATCCATGTATCCTGTCATGCCTGTTGAAAATCAAGAATATTATCTAAAGCCGATGAACTGTCCTTTCCATATCATGGTTTATAAGCGTCATCAAACTTCATATCGCGATCTCCCGATCCGTTATGCAGAATTGGGTACTGTCTACCGTTATGAATTATCGGGCGTTTTGCATGGACTGATGCGTGTTCGCGGATTTACACAGGATGATGCGCATATTTTTTGTACACCGGAACAATTGAACGAAGAAGTTGAGAAATTACTTCAGTTTTCCTTTGACTTCCTGAAAGCATTCGGTTTTGAAGAATATGAATTGTATCTGTCGACAAAACCTGCAGAAAAATTTGTTGGTGAGCCCGCTTTGTGGGAAAAAGCACAAGATTCTCTACGGCTATCTATGGAAAAAATGAAAATCGATTACAAGGTCGATGAGGGCGGGGGCGCCTTCTACGGTCCCAAGATCGATATCAAGATCAAGGATGCCATCGGGCGCTTATGGCAATGCACGACGATCCAGTTCGATTTCAATTTGCCGGACCGTTTTGACATGACCTATACGGGTGCAGACGGTGAAGCACATCGTCCTTTCGTGATCCATCGTGCCATTATGGGATCGCTTGAACGTTTCATTGGCGTATTGATCGAACATACAGCCGGTAAATTCCCCTTATGGTATGCTCCTGTTCAATTAAAGGTCATTCCAGTATCTGAAAAATTCAATGAGACGGCAAAAAAGATAGTTGAAAATGCCAATGCCGCAGGTTTGAGAGTTGAACTGGACGAAAGAAATGAACGCGTGGGATACAAGATCCGTGAAGCTGAAACCCATAAAATACCGTTCATGGTTGTTGTCGGACAACAGGAAGAAGAAAGCGGATTGCTCAAATTACGGCATCAGGGTGGTGAAGAGTTGGAACCCATGCCGGCACATGACATGATCAACTTATTGAAGGAACAAGTTAAAAACCGGGATTAACGCTGTTGATCTCATTGTTCCAATT
>CAYVLJ010000149.1:0-4234 GCA_964452375.1 uncultured bacterium | reverse complement strand
ATCGAGTAATCGAATTTTCGATTGGCATTCTTAAATGTGAGATAGATCATACTTTTATAGAGGTGGATTTTTTCTATGTTAAATATTGTATTGACTTATTACATTTTAGAGAAATTTTGGAGGGGATTTATGACGAATAAGGAATTAGAAGAGCGTTTAATAAATTATTCGGCATCGGTTATCAAAATTACCGATGGTATAAACAAAACCTACACCGGGAATCATCTTTCAACACAATTAATTAGATCGGGATCATCCGTTTCTTTGAATTATGGTGAAGCACAAGACGCTGAATCCAGAAAAGATTTTATACATAAGATGAAAGTGATCTTAAAAGAATTAAGAGAGACAATAATAAATTTAAAACTGATAAGCAAAACAGGGCTTATCTCTGATATTGACTCCTGTGACCAAGTTATAAATGAAAACAATGAATTGATCTCAATATTTGTCAAGAGTATTCAAACTGCAAGGAAAAATGCGGGTAGTTAATTGACCAATCGACCAGCCGATCAATCGAATGATCGAATGGTCGAATGGTCGGTTGTTCTAATGCCTGCCCTTCGGAGCTCCGCAGAAGCGAAGTAGGGATCGTCAATCAGGGAGCGCTCAGAGCTTCGGCAGCAAGTATCTTTTTTACTTCTTCAATATCGATCTTCCTGCCGAGCACAGAAGATAGCGAACATACACTTTTATTCTTAATACCGCAGGGGACGATCCCGTCAAAATAGGAAAGATCGGTTGAAACGTTCAACGCGAATCCGTGATAAGAAACATCTTCTCTGATCCGCATGCCGATCGCACAGATCTTGGCATTGTCTACCCAAACACCCGGATGTTCAGGGTCAATATGTCCTGAAATACCATAATGATTCAAACTTTGAATAATAATTTTCTCAACCCATTCAACAAGTTTGCGGGGACTCGTTCCGGCGTCACTGAGCTTTATGATCGGATAACCGACCAGTTGTCCGGGCCCATGATAGGTCACATCACCGCCTCTGTCAACCTGTATAACTTTCACCTTTTGGGAATTTAGTTTTTCTGTATCCCAAATGATATTCCCTTCATTCGCATGACGCCCCAGTGTAAAGACATGAGGATGTTCAAGAAGCATAATGGTATCCGGGATCCTATTGTTAATTCTTGATGCATGAAGCTGAAGCTGTTCGTTAAAAGCTTCTTGATAAGATATTATTCCGTAATCTTTGATCCGTATTGATCTGTTCATACATTAAATTACGCAAACATTGCGTTTGGTCAACTTATTATTTAAACAATCGCAATTTATCACTATAATTAATTATTGTTTAAGCACCGCTTAATTGTTGATAATTCAATTCATTCGTTATAATTTCATGCGAAAATATAAAAAAATGACAGACTGGCATATTAATGGAAAAACCGAACATTACCATATTAATTGTTGACGATACCGTCGCCAACCTTCAGATCCTGACCAATATCGTTACTGCCGAAGGCTATAATATTCTGCTTGCGCAATCAGGTGAAGAGGCGCTTCGCGTGGCAAACGAATATCATCCGGATATTATTCTTCTTGATGTGATGATGTCTAAAATGGACGGTTTTGACGTGTGCCGCCAACTTAAGGCGAATCCTGCCACCAAACCCATCCCTGTCATTTTTGTAACGGCAAGGACAGACGTTGAAGCTGTTGAAAAGGGCTTCGATGTCGGGGGCGATGACTACGTATCAAAACCTTTTAACGACCGTGTGCTTTTAGCTCGTTTAAAAAACCACGTTGAACGTTATCAGCGTGAGCGCGAACTGGCTATAAACAGAGAGCGTTTGAACACAGCATTGGATGCTGCACAGATCGGATCCTTTACGATCAAGTTGCCGGAAAAAACATGGATCCCGGATGTTCAGTTGATGCGTTTGTTCGGTATAACTTCGGAAGAATCCGAGTTCGACCTTAATAAATGGTATGAACATGTTATACCCGAGGATATGGAAAATGTTATCAAACGTATCAATGCCTGTTTGGCAACGGAAGCTTTCTGTAAATTTGAATTTCGAATCAGAGATCAAAAAGGTGGACTTAAATGGTTTCGCTGCTCAATGCAGGTAACAGAAACAAATGAAAAGGGTGAAACTCTGCTTGTTGTCGGAGTAAATGTCGATATTACCAAAGAGCACAGCATGCTTGACACGATCCGCCAACAGGAAGAAACCCTGGCCCAGTCAAGAAAACTTAAGGCCATGGGTCAGCTGACTGGCGGCATTGCTCATGATTTCAATAATATGTTGGCGACTATTCTCGGATTCGCAGAGTTGTTATCCGAAGACCTTAAAGATGATGAAGAACACAGTTACTATTGTAAAAATATTACGGATACTTGCGAAAGAGCAGCAACCCTGACAAATCAATTGCTGACCTTTTCACGAAAACAGGGCAAGTTGACCACTGCCATCGATCTTCACAATCTTGTGCTGAGATCGATCGATCTGCTTCAGCACTCACTCGGAAAAAAGATCAAGATCAAACATAAGCTTGAAGCCAAAGAGCACTTTATCATGGGTGAATTTGCACAGCTTCAGAACATACTTTTGAATATGGGATTCAATGCCCGTGATGCTATGCCGAACGGTGGTATTTTTGAACTGACGACCGAAAATATTGCCGTTTACGAAAAAGATCTTGCCCGTTTGCCCATAGATATTGAACCCGGCAACTATGTTACGCTTCACATTCGCGACACAGGACAGGGAATGGATAAACGTGTACTTGCTAAGATCTTCGAGCCATTTTTTACTACCAAAGATGCCGGAAAAGGGACCGGACTGGGTTTATCGACAGCTTACGGTACCATTAATGCCCATAATGGGGCCATTTATGCCGAAAGTACGCCCGGAGAAGGAACGGTTTTTCATATTTATTTTCCCGTATCGGCGCTTAAGCCCGAAAAAGAAGAGGCTGAAAGCGGAACCAGCGCCCGGAACAGCGTTCAGGGTGGTACGATCCTTGTTATTGACGATGAAGAAGCTATCCGGTTAATGTTATCCAAAACATTAAAATACGTTGGATATGATGTTTTGAATGCGGCGACGGGAAAAGAGGGTATCGGTCTTTATAAAAAGGAACAGAAAAATATTTCTGCTATTATTCTGGATGTTGTTCTTCCGGAAATGGATGGCGTACAGATCTATAAGGCGCTAAAGGAGATCAATCCCAATATACCCATTCTTGTTTCAAGTGGATTTGCAAGCAATAAACAGACCGTTGAGCTCAGAGATATGGGAGTGGAAGGCTTTTTGAAAAAACCTTATCGTCAAAGCGAGCTCGTTGAAGCCGTTAACCGCGTTGTAGCTGAATCCGGAGAGTAACGTTGAAATCCTTATCTTCAGAAAAAATCATAATGAAAGAAGGTCGCCTGTCTCTTGTCGGGAATATTGTCCTTTTCGGAATAAAACTTTGGGCGGGATTGGTCTCTGCCTCTGCCGCTTTGATCGCCGATGCCTGGCACACGCTTTCGGACTCTATTTCATCTCTGATCATTATCATTGCAGCAAAGGTCTCAGGTAAAAAACCCGATAATGAACACCCCTTCGGTCATGGACGGGCTGAATTGATCGCGGCGCTGATCGTGGGCATCCTGTTGGTTTTGATCTCTGTAGATTTTCTGATAGAGGGTATCAACCGCTTGTCCGAACATACATCCGCAAATTATGGAACGATCGCTCTGGTGGTAACGGCTGTTTCGATCATTGTTAAAGAACTC
Organism: uncultured bacterium; assembly: GCA_964452375.1. Classification (GTDB taxonomy): domain Bacteria; phylum Fidelibacterota; class Fidelibacteria; order Fidelibacterales; family Fidelibacteraceae; genus M50B103. The sequence goes on along the minus strand of CAYVLJ010000149.1, from coordinate 491 downwards.
ATGGCACAATATGCGTTTTTCACCTATCGAAAGTGCGGGTGTCTATCTCTGAAAGCTGATGGCTGGCATCATCGCTCTGACGCTATTTCATCGCTGGTTATTCTTGTCGGTATTTTTATTGGAAAATATGCATGGTGGGCTGACGGCGTTCTAACGCTTATCGTTTCACTGATGATAGCATGGACCGCTTTTCATATTATTCGAGATGGGATCAAACCCCTGCTGGGTGAAGCGCCGGACAAAGAACTTCTTGAATACCTTTCCCTTCAATGTAACGGGTCGCTTGGGATGGAAACCAACGTTCACCATGTACATCTGCATCGTTACGGTGATCATGTTGAATTGACTTTTCATATCAAACTACCGGCCGATATGACACTAAAAGAAGCACATGATCGCATTACTGTTATTGAAAAAACGATCAGAGAAGAAAAAGATATCGAGGCGACCGTTCATATGGAGCCGATGTCGGTTGATGGTTGATGGTTGAT
>CAYVLJ010000148.1:0-4305 GCA_964452375.1 uncultured bacterium | reverse complement strand
CTGCAATCCTTGTATGAAATATAGTATAGATAATTTATTGTTCATTTAAAATTATATCTTCGATCTTTTGAGCTATCTCCATCGTCTCGCAACCGGTATTTGCATTGACGATGTGTTCGTTATCAGATCTTACCGCTTTTACAAATGCGCTAAGTTCATCCAACATGGCATCGGCAAATTCAAATTCCATAACATCGCTTGATTTAGTTGAACTGAGCCGGCGATTCATAAGATCGGCTTTGTACGTGATATCATCAACCGTACAAAGAACTTCGCGTCGACGATCTTTTTCTGCACGTGATGCAAAGAGAATAGCTTCCGAACCGTTCTGGAAATTAATGATTGCCGTTACACGGTCGATCTTGTCGCTATGAAGAATATCTCCCTGTGCCTGAATGGATTTAATGGGATAGGGGATAAAATTTGTTATCAAGTCAATATCATGTATCATCAGCTCTTTAATGATAGAAACATCAAGACCTACATCGGGAATAAAGGGACCCTGGCGAAAGGCCATTAATTTATCGGGCGTATCGTTGAGCTGTTTTTTTAATTCAATTAAAACAGGATTGAAACGTTCTATATGACCGATCCCGACTTTAACGTTCATTTTCTTGGCAAGTGCTTTCAGTTCTTCGGCCTGTTGCGGAAATTCCGTATAAGATTTTTCAACAAAGATATGTTTTCCGGCTTCAAGTGCTTTTTTTGCGATCTTGAAATGGGAAGAGATCGGCACAACAATATCAAGGATATCTACGTTTTGGATCAATTCATCCAGGGAAAAACAGGAAAGTCCGTATTTTTCAGCAATATCTCGGCATGTTTTCTCATCTTTATCATTAAAGCCGATAAGTTTAACATCCTCGATCTTTAACCATTTCTCAAGATGCCTTGAACCGAATCTGCCCGTTCCGACTATACCTACTTTTATAGAGTTTGATATCATAGACGCTAAAATAATGAAAATTAATATAACAAAAAAGCGATTTGTGAAATGGAGTAAAATTCATGTTTGTGTAGGGGCGACTCTAGAGTCGCCCGTTGGCTAGGGCGGGCCCAGTCCCGCCCGTACATTTAAGGTTGATGTTTTTTAAAGGGTGTTAGTGAGGTATTGGGGAACATGTGTCACGAAATTGAATTGTTTGATAATTGCTTGTTTTTTGAAAGCCTAAAAGATAAATTCGGGCGATAATAAAAAAGGAAAAACATGAAAAAAAATAATGTACTTTTATTGATATTGGATGGGTACGGCTTAGGTAAAGACTCCGAAAACAATGCCGCATTTTTAGCAAAAACCCCATTTTTGGATAAAGTTGGAAAGGAAGAACCTCACACAGCACTTGCATGTCATGGTAATGATGTGGGACTTCCTGAGGGTGTGATGGGAAATTCAGAGGTTGGACATTTGAATATCGGCGCAGGCCGTGTGGTTATGCAGGATCTTGTTAGAATTGACAAGTCTTTAAAAGAAGGTAAATGCAAAGATATTCCTGAATTCAGACAACTTGTTGAAGGTGCGATAGCCGGCGGTAAACCAGTTCATCTTATGGGATTATTGTCAGATGCCGGTGTTCACTCAGATTATCGTCATCTTATGAAATTACTTAAAACCCTTAAAGAAGAAGGTGTCAAACAAGCATATGTCCATGCATTGATGGATGGACGAGACACACCTCCGCAAAGTGGAGCGGGCTATCTTGAGAAGCTCACTGCATATATGAATGAAATTCAATACGGGAAAATTGCCACGGTGATCGGACGCTATTATGCAATGGATCGTGATAAAAGATGGGACAGGATCGAAAAGGCATATCATGCGCTGGTGAACGGTCAAGGTCAGATGACAGAAGACCCCGTTTCGGCTGTCCGAAAATTTTATGAAGAGGACATTACCGATGAATTCATGGAACCCATTATTGTGGGTGACAACGGACGTATTGAAAAAGGCGATAGTTTGCTGACTTTTAATTTCAGAGCCGACAGAATGAGAGAAATAGCTATTGCTCTGAATGATGAAAAATTTAAAGAATTTAAAACTGAAGATCTAAAACTGAAATATTTTACTTTCACTGAATACCAGGCCGATTTCACTTTTCCGGTTTTATTCAAGCCGATACAAATGGATAATATATTTGGACAAGTTATCAGTAAGGCAGGTTTAACACAATTAAGAATTGCCGAAACGGAAAAATATGCCCACGTTACATATTTTTTCAATGGTGGGGAGGAAACCCAATTTGAGGGCGAAGACAGGATCCTGATCCAATCGCCTAAAGTCGCAACTTATGACCAGCAACCGGAAATGAGCGCTCCCGAAGTGACAGAAGCGCTTCTTAAAGCGATCAAATCTCAAAAATATAATGCTGTTATCTTGAATTTTGCAAATGGCGACATGGTGGGGCATACCGGTAAACTTGAAGCCGCTATCTCCGCACTGGAATATCTAGATAAAGCCGTGGAAAAGATCGTTAAAGCATTCACTTCTGAAGGCGGTGTTGTTTTTATTACCGCAGACCATGGTAATTGCGAACAAATGTGGGATGATAAAAACTCACAACCTCATACGCAGCATACTTTAAATAAAGTCCCGTTTATTGCTATTGAGAGGGATCAAAACATTAAAGCATTATCTGATGGTGGTAAGCTCTCTGATATTGCTCCTACACTATTGGATATATTAAATATCGAAAAACCGTCCGAAATGACGGGTAAAAGCTTGATCTTGAAATAAATACACGAATAATATCAAGAAAAGTTAAGAAAAGTTAAGAATACCTCAAGAATTTGGTCAAATAATTAATCATTATTTTCAAAATTTCATTAAAACAATAGTATTCCAATTAAATATTCAAGTTTACCATATTAATAATCAATTGTATATCAGACACATATGGTAATAATATATTAAATGTTTATTATTTCGGAGAAAAGTTAAGAAAAAGTTAATATTTTGTTAAAAAAACTTGCATGATGTATGATTTAGACTTATATTGTCGGTGTTAGATGAGATGAATTAGAGAGAAATGAGAGAGAATATGCGGAGAAACACAAAAATGAAAAAGATACTATTAATTGTACTGACAGTCCTTTTAAGTGCAAGTCTTGTTTTTGCACAGACAACAATGAACAATTACCTTAGAACGACGACCCAGCCGGGTTATCAGGAAGGTTTTGGAATTCTTCCTGCAACGGATCCTTATCTTGGTACCATTACTGTTAAAAATAGTCTTCCGGCTGATATGGTTGACTGGGTTCTTGTAGAACTTCGGGAAACAACAAGCGGAGCGACAGTTGGGCAGGCGGTCGGATGTCTTTTAACCGATGGCAGTGTTACCGATACAACAGGTACGAACGGTTTGGAATTTACCGGCCTCGAATCAAGCACCTCTTATTATGTAGTTGTCAAACACAGAAATCACCTTGATGTTATGAGCAACAGTGCTGTTACGATCAATGAAGACAACAGCAATACTGAACATGATTTTACCACAAGTGGAAGCAACGCCTATGGTGATGGTGGTATTGGTTTAGCTGTAAAACAGATTGGCTCTGATTATGCGATGTATGCCGGTGACGGTGATGGCAATAATCAGATTCAAACAACAGACAAAAGTTCTGTATGGGAAGATCAAACGGGACAGGCTGGATATAAATCAGCTGATTTTGATTTGAACGCTTTTGTTCAGACGACCGATAAGAGTGCTTTTTATGAGAGTAATGTGGGTAAAGCGTCTCAGGTGCCTGCTCAATAAATGGGTTGCTATGTTTACCCTTAAATATTAACTTCGAAAGCACTTTGTGAAAGTGCTTTTGATACATAAGAAAAGTCCAAATTAATATTGGGCTCTGATAATTGAGAGAAAGAGAACGGAGAGAAAAATGAAGAGAACATTGATACTGCTTACTGTAATGATCGCCGCCTTGATGGCCGTACAAACACCCGGCGTTGTTCATTTTGTTTATGATAATGGCGTCGTTACTACATCAGGTGATGACACTTTTTTTGAATTTGATATCATGGCTTACATTACCGGTACAAGCAATGCCGAGGACCTTTTATTCGGTAGCGCAAATGTCTATGTAGAATATGACAATGTATTGTTTGGAACTGCAATTGCGGGCTCGGATTATTTAAGTTATGAAAGAATTGGGATTATGACTTCAGAGCTTGTTGAAGGTTTCCCTCTTTATGATATCTATGAGACAGCAAATACATTTTCTGATGTTTTTGCGTTCACATTCGAAGCAAAGTATCCCACTAATGCTTCTTTATATCCTTCTGTGTCAGAAGACCCTGAAAATCCT
>CAYVLJ010000147.1:0-4310 GCA_964452375.1 uncultured bacterium | reverse complement strand
ATAACCCATGCGGTCCGATTCCATCCACATGACCATTTCAAGAGCGTTTTTGGGTACGACTTCATAATAAATGGTACCGTCGGTCCATGTACCGCCGTTCAATGTACCGCCGGCATCCTGGATCTTGGCAAAATACATATCCTGGGGGATATTTTCCGATTCCTGAAACAGCATGTGTTCAAAAAGATGCGCAAAACCGGTTTTTCCGGGTTTTTCTCTATTTGAACCGACATGATACATGATCGCGACCGCCGCAATGGGATCGCTGTCGTCCATATGAAGAACTACGTCGAGTCCGTTATCCAATTCGTATTTTTCGTAGGCAATGGAAAGATCGTTCTTATCACAGCCGACGAAGAGCAGCAATACGCTCAATACGACAGGAAGAATCCATTTCTTCATTTTTTCTCCTTTTTATTTACATTTCCTGATAGGTTGAATACAAGAGACAAATTCCAAGAGACAAGAAAGGAAAGTCTTTATATAAGCTCATAATATTTTCAAATTACATATAATATACAAAATTATGTTTTTACTCACTATTAGAAAAAAAATGTATACTGGTATCTCCAAAAGTCTTAATTCTGCTTGGTTTCCATTCTTCCGTATCCAGTTTTTTTCTGCTGGAATATTCAAATATTAGAAGTCCCTCATCAGACAGATGTTCCCTGCAACCCTTAAAAAAACCGGATGGTATTTTCAGATCATAGGGCGGATCGGCAAGGATCAGATCATAATGCTGATCATCTTTTTCAAAATACATCAATGCATTTGCTCTGATACATTTCCAGCTTTCAAGCGGGGCTTTTATACTTAAAAGATTTTCCTTGGTCAGTTGGATGGACCGGGTATTGATATCAACAAAACTGACATGTTCGGCATTATGGGACAATGCCTCAATTCCAAGGGCTCCGGTCCCGCAAAACAAATCTATGACACAATGTCCTTCAAGATTCTGAAGGACATTGAAAATATATTCTTTCACTTTTCCGGTCGTAGGTCTGATATTATGTTTAGGGTTCGAGATATATAGTCCGCCGTATCGACCGCTGATAATTCTGGACATTATTCCCTTTCGTAATATATCAGTGTCATCTCCATCATATTGGATTGATCCATTTCATCATAATTCGAGCTGATATCACGGACAACAAAAGCTGCCGGTATGGCTTGCAATTCCTGCAGAAATCTCAAAATAGCCGTTCTGCTGCCATTTGTAATGACTTTTATATCATGAACAAGTATTCCATCTTCAAGATCTTTTGAGTTTACTATATTCTGAGATACCGTTACGTCGCTTGCATTTGCTGCTATTACAAGGTAATCATCGAACCATTCCACATCAAGATCCCAAATACGTTCGGGCCTGTCCTCTTTTCTTAAAGGTGGAAGATCACTTGTCAATTGAATACGTGTCAGTTCTCCAACCTTTTCTTCATTACCGGTCAAAACGGATTTAAAAATATCATGCTGTTCGATCACCTTTGCATATGAATGTATAAGCATTGGATAACGCGATCTTACCGAGACGCTCATTTTGTCTTCGGAAATGGTCAATCTGTCCATGATCATACCGCCCGGCACCTTTGACCACACGAATTCAGCGGCGATCATATTTCTGCGGGATAGTGCAATCTCATCTTTTATTTTATCAAAGATCATTGGACTTTCAAGTACTTTTTCTTCAGTTGATTCTTTTACAACCTCTTTTTCAATGGGTTTTGTAACTTTGATGACCTGTTGCTCTGCATTCTGCCGGGCGGGTTGTTTCGCGTCTTCTTTAACTTCTTCCTTAACTTGTACGGGCGGAACAAACTCTGTAACATTCCGGTCTTTGCGATGAAGCCATGAAGTTTGGATCTTATCGGTAGTCCTATGCCATACACGGGAAACCCCGTTGCCGAAACCGACGAAAAAATCAATAGTTTTATCGGGTTTCAATACGAAAATAACACCGAAACCAACCACGATAAAGACAAGCAAGAACAACCAAAATTTGAATTTTTTAGGTTTTTTGTACTCCTCAGCCGGGGGTGTAGGCTGCTGAAAATAAAAATCGTCATTCCCCCCTGAGAAAGTATCATCAAAACGAAGAACTTCCTTTTCTTTGTCCTGATGGGGAACTTTCGTCATTTGATCTTCGCGTAACAAATTGATCTTCATATCCTTATCTCCTTAAATCAATGCTCCTAAAGCGGAAGTGAACACCGTATTGTAGTGTTTATCGTAAGATACCGTAGGTTGAAGAAAAGCCGTTGTAATATTCATCGGATTCAGGATCACGATGTCGGGCTGGATATTGACAAATTCATTCATTTCCTCGATATGTTTGCTGTCACCGGTAATGAAGATCCTGTATTTATCCAATTCCGCGGCATTCTTCTGTACAACCGCCTCACAGAGACCTTTGGGTATGACTCCGCTGCGTGCAACATACAAAAGATGATCATTGATGAAAGAAAAACGAGCATATCCGAGAACGTTATCCTGTTTAACGTTGATCAGCTCATATTCGTTTTTCTTTAGATCGATCAATACATATTCCGTATCCCTTGATGCTTTTTTTGCAACCTCTGTCGCATTAAATATGTTTATACCTATTCCTACCAGACGACAGTTGTGATCTTCACAGATCGAACGGAATAATTCCGTTATCATTTTCGGGTAGTAAATAGATGTTAATAAAGCCAGATCATTTTTTTTGTATACAACTTTAACCTGACAATCGCTTTGAGCTATCAGGTCACGACCAAATTTAAGTTCGGTCAACCAAACATCCTTATCAACGATCGTTTTTACACTTTCTTTGGGCACGTCGTCATAAACTGCAATATAAGCAAGATCGGCAGGGAATGAAAAGAACACATCCTGTTCTTTTTCGGGGAGCACCTTGAGTATGTCTTCCAGCATATCACTTAATAGATCTTTGGCATTATGCTGATAAACAAAACTTCTGTCAAAGGAAAACTCGGTAGAGAACAAACCAAGTTGCTCTATACTTTTCCTCCCCTTTTGCATCTCGCTTAAATATACAAATACAGACTCTTCGTGATGTAACGAGAGAGTTAACATATTTATCTATCCCAGGATGCTTCCCCATTCATGATATAACCGTGTCCGGTGTCGCTAAAAGTGAAGAAGAAATATTTACGATCTGTATATCCGCCGCGTATAGGGCTGAAAATCGTGACCGTATCTTTTTCTTTACCTTTAACCTCTACATCATAAGGCTCATTAGTCAGAGGACAAACCAGCAAGGAATCAACCAGGTTAAAATGTTTATATTTAATAACTTTTTCTATGATCGTATCAATTGTCGTATCAAGGATAATACCTTCCCAAAGGGTATCGGTATATTTATAACGGTCCTTGTTCTCTCCCAAATAAATGGTATCCCAGGAACCCGTCTCATAATTCATTTCGACTGCTTTATAAACTCCTACCAGATTTGTATCCTTTGCATGATACGGACGAGAGAATACCGTATCGTATTCCGTAAACCAGAATTCGGGGACATTGATCTGGATCTTATCGCCTTTGTATTGAATATATTGTTTGCCAATGTATTCACTGTCTGCAAGAATCGAATCCCTGACTGCAGAAACAAACCAAAGAACGCCTTCCATGTCGGCATCATAATGACCGGTCAGTTTATAATACATTCGCTGAGCGTCCCACAATTGCTCCATTTTCCATTGGGATCTTTTTCTCATATCTTGTTCATTTTTCCAAATATTGCTGGGAATAAAGATAACCAGCAGAAGAATGACCAATAAAATCACTGCTATCCATTTAATGATAAACGACCATTTTTCACTGTAATATTGCTGCTCTTGCACAATACCTCCTTAAGCGCTATAAGGTAATTAAAGGTTTTAATTTTTCCAAAGTTTTCGGTCCTATTCCACTAATATTCGTCAACTCTTCAAGACTTTCAAAAGGACCGTTCTTATCGCGATACTCAATAATATCTTTGGCTCTTTCTATGCCAAGATAGGGCAAGGCCTCAATTTCCATCAAGCCCGCGGTATTTATACTGACAGGCTTTGAAGGAATATCAGGCTCTTCAATACTCTCATCTTCCCTGGCAAAAGCGTCTTTCATACTGACATCCGAGGATCGGAGAGTTCGTTGTTTTTTAATGACTTTTCGTACAATAAAGCCGACAACCCCCAGAAGCAAAACCAGTGCGATGACAAGAATGATGTTTTTTTCTTTTTTAGTGAACATAAAAACCCCCCTTTTATCAGGGTACAAACTTCTCAATTTTACTATTTTTTTTCTTGGAATACAATTGATATAATTCTTTT
>CAYVLJ010000146.1:0-4332 GCA_964452375.1 uncultured bacterium | reverse complement strand
CTAAGATTGCCTTTAAGCGGCCTGCACGCCAAATCCTTGTGCGTGGGTGTGTCATGAATAGATCTCTCCACTCCGTCGCCTTTGGCGACTTTCGGTCGAGATGACAAGTCTGGGGTTTGTGACATGAATAGATTTCTCCGCTACGTCCCGATCTTCATCGGGACTTCGGTCGAGACGACAAGTCTGTTATTCACTAAATTGTCCATTGTTAATTGTTAACTGAGCAGATTTCCCCCTTCGATTTTTTTGTAATTTATATAATATTATAGAAAAAATAAGATTTGATCACTTATCAAGCGATAACTGTGATGCTGATCACAAATAATTATTTGTTGGGCTTAATTAGTTGAGGTTTATAGCTAATAGAAGGTAAAAATGTTTTGATAAAACATAATTTGCTTTAAAACTTTTGGCTGTGTAAATTCATTCCGCTATTGTCAATTGGAATTGGAGGCATAGCTCAGTTGGTTAGAGCGCTTGCGTCACATGCAAGAGGTCGAGAGTTCGAGTCCCTCTGCCTCCACACGGGCTTCATCATCAAAAAACATATAATGTCTGTCATAAAATTGATAGACAAAAGCCTCACGTCACATATTCTTCAGCTTTATCCAATATATCTTCCTGTCCGCTTCAAAGCCAAGGCTCTCCATCAGCTTGATGGCGGGAATATTGCCGGAAACAATATTGCAGTAGACGGGTTGGCCTTTTTCCCGTTTCATCGCGATTCGTGCCAAAACGATGTCCCGGCCATAGCCTTTGCCGCGATATTCGGGAAGCACATGTAAAAAGCCCAGAGCGCCGTCATCATGCGTCAATCCCCAGGCGATCGGCTTGTCTTTATCCATAATGGCAGCCGAGATATCCCGTTCAAGACGATCCCGAATATATGCCTTATCGGTAAAATCCCGGTAATTGGTATGTTCAAAAATATAATCTGTGTCATCCGGGCTTAGGGGAACGATCTTATTGGCAAGTGTGGGAAGCTTTATATCGTCATCCAGCATATAGCGCATTGTTTCCATGCGCCATGCTTCTTTGCCCGTATCCAGGATCAGCGGGAGCATCCATTCTTCGACCGAATAGTAATAGTCAGAGAGCCCCTGATACTCTTTGAGCAAAGCGGCCAGGTCATTCTTATCCCGTCCGACGCAATGGAGCCACAACTGATCGGTACATCCGACGATCAATGCGCATTGGTTTTTAACCACATAGGCCTTGACTGGATAGTTACTGAAATAACCGCGCGTGGCGATCGTGGCCTTGGGATCCAGATCGAGTAATTTTTCCAGTTCTCTATCCATGTATATCCATATCGATCACGAGTTCGTTTCCCAGGGATCATTTTTTATTTAAATATTTTTTAATCGCCTTTTCTGCCGCTTTATCACCGTAAGCGATGATCTCTTTGGCTTTATAAAAATCAAAGGTGCCGAAAGCGTTGGTCGGAATGTCGATCTGAATATCGGGTGGTAACATCTCCAGGGTCAGATCCGAGATACGGTCGATCATGAGATTGATGCTCTTGTTCGTCAGGTTGAAAAAGCCGACACGGTCATTTTTATGACCCGGGATCAGTTTTTCGAACCGTTCCAGAATCTGTGCCACCGCTTCCGGTAGTTTTTGCTCGCTCTTTTTTCTCTCGTCGGGCAGGGGCATGTCTTCGGGACTGTCGATGGCATTCACGTTAACGGCGACCAGGATGTCACGTTTTTTACGATGCACCCGATTTACCGGAATGGGATTAAGAACACCGCCGTCCACATAATGATGGTCGTCGACCACATGGGGTGTAAAGACCGTTGGAATGGCAATGGACGCCCGGATGGCGTCATAAAGCTTGCCGTTTTCGAACACCTTCTCCTCCCCCAATTCAATATCCGTGGCAATGGCGCAGTAAGGTATCTTCAGGTCGCTGATATCCCGGTCGGGGATCATCTCTTTAAGTCGTGTGATGACTTTTTCTCCTTTGATCATGCCGCCCGGACCCAGATTGATGTCAAAGTATTTCAGCATTTCCTTCAAATCCAACTCTTCGGCGAACTTGACAAAGCGGTTCAGCTCGCCGGTTGCGTATAAACCGCCGACCAGTGCGCCCATGGAGGCACCTGCGACGGAATGTATCTTGAAGCCGTTTCGCTCAAGCGACCGGATCACGCCGACATGAGCGAATCCCTTCGCTCCTCCACTGGACAGAACCAATGCAACATCTCGTTTTTTTCTCATAAGCGTTTCCTTTGAATCTAACTAGTAAAATAAAAAGAATTTCTGTTATTTTAAAGTAGTATCGTGCCCTTTTTGAGGATTGTTTTTTATGTAATTTCGGGTATTATCCAATTGAGTTTTAGATCGAATGATTTTATCATTAAAGCTTCTATGCCAAACCCTTGCTCCCGGTGTTCCTCTCAATTCATTAATTCTTCTCGTTGAAAATGATTTTAATTGGCGAATGATTTCTGAGAGATTATGTTGGGGCGGAACCGAGTTCCGCCTTTTTATGGCTTGGTCTGGGATCTTGGGCAGATCTGGGATCTCGGGCAGATCTGGGATCCCGGGCGGATCTTGGATCCCGGGCGGATCTGGGATCCGCCCGTGCGGGTCGATAATTTCTATAATGCCGTGAAAATGATCTGGCATTATTATAAATTCATCCAGAATAATATTAAAATTGTGATTTGGAAGGTCCAGCCACGTATCTTTTATAATCTCTCCATATTGATTAAGGCTCATTTTTCCATTAATAATTTTTCCTAATATTTTTTTTCTTTGAAATGTATTGAAAGTAATGAAATATTGTCCCGGTTTTGAATAATCGTAATTTATTTTCCTTAAGGAATTCTTTCTCCTTTGGCCAAACATATCAAAACTTCGCCATCCATATCCAAATTATCAAGTTCGCACACGATTTTGGTGTTTTTCATCACATCTTATTATAATTTTTTCTGTTGAATTTCTCCCTAAACATATTAAATTTACAACCGCGAAGACCTTGACCCCGATTCCTCCCCGAAATATCGGGATTGGGACGGGACGTTGCGGGCTAAGGAAGGACAAGAACGCAACGGAGGAACAAATATGAAAACATTGAAAGCGATCCGGTCAAACGCAGAGTTGCAGACCGAATTGAACGCCTCGGAGACGGTGTATCTCCTGCTCTATAAGAAGGGCACGGATGCCAGCGATTGCGCTTACGCCAATATCCGGGAAGCCGCGGAGAAAGTGAAAGAGATCACTCTGCTCTGCGCGGATGTATCGGAAGTCCGTGACATCCACAGTGATTACGGGATCGATACGGTTCCCAATCTCTTGATCTTTGAAAAGGGCAGCCTGAAGAATGTTATCAAAGGCTGTAACGAGAACGGTCACTACAGCAACATCTTTGAACATGTGAGCATTTCGAAAAGTCCTCAGGGGCATGACGAAAAACCGCAAAAACGCGTGACCGTTTATTCGACGCCCAGCTGTCCCTGGTGCACCACATTAAAGAATTACCTTAAAGAAAAAAGCATCTCATTCCGCGATGTTGACGTTTCCCGGGATATGAAAGCCGCCGAAGATCTGGTCCGACGATCCGGTCAGAGGGGCGTCCCGCAAACGGACATCAACGGAAAGATCATTGTGGGATTCGATAAACCCAAGATAAATCAACTGTTAGACATCAAATAAAAAAGAAAGGATAGATAAATGAAAGAATTACAACCTGTCAATCCATACGTGCTTCTTGAAATTAAAGAAGAAAAAGGCGAACAAAAAACAGCTTCCGGTATCATCATACCCGATACCGCCCAAGAGAAAAAGACAACCGCTAAAGTTTTAGCTGTCAGCAATATCGAAGATTGCGAAATAGCTGTCGGCGATGTCGTGCTTTACAAAAGCTTCAGCGGCGACGAGATCGAATATGACGGTAAAAAATATCTCCTGATCCAGTATGCCGACATTTTGGCTAAAGTTGTGGAGACGGATAAGATATAAGGTTAAGGCGGAGATCTTAACATTTCAAGTACAAAAGGGTCAATGCTGGCCCTTTTTTATTACACCTTAAAAGACCTCACACAAAGCCACGAAGCCACCAAGTACCACAAAGAAGAAAAAATATTTTCCGCAAAGCTTAATAAGCACACAGCAAATATTTAAGCACATATTACGAGCAAAGCGAGTTGTGTTCTTGTGAATCTTTGTGGTTAAAAAGGTATTCTTTGTTCCTTTGTGGTGCTTTGTGGCTTTGTGTGAGGTCTTTCACCTTTGTGTGAGGCCCATCACGTTTATGATTAATTTGTTTTATTCCTCCCGAAAAAATCGTATTTTTATAAGATGTAAAAAGGGTTAAAAGCGTTT
>CAYVLJ010000145.1:2663-4376 GCA_964452375.1 uncultured bacterium | reverse complement strand
GGCCTTTCCAGGTGTTGATATCGTTCAGCATGCAGTACCACCAGGCGACCTTTCCGTCTTTGGAGAAGTTGATACGAAGGTCCCAGATCTCATACTTGACAGCTTTGAAGTTGTCATCCATGAAAAAGGCTTCGCTTTCTTTGAATTGATCTATGCCGCGTACCACCTTATTTCCCGGCTGGATCTCGGTATAATTGCTGTCGTTGGCGATCACGCTATAGAGTAGGTTCAAATCCTTGTCTTTCGCCCAGCCGATGCTGCTGCGAATAGCTTTTTCCACGGCTATCAATTCTTTTTCTTTATTGAACATGTCCTTCTCCTTGTAGCAAATGTCCGTGATCCTGCATAAAACAAAACTGAATGCAAAAGAAAAGAGAATGATCAGGATCAGGCCTAAAATGAGGATGGATGTGCGTTTCATGGTGCAATCCTCCCTTGTTTATTTCTTTAATAGTTAATTTTAGGCGAAAATAAGCAGATTTACAAGGAGAAATCGGGAGTCTGGGGTGTGAGGTGTCAAATCTGGGATGTATCGATTTAATAGTTAATTAAGTGTAAATTATAAATTGAAAATTAAAGATTTAATTCATAATCCATAATTTATAATTCATAATTCCGTCTTAAGTCTTGCGTTTCTCTTTGGCGTGATAGGTGAAATCCACTGCGTGGCGATCCAAAAGACTGAATTTCTTCTTATTTTTTTTCTTTTTCGGCTGATGGGCTTTATATTGCTTAGATCGTTTTTTCTCTTCCGCTTGTTTGGCAGCCACCTTCTCGGCCTCTTTTCGCAAGCTTGCGACTTCAAAGCTATCTTTGTTGTGTTCCCGGTTGGGAGAATAGGGATGTCCGCCGGGTTCAGCGCCATCGACCGGGACCGGACCGTATTCATTTTCAACCGGATCGCCTTCTTTTATAAGATCCATTAAGACAATAAACCATCCGATAACAGGGACAAGCAGAAAGAACATTGAGGTTCCTTTTTTCCCCACATCATGCAAACGCCGTACTGCGATGGCGATGCCGGGTATCATAACGATAAGCGAATAGAAATTATTGAACATGCCGTTACGTATCCCCCAGATCGTAATATGTCCTACTTCTTCAGTACCGAGAATGTTATCAAAAGCAATTAGCGTCCAACTGATAATGACATTAAAAAGGACAAACATCCAGTAGGCCTTCCGACTCGTTCTGCCTTTGAAATCAAAATACCGTTTAAAGGCACTGATATAATAGGTTTGAAAAGCCTCTCTTATGTCCATGCTTGTCTCCTTTATTTGCAATTGAAGTATATTAGGGATAATTGCGACGATTGTCAACCAAATGAGCAATAATCAAGATACAAGTACCAAGGTCCAAGAATTTTAAGACAAGGCAAAAATTGTATTCGTTACCTTTATGACATGTCTCACGTTTCACGTCTTTTTCCTTTAATCTTCAATCTTCTCTTCGTATCTATGATGTAAAAAATGAACTAATCAGGAGTAGAAATGCTTATTGAATCAATATCGGGAATTCGTGCGACCATCGGGGACAGCATGACGCCCAAAGAGGTTGTTGAGTATGCCTCGGCCTTCGGTAAATGGGTCGATAAAGGCACGGTGGTCCTGGGGCGGGACTCACGCGTTTCCGGAAAAACCATCGCTGATATTTTTGCTCGCACGCTTCAGTGGATGGGAGTGGATGTGATCGACATTGGTATCGTCCCCACCC
>CAYVLJ010000145.1:0-2653 GCA_964452375.1 uncultured bacterium | reverse complement strand
TTAACGATCATGAATCGGCATGTCGACGGCAACGAAGCAGTTGACGATACGCTCGCGATCGAAAAAACGATCGAAGCTGAGGATATTTACGAGGCCACCCGAAGCCACCTGATCAGACAGGCGGTACTTTTTGAAGCGCAGGCGGGTGTTGCTATCACCGCTTCTCATAATCCTTTTCCATGGAACGGGATCAAATTCATCGACAAGACAGGCCTTTTCCTGGATGCCGAACAGGTTACAACAGTCCTGAATAATAAAAAAGACGCTGAATACAGTTTTAAAGGATCCGGCGAGTTCGGGTCTTATCAGGAAAATGACAAAGCCATTGCCATGCATGTCGAGAATGTGCTGGCGATACCCTATATCGACGTCAACAAGATCAAAGCCCGCAAGTTCAAGGTCGTGATCGACGCTGTCAACGGCGGCGGATCCATCGCACTGCCCACCATGTTGAAAGCCCTGGGCTGCGAGGTCATCGAGGTCAATTGTATCCCCGACGGTTATTTCCCGCATACGCCTGAGCCCTTGCCAGAGAATCTTGTAGACCTATTGGAGGCTGTAAAAGAAAATAAGGCGGATCTCGGACTGGCAGTTGATCCCGATGCGGACCGCCTGGCTGTTTGTGATGAAAAAGGCAATTATCTTTCTGAAGAATATACTCTGGTGATGTCAACCGAAACGGTATTATCACAATGCACGGTTAAAGAGCCCAAGGTTGTCACTAACCTTTCTACCACCCTTGCGGTCACTAATATTGCTGAGAAATACGGTGCCGAATGCCTGCGCACGGCCATCGGCGAGATCAATGTTTCGAAAAAAATGAAAGAAGTCGGCGCAGTCATCGGCGGCGAAGGCAACGGCGGGATCATTTCCCCCGATTCGCATCTGGGCCGCGATTCTCTGGTCGGGACGGCAATGGTATTGAACTTCCTGGCATCGGATGAACGACCGCTAAGCGAGAAATACGCCGCCTTCCCGCAATATAAAATGAGCAAGAAAAAGATCGAGATCGGCAATAACGATCCGGACCTTATACTTGATAAGCTAAAAGCAAAATTCTCAAACGAAGATTGCAACACCATAGACGGTTTGAAGATAACCTGGTCCGACCGCTGGGTTCATATGCGTAAATCCAATACCGAACCGATTTTACGCGTTTACAGCGAAGCACCTACCCAGGACGCTGCAGACGAATTGGGCGATAAATTCTTAAATGAGATCAAAACATTGATGGGATAAGATCATGAAAATATCAAAATATATTGACCATACCTTATTAAAACCGCAAGCAAGCAAAGCCGATCTGGCAAAACTCTGTACTGAAGCAATAGAACATGATTTTAAAGCAGTGTGTGTAAATCCCTGCAATGTGGCATATTGTGCAAAGCTGCTCGCCGGTTCCAAAGTAAAACTTGCTTCTGTAGTCGGATTCCCTTTAGGTGCATCCATCCCGTCCATCAAGTCGGCAGAAACACTGATGGCAGTGGAAGACGGTGCAAATGAGATCGATATGGTCATCAACATCGGAGCGCTGAAAGATAAGAATTTCGACCTGGTCGAAGCCGATATCAAAGCGGTTGTGCAGTCTGCCGAAGGCAATACGGTCAAGGTGATCATTGAGACCTGCCTTTTAACGAACCCCGAAAAGGTCAAGGCATGCGAACTGGCCAAAGCCGCAGGCGCTCATTTTGTGAAAACCTCCACGGGCTTTTCCACCGGCGGCGCCACTGAGGAAGATGTAAAATTGATGAAAAAGACCGTGGGAGATGATTTGGAGGTCAAGGCTTCGGGAGGCGTCCGCTCATACGAAGATGCCATGGCCATGATCGAAGCAGGCGCAACACGGATCGGGACCTCTTCGGGAGTCGCTATTTTACATGGGGAAAAAGCCGAAAACGATTATTGATTTCCTGTTGGAAATTCTGCCTTCTTTTCCTATATTCACCGGTCAATCATGCAGCCGTGGCGGAATTGGCAGACGCACCAGATTTAGGATCTGGCGCCCTCAGGGTGTGGGAGTTCGAGTCTCCCCGGCTGTACCAAGAAATATTTGATAACATGCATATGGATCAACATAGATTTTTCAAGAACATTGTTGCCCTTTCAGTATCATTACTGATTTTCTTTTCTTTCGCAGCTTGCAGGAAGGAAACCACTGCGAATCAAGAACAAGCGGATGATCTTTCTGCCACGATCGAACAAAATAAAACATATAATGAATCACGGCTTCTATCTGCTGTAGAAGAGATCAAAAATGTGACAGGTGTCACAGATCTTGATACACTGATCCTCATTGACGGGAATGTGAACAGACTATATCTGGTATCGCGGGGATCCGGATTGAATATCATAGGCGATTACATCATTTCCGCCTCCAAATACGGTTACGGATATGAACGAGGCAGTAATCAGACACCCTGGGGGGTTCACGTCATCGACAGTAAGTATGGAGCGGGCGCACCGGAGGGCATGTGCTTTTACGACCGTCGTCCGACCGGGGAGATCGCCACGATCTATACCGACACGACCAATATTGAAATTGATCCCGTCACCTCTCGAATAATTTGGTTAAAGGGTCTTGAAGATATAAATCGCACTTCCTACTGGCGATTTGTGTATATTCATGGCACACATGAAGAAGGATTATTGGGAA
>CAYVLJ010000144.1:0-4384 GCA_964452375.1 uncultured bacterium | reverse complement strand
GCAAGTCTCATCAAGACAGCGCAGCCCAAGCTCTTTGAATTCTGTTTTGGGATGCACAAAAAAGACCGTAAAGAAAGGTCAATAGGCATTTGAACGCATGCTCATTGCAGCAACAAAAACCAACCCGGTGATCTGTCCCGAAAGCAGCAATAATCCCTGAGAGGTGGATTCGGGCGCGGGGTAGGAAACTTCGGCACCGTATTGGAAACCGATAGGACCCGCACTTAAAACGAAAAACCCAAGCATAAAAGATGAGATCAATGCAACGGTATATGCAGCTTCCGGTGTTGAAGTGATCACTCCTGCAAAAGCAATACCCGCCAAAGCCGGCACCATACCTATCAGGCAAATATTGAGAAAGAGTTTTCTTTTTTGGGTTTTATCCGAGAGTATGGGTAATACTATGGCACCGATTATACCGCCGATCAGCATAATACCGCCGATCAGTCCGTCGGAATCCTTAACATTCAGGTATTCCGCAATTGAATCCGTCATTGATGAAACAGCATTGAAGATCCCCAATCCAATGAAAAATATTCCGATCGTGATCCACATATCCTTTTGATGAACGATATATTTCAATCCATCGGTAAATTTGTGTCGCTTATAAGCTTCTTCAGCGGGTGGTGTGGGGGGTTCTTCTTTGATCAGAACGAGAGCAAGCAAACAGGCAACGGCGGTAACAATACCGTAGATCATCAACATACTTTTCATGCCTTCGCCATAATTTACCATACTTGGATCACTGACAACTAAAAGCGGTGTCACCATCATTACAATAATAATCCCCAGGAATTGAGAAAGCGTTCCTAATCCTGCTGCCGTTCCTCGTTCTTCAAGAGGGAACCATCGTGCCGTAAGTGCTGTAAGTGCATTTAAAATAAAAGGTTGCGATATGGCTAAACCAAGCTGAAAAATGATCTGTGCGCTAAATGAATCGGCAAAAATGCCTTTTCCCAAAGCAGAGATCGCACAAATGACCGCTCCTATACCGATTCCTTTTTTAATTCCCCAGGTATCGATAACATAAGATGCGGGAATACTGACTATCAGATAGATCAGCATATAACTCATTGCCAGAAAATCAATATTGAAAATAGAGTTTGGATTGAATTGCCCGGCATAAAATACTTCTGCGGCACGTGCAACGGGTGCATGTGTCAGCCACTGGATATTGACCACAAGCGAAGCAAACATATAGGCGATGAGTACGATCCATCTGTATGGATATGTTTTAAACGTTCGTTCAGACATTTTATATCTCCTGTGTGTATATTAGGTAAATAGGTTAAAGGTAAAAAGGTCATTTGAATAAATGTCTACCTTATCTCAATTGTCAATTTCCTTCGGTAATCCGATCCATGTAATTTTTTTATAAAAATCACCCAAAGATACAAGTTTTAGTATGATGGTCAATGCTAAAAGACGTACTCCGAGTATCCACCAAACATTTGCTCCTACCACAACGTAGAAAATGGTATCTTCCACAAGAGCATGCACAAGACACATTGAAATGGTCAATAAACAAACATCTTTGTGGGTTAACTTATGGTCTTTGTTCATCTGGAACAATATTCCGGCGCCATAAGCGATACCAATGAAAAAACCGACCAACCACGCTCCCAAGGCATTTGCCGACATACCAAAAAAACGTGTAATAAAATTTAGATTCTTTTTGATCTTATGGGTTTGCTTCCAAAAGATCAAGGATTCGTAGATCAGCATGACGATCAACATTAATCCGATAATTTGTCCCGATGTTGTCAGGATCCTGAGAATAAAATTCAGCCACGAGAATTCCTGAACCGCCATAAACGGATTCATGACAACACCATGGATGACCTCAGGCATTATAAGGTTCAGTAACATTCCGATCAAAAGACTAAAAATGATGCGTGCAAAAGCAATTCCCACACGCCCCATTTTTAATTTAACCAGAACAGTTGTTTCCAGAATTAAGTTATGCGCAAAACCCGTAATGATCGCGATGATCGTAAGCTGCCGAAAGGTCAGTTCAATAACGGACGCCGCAGCTATGGCCGCAAAAAGATTATTTATCCAGGCGGCAAGAAGGACCAATGCCGCTTCTCCGGGTAGTCCGAGAAGTTTCATGATCGGTTCAAAAACGGGTGCAATCATATCCAAAAAACCTATTTGGTCTAAAAATGCTGTCAGAAAAGAGACGGGAATAAAAATCTTTAACAGCATCCAAGATACCTTTAGAGCTTGTTTTCCCGCCTTGATGAAAACATCGCGAATATCTTTTGGGACAAATTGCTTAGTAAAATTTTTATTATTTTTTTCCCTGCCTGCCATTTGGAAATTTGGGGAATTTTTAATCAAAATGCAAATCATATGTATTTGTGAACTGAAAGATTAAAGATTTGGATTGCAGAGGCGCAGCATTACTGCGTTCTTGCCATTTAATTACATTTTGTTTTCGATCCAAACTTTTTTACCTTATTTCAGTGTTCAATATCACACTTTGCCAATAAATTTGGATTTTAGTGTTTTTTATACATATATTTGCAAAAATTTCTGGAAGGAAAGACATGGCTCGAAATTGTATCATCGTTGAATCACCATCAAAAGCAAAAACCATCAAGAAATATCTTGGTGACGATTTTCATATTCAGGCAACTGTGGGTCACATCCGCGATCTGCCCAAAAAAGAATTGGGGATCGATGTTAATAATAATTTTGAACCAAAATATATTGCCCTTCCCGGAAAAAGCGATGTGATCATGAATTTAAAGAAAGCGGTTAATGCTGCAGAGAACGTTTATATCGCCACTGACCCTGACCGCGAAGGCGAAGCAATCGCATGGCATTTAACTCAATTGCTGAAAATTGATGAATCGGCAATAAACAGGATTTCTTTTAATGAGATAACCAAAAATGCAGTCAGGGAAGCAGTAAATCATCCCCAGGCGATCAATATGGAATTGGTCAATGCCCAGCAAGCAAGGCGTGTTCTTGATCGTCTTGTAGGATTTGAACTCTCTCCTTTACTTTGGAAGAAGATCAAACCCTCCTTGTCAGCCGGACGTGTTCAGTCTGTTGCTGTTCGTTTGATCGTGGAACGAGAAGAAGAGATAGAAGCATTTGAGTCCGTATCTTCATTCAAGGTAAGCGCTCTGTTCATGCTTCCTGATGGAACCGAACTGAATGCCGAGATGTCCAAACGCTTTAAAAAAGAAGAAGATGTTGAATCTTTTCTGGAATCTTGCATTGGAGCGAGCTTTAAGATCGACGGCATTGAAAAGAAGAATGCCAAAAAGAGTGCTCCGCCGCCTTTTACAACTTCCACTTTACAGCAGGAAGCAGGCAGGAAACTTCGTTTTTCGGTTTCTCAAACCATGATGTTGGCACAAAAACTATATGAAGCCGGTCATATAACCTATATGAGAACCGATTCATTGAATCTATCAAATCTGGCACTTTCCATGATCAAAGAACAAGTCGTTGAAATGTTCGATGAAGCATACTCGCATCCGAGAAAATTCAAGACTAAGACCAAAGGCGCTCAGGAAGCCCATGAGGCGATCCGCCCAACCAATATGAAGACTCTTGAAGCAGGTGATAATAAAAACCTTAAGAGTTTATATAAACTTATCTGGCGCAGAAGTATGGCGTCTCAGATGGCAGCGGCAAATGTAGAAAAGACTACCGTCAGTATTTCCAATGATAAAAATGACGGGATGTTTGAAGCAAAAGGTGAAGTCGTTACCTTCCCGGGTTTCATGGCAATTTATAAAAACGGAGATGATGAAAGTAAACTGTTACCACCGGTCAACAAAGGTGATGCATTGTCACTAGAGCAAATGAACGCGGTTGAAAAGTTCACTCAACCCCCCTCAAGATATTCAGAGCCCATGCTTGTTAAAAAAATGGAAGAATTGGGCATCGGTCGTCCTTCGACGTACGCCCCGACCATTTCAACTGTTCAGAAGCGAGGCTATGTTGAGAAAGGAGATCTTCCCGGGACAGACAGGGAATATCGGGAGTTGAATCTTATCAATGATGAAATTAAACGGGAAACGAAAAGCGAAAAGGCCAATGCTGTTAAATCCAAATTATTCCCCACTGATATCGGTCGAGTGGTTAACAAATTTTTGATCAATTATTTTGATGATATTATCAATTATAATTTTACGGCGCATATAGAACAGGATTTTGATGAAATTGCCGAAGGAAAGATCGAGTGGCATAAAATGATCGGGGAGTTTTACGGGCCTTTTCATGCCAAGATCGAAGAAACACGTGACATGAATGAAAGTTTCAAAGGAGAACGCCTCTTGGGTGTCGATCCTGAAACCGGAAAGAATGTATATGTCAAGATCGGTCGTTTCGGCCCTATGATCCAGCTGGGAGAATCAAAATC
>CAYVLJ010000143.1:789-4509 GCA_964452375.1 uncultured bacterium | reverse complement strand
CCATTTATAATCCCATTTTTGTAATCTGGTGCTTTTTCTTCTGAAATGATCATATGCTTGATACGACATTCCCCCCCTCCATATTTGATCAAATTTATATAATCATGCATCCATTATCAACAGCAATTTTCCCACTGTGACGACCATCACATTTCTCTACCTAACAAACGCCTGCAAATCGTCGATCAATCCCATTTTATTGGCTTTTTCGATCAGATCATAATCTCCATTCCGGTTGAAGAATAATGAAGCATAATTCCGTTGAATAAGCGTACCGTTAAAGAGGTAATATTCCATACGTTCTAACCCTTCTTCATTTTCTACAACACTTAAAGCAAAATCAACATAACGTGTCAATTCAAGATCTGAATCTTTGTTTAGATGAGAGAAAATATAGTCAATATTTTTCATACTACCTTCTAGAGCATATTCTATTAACTCCCTGAGTTTTCCGGTGAATCTCTCAATTTCAAAATACATTTTTTCTCCTTATTAAAAAACACGGACACCAAATGGTGTCCGTGCATATATAAGCATTTGGTTTTATTTTAGCTGTGCGCTTCTTCTTTCTCGGCTTTATGAGCTGCTACGACCTTGTCCTGAATATCTTTCGGAACGTATTCGTAGTGTGAGAATTTGCGTCTGTACTGCCCGCGGCCCTGTGAGATCGAACGCAGTGTGTTGGCATATTTATACAGGTTTGAAAGGGGAACAGAAGCTTTGATGATCTGGTTGTGACCATCCGAATCCATGCCCAAAACCTTACCGCGGCGTGAAGATACATCACCCATCACATCGCCCATATATTCTTCAGGTATCTTGACTTCAATTTCGTATATCGGTTCAAGAAGAATAGGGTCTGCCTTTTCAAAAGCATCTTTGAAAGCGCCTCGACCGGCGATCTGAAATGCGATGTCCTTAGAATCAACCGGATGCTGTTTTCCATCATAGAATGCAACTTTGATATCGATCACTTTGGATCCTGTCAAAGGTCCTTCTGCGGTGGCTTGATTAATACCTTTTTCCACTGAAGGCACAAATGAGCGATCTACGTTCATACCGACCAACTCACTGACAAATTCGATACCTTCACCGCGTTCTTTCGGTTCAATTCGAAGATAAACTTCACCGAACTGACCTGCACCACCTGACTGTTTTTTATGGCGGTAGTGTCCAAGAGCCTGTTTACGGATGGTTTCACGATAAGGGATCTTCGGTTCGATCTGATTGATCTGAATATGATAACGTTCTTCAATTCTTCTTAAACAAACTTCAAGATGGGTTTCACCCTGACCGGATACGATAGTTTGCTTTAATTCGGGATCCACAACAAAATAAAAACTGGGATCTTCTGCACGAACTTGTGTTAAACCCACACCGATCTTCTCATCATCACCTTTTGCGGAAGCTTCAACGGCAACTCGTATGATTGGTTCAGGGAAATTGATCGCATCATATTCAATGAGATTTTTTGCATCACACAATGTGTTGCAAGTATGAGTATCTTTTAGCTTAACGGCCGTTCCTATATCACCTGCTTGAAGTTCGTCGACTTCCACACGGTTCTTGCCATTCATGGTAAATACGGCGCCGAATCGTTCTGTGGTGTTCGTTTGCACGTTCTTCAGGTCCATTCCGGGTTTTAAAGCACCGGACATGACCTTGAAATATGACATTTCGCCTACATGCTGTTCATAAACGCTTTTAAAAATATAAAGACTCGTTGGTTCGCTTGCATCGACTTTTCTAATAAGCTCTTCAGTGGAATCGGGTTTCTTGCCTTTTACTTCAGCTGCCGGAGCCGGGGCAAGTTCAGCAAGGATCTCTGCCAGACGAGTAACGCCGACATTTTTCTGAGAGGAAACGCAAACAAGGGGATATATTGTTCGTGAGGTAATTGCATTCTTTAAACCGGTGCTGATCTCTTCTTTGCTGAGCTCTCCTACTTCAAAATACTTTTCCAGCAAATCGTCATCGGATTCTGCAACCAGTTCAACAAGTTTTTCAAACAGTTCATCTACTCGTCCCTGATGTTCGGCAGGAATATCCTCTTCAGTATATGTTCCATTTTCATTGAAGTTTAGCATTTTCTTTTTCAGCACATCAACGATAGCATGAAAAGCCGGACCTTCATTGATGGGGAACTGGGTTGGGAAAACACGGTCTCCGTATCTGGACTGCAATGTTGAAACAACCTCATCAAAATGAGTATGTTCTTTATCAAGCATAGAAATAGCAAAGAAAGAAGGAACGTTTTTCTTTTCCATTGCGTCCCAAGCCATTTCGGTTCCGACTTCGATGCCGTTTGATGTAGCATCAACAGTGATCAGCGCAGCATCTGCGACATAGCTGACAGCGACAAGTTCACCCGAAAAATCCATATAACCGGGCGTATCTAACAAATTAAGTTTTACACCATCTTGATTTAAATGCATCAAGGTTGCACGAAGAGAGATCTGACGGTCGATCTCTTCTTGAGTATAGTCAGAAGTGGTTGTACCGTCCTGAACGGATCCAAGGCGGTTAATCGTCCCCGCATTCAGCAGGAAGGCATCCGCCAAAAGGGTTTTGCCTGTCGCCGAATGACCAACCAACGCGATATTGCGAATATCTTTGGTCAAAGTTGCCATTATATTTCCTCCATAATGGGTTTAAAATTATCTATTTCAATGCTTGTCTAACTACTTTACCGGTCGGTGACTTTGGAAAGTGGTTGACATATATAAATTTCTCCGGGATCTGATAACGGGGTAATTTATTTTCCAGAAAAGACAGCAAATCTTCATCTGAAGGTCTTTTGCCCTCTTCCTGAATGATATAAGCCCTGATCATTTCGGAATAACTATCCTTTGGGGTCCCGGTTACAACAACATCATGTACCATTGGATGTTTCATCAACGCCAATTCAACTTGCTCAGGATAAACCTCAAAGCCTCTAACATTTATGACGTAGGCTTTACGGTCAACAAAATAAAGATACCCGTCAGGATCCAGACGTCCAAGGTCTCCTGTATGATACCATCCGTCATGGAACTGATCACTTAATAATTTATGAAGATCCTCGGTTAAAATGCTCGATACCACGCATATTTCGCCGATCTGTTCTTCCGGCAGCATCTTTTTACCTTGTTTTAAGGCGATAGTGACATTACTTAAAGTCGTTCCAATGGAAGAAGGTTTATCAGTATTGGTATTCACCGTCAATATCGGTCCGGCTTCAATCATTCCGTAGATCTTGAAGATGGGTTTATTATAGATCTCGGTGAACTTTTTGTGTATTTCTTTTTTAAGGCGCCCGCCGCCGGTGATCATGAATTTCAAAGATTCCGGGAGGAAATTTTTGTCATTTATATCGTTCAGTTCTGCGATATAGGAAGGCTCCACGATCATATGGGTCGGTTTTGCATTTTCAATTGTTTTCTTTAATTCATCTTCATCATGCACATTACAAATTGCAATAGAATTGCCGGTATTTACGGCTGCATTCATAACCGCGATATAACCGATAAAATGGGAGAGTGAAAATTGTGAAAAGATCACATCACCCGGTTTAAACATAACTGCTGAAAGATAATCGTTGCTGTTCCGGAATATCATGCGATTTGAATATTTTGCATATTTGGCAGGTCCGGTCGCCGCCCCGCTGTAAAACATTACATTTGTATCATTATCATCGGGATTATATGGACCACCAAACAAGGGTTTGTTCTGATATCCCAT
>CAYVLJ010000143.1:0-779 GCA_964452375.1 uncultured bacterium | reverse complement strand
CAGAATGCTTGTGGCATTCATGACATCTTCTTCATTTCGAGCATGATAGATGACCGAAACCGCGGAACTATCATCAATAATATATCTGAGGGCAAGTGATTTGTAATTAATATTCACAGGAATTATCATTGCTTCCAAGCGGGATAAAGCCAGCCATGTGTATATCATCTCAGGTATGTTTGGCAACATGACCACGACCCTGGAATCTTTTCCGATCCCAAGTTCATGCAAGTAATTTGCTAGTTTTAAGGATGATTCGAATACTTCTTTATAGCTCAATGATTTATCTCCCGAATAGATAAAAATATCATCCGGGGTTTTCTGGACTTGTTTAAAGAATGTCGAATAATTCGATACGATAGGTCAACTCCCAAAAACAATTTTACAATAGCCGGATAATGTAACGAGAATATGAATGGTAGTCAAGATTTTGATATGAAAGTTCATGTTTTTATTATAGCTATAATTGACAGGATTCCAGGTTTTTTTTGAAAAGATCACAGGATTTACTTATTAGCTTTTTATTTTGTGATAATAATTCATTTTTCGCAATACGGTAGCTTTAGATCCACACGCAAGGGACAACTTAGTATTTCAATATTAAACGATTAAACGAATTTAATAAAGGTCCCTAATCATAATAGCCACTGTTCATATTTATATAGGACTGCTGTCGTTTTTATAATAAATTTCCCGATGGAAAACAACTATGGCAAATCGGTCCTTTTCATGACCATCTCATCATTGTCGTTCGCTCTCATGTCACTCATGGTACGCCT
>CAYVLJ010000142.1:0-4614 GCA_964452375.1 uncultured bacterium | reverse complement strand
AGAACCCCGTTAGGGGTTCAATATTATAAACGCTTAAACTTTAAACTTTAAGCTTGTATTATTCATATATTTTTAATTAACTTTAGACATGTTAAATATATACTGATATGCAACGATATACTAATCCAAATTGATAAGGTGAAAATATGAAAAAGCATGGTATCGGATTTTGTATTTTACTGATATTTTTATTCTCTTTCTCAATGTTATTGGCAACGAACGATTCGCTTTTAACACAACGCGGGACCTGGGCCGTCGGTTCAAGTTATTCCGTTGCCGCGCAACATAAGTTTGCCTATTGCGGCGTCGGGCATTATTTCAAGATATTTAATTTTCATTACAGATCTGTAGTGGAATATGGGCAATTGGCTCTGAACACGACAGTGGGCGAGATCAAGGTCGTAGGCGACTATGCTTATGTGGTCAACGATACTGCGGGTTTAGTAATCATTGATGTAACAAATGCGGATCCCGTTAAAGTCGGTCAATATTGTGTGTCACAATTTTATCATGCCCATGATGTGGTTGTCAGCGGGAATTATGCTTATCTTGCTTATGGCGGACTGGGCTTGAAGATCATTGATGTTTCCGATCCGACACATCCGACAGAAATTGGTTCAAGTACGGCAACAACGGCTTGCTACAGTGTGGACGTAGAAGGGTCTTTTGCTTATATCACAGATTTTTACGGCAAACTTTATATTATTGACATAAGCGATCCAGCCTCTCCAGTTCAATCGGGATATTACAATGCGTACGGCATTTATTATGAACATATTGATATATCCGGAAATTATGCCTGTATCGCCGGAGGAACAGAGGGTTTAAGAATACTTAATGTGGGAAAACGCGACAGCATTTACGAAGTAGGTTTTTATGATACACCGGACAGAGCAGTTAATATTACTGTAAAGGACGATCTTGCCTATCTGGCTGATCGTGACAACGGTTTGATGATCTTTGATATTAGCACCCCCGATTCACCAACGCTTGATTATCACTTTGACACAGAAGGCTGGGCAAGGGATATCGCTTTGGACGGTGATTCCATATTGATAGCGGATGAATCGAAAGGCATTCGAGTTCTTTATTGGAGTTGGTCTGATAGTTTGATTGACGGAACGCATTATGATCCCGGTGATAAATTGACGGGTGTTTCGGTTACCGAAAGCGGATATTTGGCTTATGTTTCAGATATAGATGATGGCATGTTTACCTTGGATATGCAAAATAAAGATTTTCTGAAAATGGGTACCTTATCAGAAGGATTTGTGGGTGGCAACTCGATTGCCCATACGGGGTCTTATGCCTATGTGGGCGACGATTATAAAAACCTGCATATTATTGATGTAACATACAGAAGTCATCAACCGGTGCTGAATGTGGATACGCTCTTGGGGGTGCCGACTGCTATGCATATTGAAGGAGACTATCTTTATGTGACCATGGGTTTATTGGGTATGAGCATTTATGATATCACAGATCGCGAAAACCCGGTCAATCGCGGATATATCGATACGGATAATTATGCCAAGAATGTAGATGTTCAGGGATCATATGCCTATGTTTCCGATAATACAAACGGATATTATATAATCGATATTTCCGACCCGGAAAATCCGACAATTGTGACCAGGATCCAGGGCAAAGGTTGGGTACAGGATATTGCGGTTAAAAACAATTATCTTTTTGTCGCAGAATACGGAAGCGGATTGCGGGTGTATGATGTTGCAGACACAAGCCATATTGTAGCGGTAGACAGTTTCAGTATCGGTGCTTATGCCATGCATGTTGAGATCTGCGGGAATTATGTTTCCGTTGTTTTTCAGAACACGTTCACATACCGGGAGGCTTTATACCTGTTTGATGTAACAGACCCGACTAACATAAAACTTGCCTATACTCACGAACTTTGGGGTGTCGCGGCAGCTCAAGATCTTAAAATGACAACGGGTTTTATCTATG
The DNA here is from genome assembly GCA_964452375.1 of uncultured bacterium. Taxonomy (GTDB): domain Bacteria; phylum Fidelibacterota; class Fidelibacteria; order Fidelibacterales; family Fidelibacteraceae; genus M50B103. Next base: position 2,649 of record CAYVLJ010000142.1, on the reverse strand, counting down.
TGCCCATGTATTGCGCGGGTCTGTATATTTATGAATATCAAATCCCGACCAAAATAAGCGACATGACAGTTCCCCAAGAATATAAATTGCTTCAAAACTACCCCAATCCCTTTAATCCCGAGACAACGATCAATTACAGTCTTCCTTTTGAAAGCGATGTGGAGGTGTACATTCATGACCTTAAGGGCAGAAAAATTGCGATGTTATATAAGGGCAAGCAAGAGGCGGGAATCTACAAATTGAATTGGAATGGCGGACATTGCGGATCGGGAATTTATCTTGCTGTTCTTAAAGCAAATGGAAAGATAGTTGGGACGAATAAAATGCTTCTGGTGAAATGATCTGGAGTCGGGCTTTGAAGTGCCGGGTCAGTAAAACAAAATATTGAACCCCTGCAGGGTTCTTATACTTTTGAATACTTTTCTACTATATTGGACTCTTTAGGAGTCCAATATAGTAGATTTCGAATCCGAGATATTAGGACTCTATAGGAGTCCAATATAGTAGAAATAATCTCTATAAAAAAAAAGAACCCCGTTAGGGGTTCAATATTATAAACGCTTAAACTTAAACTTTAAGCTTCATAAGTGCTCGTTTCGCTCTCAAACACCAAGGCCTGATTTCCAGGGACTTATTATAGGCATTGATAGCTTCATCGATTTGCTCATTGTTTTCCAGCGACTTGGCGTAGTCAAACCAGACCTTGAAATTCTCAGGAAATTCTTCGGTGTTGATCTTATACAAAGAAAGTGCTCTATCTGGATGTCCTTCTTCCAGGATAAGTTTTGCCACGCTTGAAAGATCAGAAGGTTTTACTTCTATTCCGAATTCCGATTCATAACGGACCTTGTGTAATCTGTAGAAAAAGATGCCCACATCAAGATTTTGCATGCGATAGCCGAATTCAGTCATGTCTGCAATACCAGAAGCCAGAAATTTCTTGTAGCGCTTTGTATGTTCAAAAACATTGCCCAGATAGTATTCCTTGTACCCATCAGCGACCTCTTTGTGCAGGTTGAATATTACGGGATTTCCAAAGTCAAAAAGATTATAGACAAAGACATCGCCTGATTTGAGATCACAAATAAAGCTGTAAACGGTTTTGTTATCTTTGAAATTTTGATGTGCCGCCTTCAAGGCATCGCGAACGACATTCAGAGCTTCGCCTTCGCCTTTTTTTATAATATCCATGGCTGCATTATAACGCCAGCATGTAACGCCTTTATCTTCAATGCCGGATTTCACAAAATTTGTAGCGACCTGAAAGGATTCATCAGTTTCAAGAAATACAACTTTTCCATTATACCATTCAACGACCATGGATGCCCCGCTGCGGTCCATGAAGGGGATCCGCGCATTATTCAGGGCTGGGACATTATAGGTGTTGAAATATTCTTTTACATCATCAAGATCTGCGCAGGTAGCCAGAAGCGTATCAAAGAGAGCGCCTTGAGCATAAGGTTTTGTGCTATCAGCCTTCCAGTCTTGTGGTCCAAGGGCATTGCCGTCAAGGAACAATCCCATTTCATTCATGCCCCCTTGAACGGAATTTTGTCCGAAATCATATCCCAATTCAACTCGAGAATAATGTTCGCCCTCTCCGGGTGTGAACCATATCTTTGTCAGACGAAATTGAGAATCTTCATTACTTCCGGCAAGGACTTTATCACTACCTGTATACATAACGATCGTGCAGGAAAATGCGGGTATACAAATCGCAAGTGCTAAAAATACTACAATAAAATAGTGTCTGAGCTTTTTCATGATATCACCTAATTCTTATTTCTTTGGTATAAATTATTATGAAATGTTAGAAAAACAAAGGAAAGATATTATTGCTTCTATATAAGTGGAGGAAACGGTCGTGACCGATATGCTGGAAAAAAGGAATCTGAAAACCGGGGTGCGTGGAAAACCCATATTGGACCCCTGCAGGGTCCTGCTTTTCTTTTGAAATAAAACTACTATCTTGGACTCCTACAGAGTCCAAGATAGTAGTAAAGCGTATAAAAGGACAGGGACTCTTTAGGAGTCCAATATTATAGAAATGATCTAATACATATTTTTATATGCGAGAGGTTTGAGATTTCTCCGCTTCGCCCGTCATTTGACGGACTACGGTCGAAAAGGCAGACCGATGAATAATCCTTAACTAATAAACAAAAGAGACGCAATAAATCACGTCTCTATAAAATTATATTTTGAAGTTATTTTATTCTTTCTCATCCAGTTTAAACTGAACAGGAATGGTAACCCAAACAGCCACATCCTTATCGCGTTGTTTTGCAGGCACCCATTTAGTCTTTTTAATGGCGTCGATCGCTGCTTCGTTTAACCCTGTATTAGGCATACCGTTCAAGATAATAGCATCTGCAACGGTTCCATCCAGAGCGATCTTGGCTTGTACAACAACAGTTCCCACTATACCCGCTTTTTTAGCGAGTTCGGGATATTGGATATTTTCAGCAAGAGCCGCTTGGCCGCCAACGGGGAAGGGTGGTGTATCATAGGGGATAAATTCCACCGGTGTTTTTTCACCTTCGACTTTCATTTGGGTGGCGCCTTGTTTGTCCGGCAATCTAAAGGTGACCGGTAGAGTAACCCAAACACCTACGGGCTTTTGGTTTTTCATGGCGGGTATCCACCTAA
>CAYVLJ010000141.1:0-4703 GCA_964452375.1 uncultured bacterium | reverse complement strand
ATTATAAAGGTATTCGACAGCTCAATATCAAACGGATCGTGCCGGTTAATGAGGAAGATTTTTCCTCAAAAGGTTTCTCATGGGAGCTGATTTTACCACAATCCGAGTCGAATTCCGAGAAATTATGGAAATTTATCGAGAAATCTATTGATAAGGTTGATAATTCATACCTAAATGAGCTTCTTCAGTTGTTAATTGTCGATAATCGGGGCAAAATCCTTAAACATCCTGCCTCTTTGCGTCTTCATCATGCCACTATGGGTGGATTTCTTGAGCATATGAGCTATATGCTGAATCTTGGAATTCACGCGGCAAAACAATATAAACTTGATCAGGTTCTGGTCATTGCAGGCATCTTGCTTCATGATATTGGGAAACTGGATGAATTGCGCGGATATCCAAACAACCTGTATACCGATGAGGGTAATTTTCTGGGACATGTTGTCATGGGTTACAATATGGTTGATAAAGCGATCTCGCAGATCAAAGATTTCCCCGGAGACCTTGCATTGAAATTAAAACACATACTGGTGTCTCATCAGGGACAATACGAAAATCAGTCTCCCAAAAAACCCGTATTCCCGGAAGCCCTGCTTATCCATTATCTTGATGAACTTGATGCCCGGATGGACATGATGAAAACGGCGATCAATCAGGAACTTGATGACGGAGACTGGACGTCGATCAAAAACTACTTCCATGTACCTCTATATAAAGCACAAAAGGATCCTAATGCCTCAGGAACAGAACAAAACAAAAAAAACCTTAAGAAAAAATCGTAAGATCGCTGAAACGGGTATATTCTTAGCCCTGTTCCTCGGACTGGCTTACGCATTTTCCTACGTACCGAACCTGGAATATATTACAACGATCGCTTTTTTATCCGGACTGCTTCTGGGATGGAAAAGAGGTTTATTCGTCGCCCTTATTGGAGAAACTGTTTTCAGCATAGCCAACCCCTTCGGATCAAGCTTGGCTTTTCCCACTTTACTTGCCGCTCAATTGATCTCTTTTGCGGTTTTTGCGTTGACGGGAGCGGCATTTCGTATGTTCATACCGGCCCTGATCGAAAAAAAACCTGGGCTTTGCGCTTTTCTTTTCGGATTAACGGGTCTTCTCCTCACTATCTTTTATAATATTTTAACAACCGTATTTTATGCTATCCCTTCGGGTTTTACATTCGAACAAACCATTGCCAGCATTATAAGCGGTGTTCCCTTCTATTTGATCAACATGATAGCAAACACTATCAGCTTCTCGGTCCTGATCACTCTCATCCTAAAATATGTCAGCAAACATTATCCGCATTATCTGGAGAAAAAAATATGAAAAGGATCATTACCCTTTCGTTATTATTGCTGGTATGTCTGCATGGCTACGAACTGGGTACGGACACCTGGAACAGATATACCGTTTTCTCGACGTACGAACGAGCCATGGGCATGACATACCCGGTTTCGTGGATCATGCCGGAGCATTTGCTGTTGAATCCGGTCTATGAGGATTCATCTAAAACCCTCGGAAGCTGGGATCAGATGCTTGCGTATGGCGGCAACGGTATGTCCAATGTCATTTTAGCTCAATATATCCCCTACTCTAATCCGCAGCGCTGGAGCCTGGGTTTGAATTTCGTTTCCTATAATGGACCTAATCCTACAGATCGCTCCGACGCGGTATTCGATCTGCAGCATCTTTCAGGATCTTTTAAGGCTTATCACACATCGCATACACAAACTATCAATTTGAACAGCGGCACCATTTATCACCGTATCAACTCCAATGCCCTTAACTTCGATCAACGCATAGCAAAAAGTTTTATACTGAAAGGTGGTATTGATCTTCAACTGATCGAGCAGCAGGAAGCTACCGTTGATACTCTGCGCCATTACAATGCACATCATGAATATCTTGAGTTGTCACATAAATTCAAATTTCCATTACAGGTATACGGCAAATTTGAACACCGCTACTTTCAAAATGATGCAAGACAAAACACGATGGTCGTTTTCAGACCGGGCATAAGATACAGTAAGGGTATTTTTATGACCCATTTAGCTATGAGGATCTCACCCAGCAGAGTATTTCCGATAGCTCAATTCATGCTTTATCCCAAGCCTTTCTTTTTCGAAATATATGCCAAGGTCCGAAACCCATTATTCATTCTTAAACAACCCGGATATGCATATTATGGATTTCGATCCGGTATCGATCATCACGGTAAAGCACATACGATCAAAGCTGAGTTTGAATTTACTTATGATTATACCGGCATAACACCGGGATCATCCGGTTCTCCGGTATATATTCCTCCCAATTTTTATATGATGGATCTTTCTGCAGAGTATAAACTGAACCTTAAAAAGCTGGAATTATACATTGAGGGAAATTATCACGAGAACTTTGATTTTGTCCATTATTTTTATCATCCCGAAAAAGCAGTATTAACGGGCGGTCTTGTCTTTCACGGAAAATTAGCTGATGGCAACTTGTTGCTTGATGGGGATATCAGTGCCAGTTACATCCTGCATGACGATCCCGAAAACGTCAGTTTCGATCCAATTACTCTTCAATACTCGGCTCTTACGGGTACAAGCCCGGTAGGAGACTGGAAGATCAACTTGTCATTGAAGGCCATTATTAAAACTTTCAGCATTTCAGCAGATATCGCCGTTCCCTTAAAAGGAGGCGAAGCTTTTGATTGGTATCTTTATGAAGGCATTTATACCTCTTCCGAGATGCAAACTGGAAATACTTTCTATGCCGGACTTAATCTTTCCTGGCTGTGGTGGAAGTAATACGGTAAACAGTAGGGTTGTAATTTATTAATTTTGAAAAAGAGAATAATGCCGAAAACACGATTTATCACAATAGTGCTCATCATTAATCAGGCGATACTGATCGCTTTTACCAACATCGCATCCAAACAAGCCGCCATGGAGATCGATCCTTTCGTCATTACTTTTTTTCGTTATGTGATAGGTGTTAGCGCACTCGGTATCATCGTCCTGCTTAGAGGTAGCCGTGTAAGTATCGACTGGGACGACTGGAAACATCTTTTATTCTTGATGTTCATGGGTATGTTCCTCAATCAGATACTTTTTGCACAAGCGTTGAAACATACCATACCGTCCCATCCCCCGATGGTATATGCACTCACGCCCATCGTCATCATATTCATTGATATCATCAGAAAAAAGAAGAACGCTTCACGGCAGATCGTGTTTGCTTCTATCCTAAGTCTGATCGGAGTCGGCATTGTTCTGGGGAAAAATATTCTTATATTCAACTCATCGATTTTACTTGGAGACGGTCTTGTGTTTCTTGCCATGTTATGCTGGTCCTTATATACGGCATTCGGTAAACCCATGGTCATCAAATACGGTTCGCTTGAACTGGTCCTTATACTTTTAACCGGAGCAATGATCATTTATTTCCCTTGGGGACTTCATCGCCTTCTACAGGCAGATTTAGCCGTCATCAGCTGGAAGGGATGGATCAGCGTCTTTTATCTGGGTATTTTCAGCAGCGGCATGGCCTATTTGAACTATTTTGCGATATTGAAACGGATCGAGCCTACGCAAACCGGCTTGATCATTTCAACTCATCCTCCTGCAACCATCCTTTTATCGGTTCTTTTGGGATATGAAGTTTTCCAGTGGAATGTTGTTGCAGGTACGCTGTTGATCGTGATCGCCCTATGGATTGCTCAGAGAAGGATAAAAGTGCCCATTTCAGTGCCTGAAATTTGATGGAGAAAAATATAAAAGATTTTAAAATCCAAAATGAAGTGTATATAAAAAAGGGTTGGACATGTCCAACCCTTACTTTTGCCTTTATACTTATAATCGTATGGGCCTGGGTCGGCCGGGACTTTTCAATCTTCTCATAATTGGATGAGGTTCTTTGTTGTCATCCATTCCATTTTCTGAAGATTCGGCCATCATTGTCGAGTCAAGGTCTGTTATATTCTTTTTAAGCGAATCGCCTGCAAGATAGGACAAATAATCGCTAATGTCGGTTTCTATGGCTGCGATCCTCAAAGAACTTTTACTTGCTAAAGGTGTTCCGGGATGTTTTTCTTTTACCAAATGATAATAGTGAAGGGTGCTGTCCTGTGTATTAAAGAAGCTGCTTAATTCATAATCATAAAGCCAGGCTATCTTAAAGGCAATAAAAGCATGATTTTTGTTATCAAGATCTTTATTTGTCATAAGCTCTTTCAAAGCCAGTATAGCTTCTTCATATTTACCTTTATCGATCAGATTATTTTCGATCTGAAGAATCTTTTCCTGATTCTGGTAATATAAAATGGAATCTTGAGGCACACGCCCATGAATATAATTGGTTATTTCAGACCCCGGAAATCTTTCAGATATCGCTTTTTTTAAACTATCGGCTTTTCGGATATTACCCAGTTCATGTTCCCAGACATATGATTGAGAGTACATGGCCTGAGGGATCGGCGTCGTAAAATAAAAATCTTTTTCAATCTTTTCATAGATCTGAAGAGCCGTATCGGGATAATCCAGGTCAAACAAAAAAAGTCCGGCCAAGGTAAAAAGTTCTCCCACATAATCATTGCTGTTTTTCAAAAATAATTCGAGTTCTTTTTCGAAAAGGGAATATTTATTTTTGGCCAGATTCTTAATAGAATCAACTTTTGAACTGTCAACCGCAAGAGTATCCGCCAACAATGACAAACG
>CAYVLJ010000140.1:0-4716 GCA_964452375.1 uncultured bacterium | reverse complement strand
GCCGTCGAAGCTTTAAAAACGGGGTTCGGCGATGAATGGGAAAAATATAAAGACGGCGGTTTTGTCGCAGAAGCGATCGAATAATAAGGAAAGCTTATGCTAGGAAAACTCGAAGAAATAAAGCAACGATACGATACCGTGATCAGGGAACTCTCCGATCCGGAGACCTTTAAAGACCAGCAAAAGTTCAAAGAATTATCACAGGAACGAAAAAATCTTGAGCCGATCATGGAAGCGCATAAAGAGTATGCGGACCTGTTGGCTCATATTGAAGATGACGAGAACGTGCTTCACGGCAACGACGAAGAGCTCACAGAATTGGTGAAAGACGAGCTTGACGACCTGAAAGCTCAGCGGGAACGAATGGAAGAAGAGATCAAATTCTTACTTATTCCGCCAGATCCCAATGACAACAAAAATACCATCCTTGAGATACGCGCCGGTACCGGCGGTGATGAAGCGGCCCTTTTTGCCCATGATCTTTACCGCATGTATGTGCGTTTCGCCGAGCGACAGAACTGGAAGATCGAAGAACTCAGCGCGTCCTATATCGGACTGGGCGGGATCAAGGAAATATCCTTCTCCATCAAAGGAGACGGCGTTTACGGTCAATTGAAATATGAATCAGGCGTACACCGTGTTCAGCGCGTGCCGGCAACCGAAACTTCGGGAAGGATCCATACCTCGGCTGCGACCGTGGCAGTATTGCCCGAAGCTGAAAAAGTGGATATCGAGATCGCAGATCAGGATCTGCGCATCGATACCTTCCGCGCCAGTGGTGCGGGCGGCCAGCACGTGAATAAAACCGATTCCGCCATACGTATTACGCATATTCCCAGTGGAGTTGTAGTCGCCTGCCAGGATGAACGCTCACAGCATAAGAACAAAGAAAAAGCGCTGAAGATCCTGTACTCGCGCTTATTGCAGGACAGCATTGATAAACAAAACGCCAAGATGGCGGCCGAGCGCCGTTCCCAGGTCTCAACCGGGGACCGTTCCGCCAAGATCCGCACTTACAACTATCCGCAGATGCGCATTACCGACCATCGTATCAATTATACCACACACCAGCTTCAGGCTGTCATGGACGGCGATCTTTATGAGATCGTTGAACAGCTGAAACTGGCTGACAATATCGAGAAACTCAAGAATCTCTAATGAGCAAGCAAGAAAAATGGACCGTTATGAGCATTCTGAACTGGTCCGCAAGTTACCTGGATGAAAAAGGTATCGAGGATGCCCGGACCGTGGTTGAATGGCTTTTATGTGAAACTCTTGGCTGCTCCCGTATGGACCTTTACCTTAAATTCGATCGTCCCATGAGCGAAGACGAACTGGGGAAATTCCGGCCCATGCTCCTTAAATGCGCCGCCAAACAGCCGGTACAGCAGGTACTGGGCTCCTGTGAATTTTACGGCTTGAACTTAAGCGTAAATGAACATGTGCTTATTCCACGCCCCGAAACGGAACGCCTTGTCGAGGAAGCCATTAAACTCGCACCATCATTGATAGAGAAACTCGGCACAAAAGAGATCATCCGAAAAGCCGATGATGAACATGAAGAAGAAACCATCCCGCTGCCAAAGGAATTGAAGATCCTGGATATCGGCTCCGGGTCCGGCTGTATCGCCATTGCTCTTGCCATGCATATTCCCCAGGCGCGAATAACAGCCGTGGAAAGTTCCGCAGAAGCCGTAAAGGTTTTAAACAGAAATATCAATTTCCATAATCTTGGAAATCGCATCAATGTCATACACGAAGATATACATAAAGTAAAATTCGATTCCCGGTTCCATATGATCGTCAGCAACCCGCCTTACGTTGCCAAAGACGAAATCGATGGATTGAATGAGAATGTCAGCTTTTACGAACCTCATATGGCCTTGACCGATAGCGATGACGGGTTGAGCTTTTACCGCTATTTTGCAAAGAATTTTTCATCTTGGATGGAAAAAAACGCCATAGCTCTGCTCGAATACGGCGGTAATGAACAGACGCTTGCTTTAAAGAATATTTTTTCCGATTTTAGCTCAACGGTTATCAAAGATTATCAGCAGGATGACAGGGTGATCATTCTGAAAGCAAAGGAGGCTTGAATGCAGGACCTCATAAATCCTTTCGATCACACATACTGGATGGAAAAAGCCTACGCCGAAGCTGAGAAAGCGTTGAAAGCGGATGAAGTACCGGTTGGAGCCGTCATCGTCAAAGATAATCAGATCATCGCTAAAGCTTACAATCAGGTTGAGATCCTCAAAGATCCTACCGCCCATGCCGAGATGATCGCCATTACTTCCGCGTGCGATACTCTGGGTGAAAAACGCCTGGAGGGCTGCATTCTTTACGTTACCCTGGAACCCTGCCCCATGTGCGCCGGCGCCATGGTCCATGCCCGCATCGACACCTGCGTCTACGGAGCAAAAGACCCCAAGGCCGGAGCGGTGGACTCTTTGTATCATCTCTGTGAAGACCCGAGATTGAATCATAGGGTGAAAGTGATATCAGGTATCTATGAAGAAAGAAGTTCTGCGATCTTAAAGCATTTTTTTGAGTCAAAGCGAGCAAACCTGGAAACTAAGAAGCTATCAACACTCAGTAACTATTAAAACAAATCAAGTCTGTCATCCTGAGCGTAGCGAAGGATGACAATTTTCCTTGTTTAATTTCTTCATTTGTGAAACAATCATGAATTTTGTATTATTTACATCAAATAAACACCCCACGAGGCAACAATGAAAAAATTATTATTAATAGGACTTATCATGATGACAATAACAGGATGTACCAATTTTTATGATGTGCTTATCACCGGCGGAGAAGTGATCGACGGTTCAGGCAAAGAAAGATATAAGGCCGACGTCGGTATTATCGGCGACAAGATCGTGGCTATCGGTGATCTTTCGGGAAAAGAAGCCAATGTCAAGATCGATGCCACCGGCAAAGTGATCTCTCCGGGGTTCATCGATGCGCATTCTCATACGGACTCCAAGCTTATGATCAATCCGCGCGGTGAATCCAAGATCCGCCAGGGTGTGACAACCGAGGTTACCGGAAATTGCGGTTATTCGCCCTTTCCACAGAGAGCGGAAGACAAAAGCATGTGGTCTTCAAAAAATGCATATAAAGATTATGCCGGCTATTGCGATGCGTTGGAAGAAAGCGGCATGGGCATTAATCAGGCCTGCCTGGTCGGACAGGGTAACATCTGGCGGGTGGTCATGGGAAATGTGGATGCCGTGCCTACGGAAGAACAGATGGATGAAATGCTGGCATTACTGGAAACCCAGATCAAACAGGGGGCATGGGGAATGAGCACCGGACTTGAATATACGCCCGGTTCTTTTACGACCACGGAGCAATTGATAGAATTTGCCAAAATACTGGCAAAATACAAAGTACCCTATGTGTCGCACATGCGCAATGAAGACAAATATTTGGTCGAAGCTACGGACGAAGCCATTGTGATCGGTCGTAAAAGCGGCGCGCAGGTCCAGATCTCTCATTTCAAAGCCTGTAACGCACCCTATTGGCCCAATATTCATATCGCCATTGATCATGTAAAAGAAGCCCGCGAAGAGGGCTTGGATGTCTGGGCGGACCGCTATCCATACATCGCTTACAACACCGGTTTGGCTGTTTTGCTGCCTACATGGGCTCGTGCCGGAAACGATGACGATGTGATAGCAAGATTAAAAGATCCCGAGCTTGAAGACAAATTACGGGAATACGCTGAAGCCAAATTCGCCAATATAGGCGGAGAAGATAAATTTCTAGTGGCTGATTGCAGTAATAAAAATTATGCAAATAAGACCATCGCTCAAGGTATGGAGGAAACCGGCCTGAGCGGTTGGGAATACGTCAAGATGGTTTTGTTGGAAGATATTCATGCCGACATGTTCGGTTTTGCAATGGATGAAGACAATCTTAAAAAAGTTCTGTCACAGGATTTTGTCATGATTGGCGCCGATGCCTCGGCCTGGGCACCCTACGGGGAACTGGGTGAAGGCAAACAGCATCCCCGGGCTTACGGTTCCGCTGCTCGCATTCTGGGCCATTATGCCCGGGAAGAAGGACTCTTCAGCATGGAGACCGCCGTGTATAAAATGAGCGGTTTGGTCGCCAAGACCTTTGATATTCCGAAACGCGGTTATATTAAAAAAGGTTATTATGCCGATATTGTTGTCTTCGATCCCGAGACCGTTATAGACAAAGCCACCTTCGCAGACCCGCATCGATACCCCGAGGGTGTGAATGCCGTCTTTGTCAACGGCAAGATCGCTGTCCGTGATGGCGAGCATACGGGTGTATTGAATGGGAGGGCGCTTCGTCGGCGCTAGCGCCTCCTCGAATAACGAATATTGAACAAGGATATTTGATTTTTGAATCCAAGTCCATGACACTCGTCATGGATTTTTTTGTCTGGGATGTTTTTGTGATTATTGAAAGAATTTAAGGTGGTTATTTAGAAAAGTATATTTAATCTTATTCAACCCCGTTGGGGTTGTAGTTTAGTAAGAACAAGCGTTATACTGTTATTTGATCCCTTCGGGATCTCCTTGAATAATGAATATCGAGCATTCGAACAATCGAAGTAAATAACAAATATTGAACTGAGATATTTGATTTTTAATATATCCGTGACACTCGTCACGGATTTTTGTATGCGGGCGGTTTTAATGTAGAAAATGTTTTATATTTGAAGGATCCCGGGGGGAT
>CAYVLJ010000139.1:0-4757 GCA_964452375.1 uncultured bacterium | reverse complement strand
CACCATCTATGTGAGATTGAAGTCCGGTTTGACTGCGGGAACCTATAATGGAGAAGACATTACGATCAGTACCGCCGGCGCAAGCGATCAAACGGTTACCTGCAGCGGGGATGTGATAGAAGATCCAAGTCCGTTCATTAATGTAAGTCCAGCATCGCTTTCAGGATTCAACTACATAAGCGGTGAAGGCCCGTCTTCGGAATATACCTTTACCGTGCTCGGCCAGTATCTGACGGCAGACATAAGTTTGAGCGCGCCGACCAATTATGAAATATCCACGACCTCGGGAAGCGGCTTCGGTTCAAGCATAAGCTTGACTCCAAGCGGCGGTACGGTAGCTACGACCACCATCTATGTGAGGTTGAAGTCAGGTTTGACTGCGGGAACTTATAATGGAGAAGATATTACGATCAGCACTTCAGGCGCGAGTGATGAGACGGTTACGCTCAGTGGAGAAGTCCAGGAAATTCCTGATCCAAGCATGACGATCACTCCCACAACACTTACAGGATTTTTAGCGGAAACCGTTACACCTTCACCCGAGCAAAGTTTTACGGTCAAAGGTCAGCATCTCACTGGGGATATCAGCCTGAGCGCTCCGAGCAGTTATGAAATATCCACGACCTCCGGAAGCGGCTTAGGTTCAAGCATTATCCTGACCCAAAGCAGCGGTACGGTAGCCTCGACCACCATATATGTGAGGTTGAAATCCGGTTTACCTGCGGGAACTTATAATGGTGAAAACATTACGATCAGTACCGCCGGTACAAGTGATCAAACTGTCACCTGCAGCGGTATCGTACAGAATGCAACCGTTATAAACTGGAACGGAAACGATTACAACTTTGTTGAAATGCCCTATACATATGATGGCGGAACCGTAACACGCGTATACACTTATGGTGAGATAACGTCGTTCAGCACGAACAACAAGATCAGTTCCCTTGAGATCAACGGTCAAAGTTTTGCGACAAATCAAACTATTACAGACCCGCCCCCAAGTATCGATCAAAAATTCTTTATTACCATCACACCGCAGAACAGCCGGGGACATTTTGAGATCGATGGTGTGACACGAATTATCAATTATGTTTTAAATATTAAAGTATTGCTTGAGGGTCCTTTGCCTTAAGTCTGAGGATTTATTTTTTAACATTTATAAAAAAACCGGCATTTTGCCGGTTTCTTTTTATTTATTACTATTTGTTTCCAAACTCCAGTCACTTGTCACTGGTTTCTATCTCTCCCGCTTTCTTCAAAGCGATCCGCGTCAGAATAGGACCGATGATCTCGAAGAACAAGCACGTAGCTGTAACGGTTGTGATCACTGTAGTTCCGATAAAATCTCCGGTCGTTTGACCTGATGCCATGGTTTTACCCAAACCGCTGAACTCGTGTTTCACTATCAGGGACAAACCTATTGCGACACCCGCCTGAGAGAGGATACCCAGTCCGATCCAGTTCCGGATCTTCTTGTCCACATGGCCCATAAGCGCACCCAGACGTGATCCGAAGATCAGGCCGCCTGAGCGAGCAAGGATGTATGCGAGTCCGAACAATCCCAGGGAGGGCAAAGCATCAACATGAAGATTTGAGCCCGCCAGCGTAAAGAATAGAATGAATAAGAGCGGCATAAAGGACGGTAAGCGATCATGAATACGTTGGATCAGATCATAGGGCTGTGGATTGACTACCACCATGCCGATGATCATATTCGTAAGGATCAGCGAGAGATGGAATTGTGCGGAAATACCTATCCCGATGAAAACAACCCCGATCAGCAAGATCGAAACATCTCCGGAATTCTTCATTTTTTTTGACAGTATGGAAAATATGAATGCCAGTAATCCTCCGGCAAGGATGCTAAGTAAAACTTCTTTCAATGGATGCCACATCATGATCCAAAAGTTAGAATTCGCATTGCCGGTCTCCTGCATCAGGATATTTTTAGCGATCGCGGCGGCAAACCCGAAAATAATAATGCCCAAACCGTCATCAAAACCCACAACGGCATAAAGGGCACGGGTAAGCGGTCCTTTAGCCTTGTATTCCTGTATGACCGCAACAGTGCCCGCCGGCGCGGAAGCGGGAGCAATACCCCCGAATATAAGAGCTAAAGGCATATTTTTAGTCACAAGATAAACGACACCTGTCACTAAAATAAAAGCACCGAATGATTCTGCAATAATAATACCCGCGATGCCTTTGCCAAGTTCTTTCAAGGTTGTAAATTTTAATTCCAGACCGATACTCAAAGCCACAAAACCCAGAGCGATTTCAGTAATAAAGCTCAACTGATCCTGTTGAGCTTCACCTAAAATATTAAACAGTGAAGGCCCGAGAATAACTCCGAGCAGCATAAAGCCGATCAGTGATGGTAACCTGAATTGTTTTGCGACACGCCCGAGATAGAAAGCTGCTATAATGATCGCTCCAATAATGAGCAATGTCGGTAAATGGTGTATTGAATTGAAAAATTGATCCATTCCGGAAAATCCTTTATATGTCTATTCCGCCATAAAAAAAGTTAAGCGGATGCGAAGTGACAAGCACTTTTGATTCACATTTCATTTCTTTGATGAGCGTTCCGACCTTTCGCAGTGTTTCATTAACGTAAACCGTGTTGACCACTGCAATGATAAGCCGATGAAATCCTTTGTGCTCCTCATTCATAAAATGTGAGAAAAGAGGCAGAGCATAAAGGTATTTCCCTACGTTATTGCCATCAAGGATAGACACATGAACATCTTTGATCTCCGCGAACAGTTCAAGTATTTGATCAAATGCGCGTGCATCCTGAATATGGATCGTCAATTGCGAGTATTCTTTTGGAAGTTCTTCAAGCGTATCCCATTGTCCGAATTGGCTGAATAAGGAAAAGAAATCTTTCAGGGAAGTTTGTTTAAGCAGTTTTTCCATTTGAGCGGGTACTTTAAGGACTTTTGCGATGTCAGAAAGTATGCGGATATGTTCATTCCTCTTGTGTGCGGGAGCAATGATATAAATGAATAAGTTGACCGGCTTTCCGTCAAGGGCGTTATATTCAATCCCTTTATCTGAAATAAATGCGCCGATAACAAAAGAATCAATATCCTTTAATGTACAGTGAGGGATCGCTATGCCGTCCCCAAAGCCCGTAGATCCAACCGATTCCCTTTCTTTTAAAGCTTTAAACAGGCGATTTGGATCGATATCTTTCAAGACATCGGATTTCACAGCGGATTCTGCGATGGCATGCAGAATGTCATCTTTGCCGGAAGCGCTCGTCTTGAGAGCTCCTGACTTAAGATTAAAATACTGTTCCAGGTTCATCTTTTTTTCCTTTATGTTGTAAAGAAGTTATAGACTTCTTCAGTGTTTTTACATTTTAGCAATTCATCTACGGCTTTTTCGGAAAATAATTTTTTTCCGATCTCGGATAAAAGCTGTATGTGAGGTTCGGCAGTATTTTTACGAGAAACCACAAGAACAAAGACTTTTGAGGGTTTTCCGTCAAGGGACTGGAAATCGAATCCTTCAGGTATCAGTCCGACTGCCATGGTCATTTTTTTAACGGCATCCGTTTTGCCATGAGGCAGGGCAACGCCGTGCTGCATGCCTGTGCTCATGGCATTTTCACGTTCAATAACCGCTTGAAGCACTTCTTCGTGATGAACGAGATAATTATTTTCATTGAGGATACTTACCAACCGGGAAATGATCTCTTCTTTGCTATCGGCTTTCATGTTCATTATAATACATTTTCTATTCAGCACTTTATCCATGGGGAAATTTGTTTTACCATTGGCTGAAGAAGTATCGTTTCTTAGTTCTTTTCTCAATTCTTCAGGCTTGACCACGTCCTGTAATTTTCCTATGGTTTGATTTAAATTCAACAGGGTTTCATACATAATGTTCTTGATGAAAGGGATATCATCGGTTTTCGTTGAAAAAGAGATGCTCGTATCAAGAAAATGCATTGTCAGAAAAGTATTCTGACGACGCACATGATAAATATGATTTTCGCCCTCGATAATATTGATGAAAAAACCTTCATCCTGGAAATACTTTATAAGTTTATTCGATATCATTTCCGCTATGGCCGGTGAGGGGAAATCATAGTCCGTTTGAATGTGTTCATCGACGATAACGCCTTTTTCAACACCCGAACGTTTTTTCTTTAAAAGATTATCCAATTGAACGGGAGCCATTACCGATGTCAGAAGTATCATCATGATCGCAACACCGGTCAGTTCCTCATTCAGGATCCCGTGCGACAGACCGATCCCGATAATGATAAGGGCAACTTCACCGCGAGGTACCATGCCCACGCCAATTCGCATGCTTCCGATCCCGTTAAATTTGAAAAAACGTGCCGCTACGCCGCATCCGAAGACCTTGGCTAAATATGCCATGACTGCATAAATCAAACCGAAGATCAATATTTTCCAATTGGCAAAGACACTGAAATCGACGAACATACCCGAAATACAGAAAAAGATAGGGATAAAAAATTCGTAAATATTGTGAAGGCTTTCCTGGATCACATAGGACAGATCCGTTTTAGAAAGTGTCAGTCCCATTACGTATGCTCCGATGATCATCGCGAGTCCGGCAGACTCAAAAATACCGGCAAAAAGCATCGCTAAACCAAATGACATGATCCCGATGGAGCTGACTTTTTTGAATGTTTTTAAATAACGGCTGATGTATTTGGCAAAAATAAGTCCCAGAGCGGTAAAGATGAGCCAAACGCTGATGGCTTTCAGTGAGGTTCG
>CAYVLJ010000138.1:0-4818 GCA_964452375.1 uncultured bacterium | reverse complement strand
CTCTTGGATGTTTTATAGCCCTGTAAAGCGACATGCCGCCTGTCTTGGGTATATGCATGAAAAGGGCTTTTTTTGACATAAGAAGGATTATTTTTTGAAATTAACGATTTCTTCAGCGATCTCTTCAACGGTCAAATGAACGTCTCTCATCAGTTCTTCCCGTTCACCATGCGTTACAAATGCATCGGGTAATGTAAAAGATTGAACCTTGGGTAGTACCTCGTATCTCTGAAAGTGTTGTAAAACCGTATCTCTCAATCCGCCTTTGGGACAGGCTTCTTCTATGGTGATAAATCGCTGATGTGTTTTTGCCAGTTCATCCAGCATTTTTTCATCGTAGGGTTTAATGAAACGTGCATTGATCAAGGTGTGGGAGAGTCCTTTTACCTTTAAAAGATCGCTAACCTTTTGAGCGGGAGCGACCATCGCACCAAAAGCCAGAACTGCAAGCTCTTTGCCTTCTTGGAGTATCTCCCAACTGCCCGGTTCAGGAAAATTTAGAGGGGAGTTTATATCGAAACACTCCGTATTTGCTCTCGGATAACGAATAAAAACAGCTTTATCTTTAATTTCATAAGCCATGTTCAGAAGATCGCGCAGTTCATTGCCATCCTTAGGTGCACAAACGATGGTATTTGGCAGCATCCCGGTGAATGCAAGATCGAACACGCCATGATGGGTTGCACCGTCTTTGCCGACCAGTCCCGCCCTGTCCATGCAAAAGATGACCGGCAGATTCTGCAGCACAACATCGTGCATAACGGAGTCGACCGCTCGTTGCATAAAACTTGAGTATACGGCAACCACGGGTCTTAAACCCCCGATCGCCAATCCGGAAGCAAAAGTGACGGCATGAGCTTCAGCAATGCCGACATCAAAAAATCTTTCCGGGAACATTTTAGCGTAATCCGTCAGACCGGTACCGTCTGTCATGGCCGCGGTGATCGCGACGACATCATGATGTTTTTCAGCCAGTTCGATCATGCTTTTACCAAAGGCAGATGTGTAGGAGATATTTTTACATTCGGTCTTTTTACCATTTCCATTGCCGGAAATACCGTGATATTTACGAGGGTTTTCTTCCGCTTCTTTCAGGCCTTTTCCTTTCTTGGTCAGAATATGAAGCAAGATGGGCTCTTTTCTGTTTTTTACTCTTTTCAAATGATGGATCAGGTCTGGAATACTGTGTCCGTTGATCGGACCAATATAACGAAGTCCAAGCTCATCGAACATGACCTTGCGTTTGAACAAGGCTTTAATCGATTCCTTGGTTGCCCTGAGAAAGGTTCGCATATATTCGCGATTTTCGGTCATGCCCCAAATATCGTCTTTGATCTTATTGTAAAAGGGTGTTGTGACGATACGGTTCAGATACTTCGGAATACTTCCAACATTCTTGGAAATGGACATTTCGTTGTCATTTAAAATGACCAGCAAGGGTTTTTTCAGATTTCCGACATTGTTCATGCCTTCCCATGCCAGACCGCCCGTTAAAGCGCCGTCTCCAATAACGGTCACTACATGTTGATTCAAATCAAGCAGGGATTCGGCAACGCTTATGCCGAGAGCTGCAGATATGGAAGTGGAAGCATGACCGACGCCAACTACATCGTACTGACTTTCGCTGCGTTTGGGGAATCCGCTGATCCCGCCGTATTGGCGGATGCTTTTCAATTCTTCTCTGCGGCAGGTCAATACCTTAAAGGGATAGGCCTGATGACCAACATCCCAGACGATCTTATCGGCAGGAAGATCATAGACGTACAGCAATGCGATCGTCAGTTCAACCGTTCCCAGAGAGGGAGCCAAATGTCCACCCGTTTCCGATACAACATCGATGATATATTGACGCAATTCATCGGCAAGTTGCAGCAGTTGCTTGGGGTCCAACCCCTTTATATCTTCCGGAGAATTTATATCTTTTAAAATGCCATTTTCTTTGATATTTCGCATAAGTCAATATAATAATAAACTTCCGTAAAAAAACAAAATTTAATCCATTAAATTAAATGTGAAAAAACGTACAAAAAAACAAAATTTTCTTTGAAAATCTTGTGCTTAGATACTAAATTCCTTCCTTGTAAATAATAATTATTTTAGCTGAAACCAGTTAATTTAAAAAACGAAGTGAGGCGCGTATGCAAAAAAGACAAAGCGCTATTGTTACCGCTGTTGAAAAATACGGTAAAGAGCGCAAGAACTTGCTTCCTGTACTTCAGGATGTCAAGCGAGTTAAGAACTACTTATCCCGCAGCGATATTTCAGAGATCGCGGCGGAAATGGGTCTGTCCTCGGCACACGTTTACGGTGTGGCGTCATTCTATCATTTTCTTGATCTTGAAGCAAGGGGACAAAACATCATTTGGGTTTGTAAGACCATTTCCTGTTACATGAAAGGATCGAATGATATCCTTTTGGCTCTTGAAGATGCACTGAAGATCAAAGTCGGTGAAACAACATCGGATGGCAAATTTACTTTGCTTCAGACCAATTGCATCGGTTGGTGTCACAAGGGTCCGGCCATATTGATCAATGATGAACCCTTTACGGAGCTGACCCCTGAAAAAGTCACCAATATCATTGATGAGTACTACAAAAAATAAAAAGAAGGTTTTAATAGAATGGCTAAGCAAAAATTAAAAAGAGTTGACCTTATTTTTTCGCAGGAGTGCAGCTGTAAGGACATTATTGCTGAAGCTCTGAAAAAGCCAAAAGAAGAGATCGTTAAAGATCTTATCGATTCCGGCTTGAAAGGCCGTGGCGGGGCGGGATTCCCGACCGGTTTGAAGTGGAAAATGGCTATGCAAGAAAAAGGTAATAAAAAATATGTCATCTGTAATGCAGATGAAGGTGAACCCGGAACATTTAAAGATCGCGAGATACTTGACCGGGTTGCAACCAAAGTACTGGGCGGCATGGCTTTAGCGGCTTATGTTACCGGTGCTCGCGAAGGATTTATTTATCTTCGTCACGAATATCGTTTCCTGATCCCCAAACTTGAAATGGTTTTGGAAAGATTCCATGAATGGATGGAAGAATTCGATCTGGATTTTAAAGTTAATTTGTTTATCGGCGGCGGCGCTTATGTCTGCGGCGAAGAAACATCTTTGATCGAATCAATGGAAGGAAAACGCGGCGAACCCCGTAATAAACCTCCTTATCCCACTAATCAGGGCTATCTTGACAAACCCACTGTTGTAAATAACGTGGAAACGCTTGTTTATGCTTTGATGATCATGCGGATCGGTGCTGAAAAGTTCAAATCAATGGGGTTTGAAGGTTCGACCGGATCAAAATTATTCTCTGTTTCGGGAGACACGCCCATAGCCGTTATCTATTTGCTGGAATTGGGTATGACCCTGGACGAATTCGTACAGGATTTCGGTGATGGAGATGCCAAAGCTGTTCAGGTTGGCGGCGCCTCCGGATTTTGTGTTCCACGCAAACGCTTTGCTGAAACACATATCGGTTATCAGGGCGGATTGAAAGGTTTTTCATTACCGACAGGCGGATCAATGATGATCTTCAACAGCTCCCGTTCGATGTATAATGTCCTTCATAATTACCTTGAATTCTTTGAAGAAGAATCATGCGGTCAGTGTACACCCTGCCGTGTTGGTTGTCAGCAGCTTCTCAAGGGTATTGAGGCCGTTAAACGCGGCGAAAAAAGCCAGAAGTACCTGAACGACCTGCTTCGACTTGCGGAGACTATGAAACTAACGGCAAAATGCGGCCTTGGCCAGTCCGTCGGTAATTCATTCTCCTCGATCGTTGAGAACTTCAGAGAAGAAATGATCTATTAAGAGAGGTAAATTATGACAACAAAAATGATAAATCTAACTATAGATGGAAAAAAGGTCAGCATTCCCGAAGGGACCACTCTTCTGGAAGCGGCAAAACAGGAACATGTGAAGATCCCTACGCTTTGCTATCATCAGGATCTTTGTATTGCAGGTAATTGCCGCGTTTGCGTCGTTGAAGTCGAAGGTTGGCGAGTTCTGCCGGCCGCTTGTGCGACTCCCGCAATGGAAGGCATGGTCGTTTATACCAATTCACCCCTTGTGCGTCGGGCTCGTAAAGACGTTTTGGCGTTGTTGGTATCGGAACACTCAACACAGTGCACGACTTGCTACCGTTCCATGAACTGCGAACTTCAGGAATTGGCCGCCGAATACAATATCGACAACGAGATCTATATCAACTTGTTGAAAGACAAGAATTTCACTATTGATAAGTCCTCATGGGCTATCGAAAAAGACGAAAGCAAATGTATCCGCTGCCAGCGCTGCGTACGTACTTGTGCCGAATTGCAGAAGGTGAACGCACTGGATGTGATCCGAAAAGGTGCCGACATGAAGATCGCCACTTTCTTTGATACCGTCATGAGCGACGTGGTCTGTACAAATTGCGGACAATGTATCAACCGTTGCCCAACGGGCGCTTTGACAGAACGCCGTTATATCGATGAGATATGGGAAGCCCTTGGCGATCCTGAAAAACATGTGGTTGTTCAAACCGCGCCGGCGGTTCGCGTTGCTTTGGGTGAAATGCTCGGCTATGAACCGGGCCAGCGCGTAACCGGCAAAATGGCGGCCGCATTGAAACATTTGGGTTTCGATTCGGTCCTCGATACCGACTTTTCGGCCGATCTGACCATTATGGAAGAGGGCCACGAATTGATCGACCGCCTGAAACGAAAACTGGTGGATGGCGAAGATATATCACTGCCGATGTTCACGTCCTGTTCCCCGGGATGGGTCAAATTTATCGAACATAACTATCCGGATTATCTGGATCATGTTTCAACCTGTAAGTCGC
>CAYVLJ010000137.1:374-4848 GCA_964452375.1 uncultured bacterium | reverse complement strand
CCATCACCCCGAACTTCGAACTCCGAACCCCCATCCTCAGATCAGATCCACCAATATACTATCCAGCATCAGCCAGCCTTCCTGAGTACATCTAATACGATCCGGGTCCATGGCTTTTTCTACTTCATCATCAAATTCTTCTTCTTCATCTCCAAAGCCGACAAACCAGTCAGGATGTTCCTGAGCGTATGCATACATCTTTTCCCATGTTTTTGGGTCGACTTGATCTTTATGAATTCCCGTATCTATGCGAAGATGAGAGATAAGGGTGTCTGCCTCAACAACGTTTTCACTTTCATGAAATACATACGGTTCTTTAAGAAAAGCATTGAGGTCGGGACTGAAATTATATCTCATGTTTCCCAATTTTGAATGAGCCGAAGGTCCCAAGCCAAGATAGTCGGCTCCCGTCCAATATGCGCTGTTATGCTTACTCTTAAAATCCGGCTTTGCATAATTCGAGACTTCATAATGCCGGTAGCCGTGTTCTTTGAACAGATCGGCAACATAAATAAAGAATTGCTTGTCACGGTCTTCATTCGGCAGCATCAGTTGTCCATTGTGAACAAGTTTCGCATACGGTGTACCTTCTTCGCAGGTCAGGCTGTAGGCGGATATATGCTGAGGCTCGATATTAAGAACAGTCTCGATCGTAGATCTTAGAGAAGAAAGGGTTTGTCCGGGTATTGAAAAAATAATATCTGTGGAAACATTTGGAAAGATCCTGACAGCATTGGTCAGACATTTAATAGCCGTTGCCCTATCATGGAGCCGTCCCATAATTTTCAGTTCTTCATTATTCAACGATTGAATACCGATTGAAAGTCGTGTAAATCCTGCATCCCGTAAAGCTTTAAGAGAATCACGCTCAGATGAAAACTCAGGATTGATCTCAATGGTCGTTTCAGGAAACTCAACCACATTGAAATGTTCGTCTACAGTATTTAGGATATCTTCAAGTTGTGATACCTGAAGCAGATTGGGTGTTCCCCCTCCAATGTAGATGGTTCTTACGGAATATTCATCCGCAAGTTTGGATGCATGAAATGCTATTGAACGTTTTAATGTTTGTAGATAAGGTAAATGTAAATCGGTATCGGTGATACTGTAGAAATCGCAATACATGCATTTTTTACTGCAGAATGGAATATGGATGTAAAGATGAAGATGTTTCATGTCAATACTAAAAACCCCACTCTTTAGAGCGGGGCCTCCAAAAAGATTTATCGACTAATCTTCGAGCTTGCGTCCGCCGCCCATGCGAAGGACCTTGCCCTCAGTGTTTTTCAATTCCTTAGTTGCATTACGGCTGTCGATCACCAACTTTGCGTTATCCACAACAAATTGGTGATCTACATTTTTATGAGCAGTTGTGATCACGACCGCATCCAATGATTGCAGTAATTCCGCTGTCAAAGGAACGGATTCAACCATTCCTCCATTTCTTTTAAATGAGGGGCAGTATGGGTCATGATAACAAACAGTGGCACCCCGGTCTTCAAGAAGATTATACACATCAAATGCCGGAGATTCCCTCAGGTCATCGATATCATTTTTATATGCCATGCCCAGTACCATCACACTTGCACCGTTCAAAGCTTTTTTATGCATGTTCATGCCGTCCATAAGAGTGTGAACAACGTATTCCGGCATAGAAGTATTGACCTCAGCGGCCAGATCAATGAATTTGGTTTTATAATTGAGGGTTTTCATTTTCCAGCTTAGGTAGTGAGGATCGATCGGAATACAATGTCCGCCAAGTCCCGGACCGGGATAGAATTTCATAAAACCGAAAGGTTTGGTAGCCGCCGCATCGATCACTTCCCAGGCATCTACGCCCAGCCGATCGCACATGATCGCCAATTCGTTAACCCAACCGATATTGATCATGCGAAAAGTGTTTTCAAGCAGTTTTGCCATTTCAGCCGCTTCTGCCGATGTAACCGGAACGATCTCGTCAAAGATCTGTTCATAGATCGCTACTGAGTGTTCAGTACATGCCGGAGTGACACCACCCAGGACTTTTGGTGTATTTTTTGTTAAATAGATCGGGTTGCCGGGATCTACGCGTTCCGGAGAGAACGCCAAATAAAAATCTTTTCCGCATTCAAGACCTGATTCTTCAAGTCTGGGGAGCATGTATTCACGGGTAGTCCCCGGATAAGTTGTAGATTCCAGTATGACTACAAGATCTTTATGTAAGTATTTTTCAATCTCATCCAAAGCAGAATTGATAAATGACATATCAGGGTCTTTGAGCTTGTTTAAAGGCGTGGGTACACAAATAGAAACGACATCCATGTCTTTTATAACACTAAAATCGAAAGTAGCAGTGATCAAACCTTTTTCAACTGCTTTTTTCAGTTCTTCGTCTTTAACATCGCCAATATAGTTTATGCCTTTATTGATCATATCAACTTTCTTGGTGTCAATTTCAATACCGGTGACCTTGATACCGACATTGGCAACTTCAACAGCGAGCGGAAGACCAACATAACCCAAGCCTATTACACAGAATTGCGTATCTTTCGTTTTCAATTTCTCAATAAATGACATTTATATATTCCTTTCAAATGCTTTAAAATATTAACACGTATTATATAATATTTTTTTAGAATTACCAATATCAAAAATTGTGTTTATTCAACACCTCTTTTAACAATGGAAGGCCTTTGTCCTGGTTCGATAATATCGGTTGATCGATCATCTCGGTTAATTTTAATTCGGGATCATCCCAGCGGATACCGCCCTGATGATCTGGGGCATAGGGAAGCGAAACCTTATATGAAATACAAGCCGTGTCCGATAAAACATGATAACCGTGTGCAAAACCGGCAGGTATAAAAAGCTGATCTTCATTTTCGGCGCTCAATTTTATCTTTAGCTGTTGAAGATATGTTTTTGAATCCTTGCGAAGATCTATCGCGATATCAAGAATTTCCCCAGTGATCATTGTGATCAATTTTGACTGTTGATAAGGCGGAAATTGAAAATGAAGACCACGGAACACGTTCTTTTTCGAATGGACCAGGTTGTCCTGAACAAAAGAACAAATCACTCCGGCTTTTCGGTAACGATCTTCATGATATGTTTCGCGAAAATCACCTCTCAGGTCGGTAAAGACTTTAGGACGTATCAACAATATGTCCGTGATTTCTGTCTTAATGACTTCCATATTTACCTTATAATCTTAAACGTTAAACTAAAACGCACACTTGGTTCTGCCGGTACAAACGAATTTGAAACCGTTTTTCTTCATCATCCGCGGATCGTAAATATTTCGCGTATCAACAAATATCGGAGATTTCAATAATTCTTTTACCCGATTGAGGTCGAGTGAGCGAAACTCATTCCATTCTGTCATAAGTATTACTGCATCAGCGCCGTCAATGGCCTCATAGGCATTTTTTTTATAATCCAGGTCAGGAAAATCCCGTTTAAAATCCTCGGTTGCAACCGGATCGTATGCCTGAATTTTTGCACCTTTACTCTCTAAAATGGGAATGACAACTTTTGTCGGTGAAAAACGCGTATCATCCGTCTCAGGCTTAAAAGCAAGTCCCAAAATCGCAATGGTCTTGCCTTTCAGATTAGGCATAACGGAAAGGAGTTTATTTACAACACCTTGTTTCTGATATTCATTTGCTTCGATAGTCGCTTCGACAACTCTGGTTTTAACACCATGCTCTCTGAAAATCTCAACGAGAGCCATAGTATCCTTTGGAAAACAGGAACCGCCGAATCCCGGGCCGGCATGCAGGAATTTGGGAGAAATTCGACCGTCAAGACCCATTGCTTTAGCCACTTCGTTCACATCCCCGCCTACAACGTCGCATAGATTAGCAATTTCATTGATAAACGTAATTTTTACGGCAAGAAATGCGTTGGAAGCATACTTGATGATCTCTGCGCTCTCAATATTGGTCTCGACGTATGCCACACCGCGCATTATCAGGGCACGGTAAACATCACGCATGATGGTTTGGGCTTTTTTGCTTCTTGAACCCACGACAACCCTGTCCGGGTTCAGAAAATCACCAACAGCCGAACCTTCACGTAGAAATTCGGGATTGGAAACAACATCAAAACAATCTTTGTCGCCGGATTTTTCTTTGATCAGTTCAAGAGTTTTCTTTCCCGTACCCACCGGAACGGTCGATTTATTGATAAATACTTTGTAATCATTCAAATTGTTTGCAAATGAAGTCGCTACCGTCCACACAGCCCTCAGATCCGCTTCACCGCCTTCTCCGGGAGGAGTTCCAACCGCAGAAAATACAACTTCCGATTCTTTGATGGCTTTACTGATATCTGTCGTGAAGCTTAAACGTCCTGCTTTAACATTTCGTTCAACGACTTCAAGAAGACCGGGTTCATAAATGGGTATATCGCCTTCCTGTAATATTTTGATCTTGGATTCATCAATATCGACACCGATCACGGAATTTCCGAAATCCGCCAGACCGGCCGCAGT
>CAYVLJ010000137.1:0-364 GCA_964452375.1 uncultured bacterium | reverse complement strand
GCAGTGACCAATCCCACATATCCCGTTCCGACTACGCAGATCTTTTTCATTATTCCTCCAAAGCAGCATCCGTCTCCGGACGGATTATATTTACATATGTGCCTGCATCAACAAGCTTGAATAGTTCGATTATATCTTTGTTGCTCATGCGGATACAACCTTTTGACTGCGGTGTTCCCAACAGTCCTTCTTCATGTGTGCCGTGAATATAAACAAAACGCCAGTATGACGTATAATTTATATCTTCAAGTCCTTTCAACCAGATAATGCGACTTGTTACGGGGTCTTCTTCAATATTGGTGGTATCGGTATAGATCGTGGCGATCTCTCCGGTCGGACGACGGTCGTAAAAGCACATGCCCTC
>CAYVLJ010000136.1:282-4908 GCA_964452375.1 uncultured bacterium | reverse complement strand
TGTCAGACTTGATCAGGGCGACACCATGGTCAAAAAATTCATTGTTATTCGATAAATAAATAAGCAGAGGTTAAAATGAAAAAAATATTAATTTACCTTGTTCTTGTATTGTTGGTGCTTAGCTCTTGCGACTATATTCCCGACGATACATTTGTTTTTGAAATGGATCCCTTTGACGAGGCGGCCTGTTATACCGTGGATGGTGGATTGACCGGTGGTGTAACGCTATTGGCTTCTGAAGATCCAAATTTCCTTGATGTAAAATACGTGGATGCCTTGATCGCTGATGCCGATGGCATACAAACCATTGAAACTGAAGTGACAACTCAAATAGTTTCGGGTATCAAGGGCACAACAGAAAAAACATGGGTTTTTGCATACGCCGAAAACTACTATGTTGGTGAGGAAAACGTCCTTATTGAACTTTACAGAAATAAAACGACTGCTGTTATTGACAGTTTGTTAAGCGGTGAAACTTATGACGGTATAACCTTTACCGACAATTTCGAAGGAAGGATCGATGCAACCTTCGATTCTGTATATACAGCCGGCGCTTTGCAGGAATTCACCATTACCGAACATATGAGCAAATATGCTTTTTTCCAGGAAGCGACACGCTGTCTATATGGTAGTACCGGAACCATTCCCGTTATGGAATTAGCCGACAGGCCTTTCAATGTGACATGTGCCGCAGTTGAAGTGATGTCACTTTACAGCTATCTGGATATTGACACCAATGCCGTTGAACTGGATAACGAGATCACTTTCTACTACGATGATTATATTTCAATGCGGATATGGGATGCCGAAGGAAACAGGATACCCATGACCGATAACAGCATTGGTCTGGAGATGGCAGCTGAATTCGGTGACAGAGCTGATGGCAGTTCAGGTCGGGTCTTATCTAAGTGCGTCTATAACTTGGATCCCGGCCGTTATTTCGTTCGTTGGATCCGTGCCGAATCGACAAAAGCAGCCGATCAATCGGAAACAACCTCAAATTACTATAACTTCCGTGCAGGAATTTTCCCGAGTTCTTATGAAGCTGACCCGGAGATCGAGGATATAGCACATAAACTGGCATATCCGACAATTACAAAGACTTTGAAATCAGCGGCACAGTGTGATTCACTCGGTGTCGAACAGGTTGATACGCTTTGGGCAGCAGATGAGGAATTGCGAGTGACCGATCTTTTACGTTCACCAGCTAAGATGAATGCGCTTCTGGCCGGTCTCGACAGTGTCACGGTTAATGATTTTGATCAAGGCATTCATTTGTCCTATGATCCGGAACTCCCGCAGAACCTGTTCTTCCTGAGGTTTGAAGATATGGAAGATGTCGATACCTTAAGAATGTATATTAACGGCGGATCATTTACCATGTATAAAAGCACCCTGGATCATCCCAGCGGCGGTAAAAGGTTCAGCCCCGTTTCAGCGAATGTTGTAGGTGTGACATTCCGCGAGGTTTTCGTCAGTACGGATATCAAGGACGTTCTCTATTTCTATAATTTTGATGAAAGTCTTTATATCGTAGCTCTGAATTATGACGGAGAAGAAGACGGAATAAGCTTGGTCATTAAAAACAACTAATTCATCTTTTATATACAACGAAACATAAGGAACTCGTTATGAAAAATATAAAAACAATACTTGTGATGATCCTGTGCCTTGCTGTCAGCTTGTCCTATGCTCAGGACTACGAAAAGATCGCACAAACCGGATTTCAATTCCTAAGCGTCAGGTCCGATGCCCGTGCAAACGGCATGGCCGGTGCTTTGAATGCGGTTGAATGCGGATCCGCGGCAGCATACTACAACCCTGCGACATTGGGTTTTATGGATGGTACTTTGGATGTGACGGCATCTTACAATATGTGGATTGCCGGTATTAAACACAACGCCTTTACCGGAGCTTTCAATATTGCAGGCGGTCGCTTCGGAGCTGTTTCAGTTTCAATGGCGTCTGTTGATTATGGTGAGATCGAAGGAACCGAATTTTGGGGAAATGATCAGGGTTATATTGAAACCGGTTTGATCTATCCCACTGCCATGCAGGCAGGTGTCGGTTATGCGGTCGCATTAAGTACAAAATTCTCCGTAGGTGGACAAGTTCGCTGGGCTGGCCAGAATCTTGGATCAAGCAATGTGCTTATCGAAGATCTTCAAACCGGAGTTTCAAGTGTTCAAACACGCCAGCACATTGCAAATGCCCTTGCATTTGATTTCGGTACCTTCTTTAAAACGGGCTGGAAAAGCTTTGTTTTCGGTATGAGCGTCAGAAACTTCTCAGGTGAAGTGATGTACGAAGAAGAGAGTTTTCAACTTCCTCTAACATTTACGATGGGTGTATCAATGGACCTGATGGATTTCGCAAAATCCGGATCCGACAAACACTCTGTACTTCTCAGTGTTGATGCAAGTCACCCGCGGTCATATCCGGAATATATTGATTTGGGAATTGAGTACAAGTTCATGGATGTTTTCTTTGCACGGGTCGGTTATATGGGTAATCGCGATGAACGTGGCTTTACCTTCGGTTCAGGTGTAGAAGTTGCGGGAATACAGATCGATTATTCATACACGCCTTTCGGTGTGTTCAATAACTCCCAAAGCTTTACTCTAAGATACTCCTTCTAATCAATGACCAATGGGTACTAAAATGAAAGTTAACAAATATATAGTGGTCCTGTTGCTGATCGGCTTTTCGCTGTTTGCAATGGCGGCTACAACCGGAAAGATCAGCGGACGGATACTTGATTCGGCCACGGAAGAGCCCCTGGCGGGCGCCAACGTGATCGTATCGGGTACATCTTACGGTGCCGCAGCCGATCTGGAAGGTTATTATACCATTCTCAACGTCCCTCCCGGTACTTACTCGGTTGAAGCCAGTTACGTCGGCTACGCCCGGTTAAAACAAAATGACGTGGTAGTTAAGATCGACTTGAACACAAAGGTGGATTTTAACATGGAAGTTGAGGCTTATAAAGGACAAGAAGTCGTTGTGACGGCTGAACGTCCAGTGGTCAGAACGGATATTTCCGGAAGCCAAACCAATATTTCAAATGATGAGATCTCGGAAATGCCCGTAAAAAGCGTATCCGAAGCGGTCTCATTGCAGGCAGGTGTTTCCGGGTTATCCATCCGTGGCGGTGATTCTGATGAAATGCTTTATTTGGTGGACGGTATGTCAACCAATGATCAGCGTTCCAATACGCCTTACACCAGTATTCCAATGTCAGCCGTGCAGGAAGTTCAGATACAGGTCGGTGGTTTTAGTGCGGAATATGATAATGCCCGATCCGGTGTTGTGTCCGTTGTGACCAAGAAAGGTGACAAGAAAAATTATTCCGGAACCGTGGACGTTCAATATGTTCCTCTTCAGGCCAAACAGTTCGGGACACCTCTTGGCGACCCGATGGGTTACTGGCACCGTGGATATATGGATGAAGACGTTTGCTGGACCGGTACGGACAATGGCGTTTGGGATTTTTATACCAAAGCTCAGTACAGAGGATTTGAAGGCGGTTATAACGCTTTGTCTGTTGAGCTGATGGGCGACTCCGATCCCACCAACGACCTGACCCCGGCTCAACTGAAAAAGATCTATGAATATGAACATGACCGTCAGGTCGTTCATGATAAACCCGATTATATCGTCGATATGGGTTTTGGCGGTCCGGTTCCCTTTGCCGAAAATCTTGGTAATTTAAGATTTTTTGCATCTTACAGGACAAATCAAATGGCCTATATCATGCCGCTTTCCAGAGACACATATAATGATGATGCCTTCAGGATCAACATGACGGCTGATCTAACCCCCAAAACCACTCTGACAATGATCGGGAATTACGGTAAAACAAATTCGGTGAGTACGACAAATAACAACAGCCCTTCCATGGGCGGTCATTATACCTCAACATGGTCTGTTGCAAATTTGGCGACCGTTTCCTATGCGGTTTTTCAGGATGGTTTCAATAACCCGATGGATATTACCCGCAGAGGCATTGGATTGGAACTGAACCATCAGTTCGATGAAAGTTCATTTGCGAAATTACTTATTAACAGTACGCGTACCGATTACAGTATCACACCCCTGGATTCGATCGATCTGACAGACACATTGAGAATGTTCCAGGATATTTTCGGCGCTTATGATTACTGGATGATCAATGATTACCCCAGTGGTTACCACCCTACATACAGTCCGAGCCTTGTTGATGGGGCCAGAACGGACTGGGCGGGGTTTGCTCGTGACGAAAGTTACAATATCGTAACAACTGTCAAGGGTGACTATCAGAAACAGATCACGAGAAACAACGAGATCAAAACAGGGTTCAACTTTGTTCATACTAAAAACGTTGTCGATTCCTGGATGGTCGCACCCATGACCACATGGGAAGAATATTATAACTGGGATCAAACGCCGATCCGTTTGGGTGCCTATGTGCTGGATAAGCTGGAATTTGAAGGCCTGGTCGTGAATGCGGGTTTGCGTTTCGATATGTACGACCTGGGCGGCCAATGGTATGACCTGACACAATATGACACGCTATTGAATGCGGTTTACGGTTTTGGTCTGGATACCCTTGCTGACTACAGAAATACAAAAGCGCAGTACAGCTTG